>NZ_MKWH01000073.1:0-31888 GCF_001899705.1 Sphingobacterium sp. 40-24 | reverse complement strand
TACCTGCCTGTACTTCCCCGTACAATGCTATTGCATATCCTCCGTACTTCCCTGTACAATGCTATTGCATATCTTCCGTACTTCCCCGACTGGCGCTGTCCTAGAGCCTCTACTGTCCCTATTCAAGCCACCTCCTACTGCTCCTTTCCGAAAAGGCTTTGGCTCACTGGCTACAGTTGGATAGTGCAATACATTGAAAGATTAAGGTCTGCCACTGTGATGAGATTTGGTGTGTTATCGCGTATTGTACGGCGGGAAATGTGATGTACGTCACTTTTGATTTCAGATCTACTGGTGAAAAGTACCTTTCAGGATCTCAATTTTCGCTAAGTCATTTAGAACCAGTAGCCGAAATTAGTAACTAAACCTTGTAATCCGGTAATACAAAAGTGACGTACATCACTTTTGTACGCATTACCCATCATTAGATTGTCATAAATTGCTGCTTACTTTTGAACCAGAATCAACAATTTAAGTAATGCAGTTAGAGCAATTTAATTACGACAACAAGATTGTCAGGAATTTCGGAATCGCTACCATTATTTGGGGAATAGTTGGTATGACCATAGGATTGCTTGTGGCGACGCAGCTTGTTTGGCCCCAGATGAACTTCGGATTGCAATTTACTACATTTGGCCGTGTACGTCCTGTACATACCAATGCGGTGATTTTTGCTTTCGTGGGTAACGGTATTTTTATGGGAGTATACTACTCTTTACAGCGGGTGCTTAAAGCAAGAATGTTTAGTGATGCTTTGAGCAAACTCCATTTTTGGGGTTGGCAATTAATTATTGTTGCCTCGGCTATTACTTTACCACTCGGTCTTACTTCAAGCCATGAGTATGCCGAAATGGAGTGGCCTATTGATATCGCAATTACCTTCATTTGGGTGGTATTTGGAATCAATATGTTCGGTACTATTATCAAACGACGCGAACGTCATATGTATGTCGCAGTTTGGTTCTATATTGCCACATTTGTTACAGTAGCCGTATTGCATATTGTTAACTCCATCCAATTGCCTGTAGCTGGCTGGAAAAGCTATTATGTCTACAAGGGCGTGCAGGATGCACTGGTACAATGGTGGTATGGTCACAATGCAGTTGCTTTTTTCTTGACAACCCCTTATTTGGGAATGATGTATTATTTCCTTCCTAAGATGGCCAACCGTCCTGTTTACTCGTACAAGTTAAGTATTCTTCACTTTTGGTCTTTAATCTTTATTTATATCTGGGCAGGTCCTCACCATTTGCTCTATACGGCGCTACCGGGTTGGGTACAGTCTTTAGGGGTTGTATTCTCCATTATGTTGATTGCTCCAAGCTGGGGCGGTATGATCAATGGCTTGTTGACCTTACGTGGTGCTTGGGATAAGGTACGGACAGAGCCTATGTTAAAATTCATGGTCGTGGCCCTTACTTGTTATGGTATGGCGACTTTCGAAGGCCCTATGCTATCCTTGAAACAGGTGAATGCGATTGCTCACTTTACCGACTGGATCGTAGCGCACGTACACGTAGGTGCTTTGGGATGGAATGGGTTTATGACATTTGGTATTCTGTACTGGTTGATACCACGTATATATAAGACAGAATTATATTCTAAAAAATTGGCATCAACACACTTTTGGATAGGTACCTTGGGTATTTTGTTCTATGCGATCCCGATGTATTGGGCAGCCGTAGTACAAGGCTTGATGTGGAAAGAATTTACACCAGAAGGGGTCTTGAAATATCCAAACTTCCTGGCGACAACATTGGAAATTCTGCCGATGCACATGATGCGCGCACTAGGTGGTGCACTTTATCTGTCGGGGGTCTTCCTAATGACCTTTAACTTGATCAAAACCATGAAACAAGGGAAGCTCTTGGCCAATGAGCCAGCAGAAGCTCCTGCATTATTGCCGGTTCAAGTAAACGAACAGTCTCAACACCGTCGCCTTGAACGTAAGCCAATTTTATTTATGGTACTGGCTCTTATCGCCATCCTCATCGGGGGTATGGTGGAGATGGTGCCGACTTTTACAATTTCTAAAAATGTTCCAACAATTGCGAGCGTAAAACCTTATACAGCATTGGAACTGCAGGGACGAGATCTCTACGTTCGAGAAGGTTGTGTGAACTGTCATACGCAAACTATTCGTCCTTTTAGATCCGAAACCGCCCGTTATGGGGAGTATAGCAAGGCGGGTGAGTTTGTTTACGATACACCGTTTTTATGGGGTTCGAAACGGACAGGACCTGATCTGCATCGCATCGGTGGTAAATATCCAAACAAATGGCACTTTGATCACCTGTTGGATCCAACGATTACCTCGCCTGGAAGTATCATGCCAACATATCCGTGGTTAATCGATCAGAAACTGGATAATGCTATTCTGCAAGATAAAATGAAGGCGTTACGGAAATTGGGAATCCCCTATACCGATGCGGAAATTGAACATGCTGAACAGGATCTCACCAAACAGGCACAGAAAATTGCTGATGATCTAAAACAAAATCAAGTGAATTTGTTAGCTGACCGTGAGATTGTGGCTGTAATTGCCTACTTACAGCGATTAGGAACAGATATAAAAGCAGCTCCAAAAGTAGCTGATAATGTTAACGCAAATCAATAAAGCCATGTTTAAGCAAATAACAAATCTAAACGGCAGTGAGCTTTATCTAATTGCATCACTTTGGATCTTCTTGGTATTCTTCATTTCAGTAGCAATCATGTTGTTTCGAATGAAAAAAGACTATGTTACTTATATGAAGGAATTGCCTTTGGAAGAAGATGAAACAGAAAAGGAACTGAATCATTCACCTGAAAGTCTATAATATATGAGTTTATTATTGGATACTGCACCAGCTACCGCAGAAGTTGTTCAATCTACGATAGGATTCGGTACAGATAATTTATACACAGATATCTTAATTGTTGTATTGATCGTTGTGATGCTGGCTCTTCTCGCTTCGGCATTGATGGTCAATCGCGCGATGAAATCCATCATTAAGATTACCATGCCTGAATTGGCCCAGGAGGAAAAACTCAAAAAGGTGGCGAATAAGGGCTGGATGAAAAAGTCGTGGAACAAGATCATGGGGATCAGACCGATTTCAGAAGAAAAGGATATTGTCATAGATCATGAGTATGATGGTATCCGCGAATTGGACAATCCGATTCCGATCTGGTTCAATTTCCTTTTTTATGGAACGATTTTTTTCGGCCTTGTTTACTTATTTGTTTATCAGGTGTCGGGTATCGGAATGAACCAGGACCAGGAATATGAACATGAGATGGTCATTGCCGAGAAAGAGCGTCAGGCTTATCTTACTGCTTCTGCGAGTAATGTAGACGAAAGTAGCGTGGAGTTTCAGCCGGAAATGGCAGCTGATGGAAAAGCGATCTTTGCAGCAAACTGTGTCGCTTGTCACGGAGGTAGTGGTGAGGGAGGTATCGGACCCAACTTGACCGATAAGTTTTGGCTACATGGTGGTGAGATTAAAGACATCTTCAAAACCATTAAGTATGGTGTTCCTGATAAAGGAATGGTGCCATGGGAACAAACGTTAAGTCCCGCTCAAATCGCACAGGTTGCCAGTTATATTGTCACCTTAAGGGATACAAACCCTGCTAACCCTAAAGCTCCGCAAGGTGATGAGGTATCCTATGGCGGTGGTCAGGCGGCAAACGGAGAGAAAGCAGCGGATGATGCCAAAACAGGTCCAGCTGAAGCAGATAAAAAAGCAGAGTAGTAAATTGAAATAGCAATGAGTACAGCAGTCGTGAATAATGCCAATAACGGTGAATCTAAGTCAAAAAAAAGACAATGGATTTATGCCAAAAAACCGCAGGGAGAGCTTTACAAAAAAAGACAGTGGGTTGGGTATTCACTACTGCTGTTCTTGTTTATCGTTCCTTTTATCAAAATAAATGGTGAACCGTTTCTCATGTTCAACATTATTGAGCGAAAGTTTTCCATCTTAGGAAATCTTTTCTATCCACAAGATCTCTACATATTCGTATTCGGTATGTTAATCGTGATGGTATGTGTGGTTTTGTTTACTGTTGTCTTTGGACGGGTATGGTGTGGATGGACTTGCCCTCAGACCATTTTTTTGGAATTAATATTTAGACGAATTGAATATTGGATCGAAGGTGACTGGCAGCAACAAAAGAAATTGGATGCGGGACCAAATACGGATCAAAAACAATTGAAAAAAATTTTGAAACATGGTATATTCTTGATCATATCATTTTTTATTTCAAATATCTTTTTGTCTTACATCATCGGTGTTGATGCGCTGATGAAGATTATCACTGATCCATTGGACCAACATATCGGTGGACTGATATCAATAATCATATTTACATTGGTTTTCTATGGTGTGTTTGCGTACGTCAGGGAGATTGTATGTATTGCAATTTGCCCTTACGGCAGATTGCAGGGCGTACTCCTGGATGACCAAAGTATAACTGTCGCCTATGATCATCGACGTGGAGAGCCAAGAGGAAAACAGCAAAAGGATGCAGTGACGACGCAAGGGGATTGTGTGGACTGCAAGCTTTGTGTACATGTATGCCCCACAGGAATTGATATTCGAAATGGCCTTCAATTGGAATGTGTAAGTTGTACAGCCTGTATAGATGCCTGTGATGCTGTCATGGACAAAATCGGAAAGCCTAAAAAGTTGATAGGCTTTTATCCAATGGGTGAGATTGAAGGAACACTGAAGAAAAAAAGCAATACGAGAGCAATAGCTTATTCGGTCGTGTTGGTTGCATTAATGTCGGTCTTTGGTTTTCTGTTGTTCAATCGTTCTCAGGTGGATGGAAGGTTGCTCCGGGCAAAGGGAAGTACCTACCAGCTTCGCGATGATAAGACAATAAGCAACCTGTATTCTTTGGAATTGATTAATAAGTCTGGTAAAGAAATGCCTTTTAAATTGGTCTGTGATGATCCGCGTTTAAAGATTCAACTGGTCAATCCTATTCAAAAATTGAGTAAAGATGGGCATGCGACACTGAGCTTTTTTCTAATTATCGCAAATAAGGATGTTGAGACTTATAAAAGTAATGTAAAATTAGCTATCTATTCGGGCGATAAGAAAGTGGAAAGTTTAAAAACCACTTTTATAGCACCTCCGGGTATGAATTAAAATGAAAAACAATGAATTGGGGTACGAAGATTTTTTTAACCTTGGCGGTATTTATGTTGTGTATAGTCGGAGCAGGAATATACATGGTGAGTCACGATTCAGATAGTCTGGAAGAAGACGATTATTACGAGCAGGGACTAAATTATGATCAAGCTTACGACAAAAAGCAAAATGTCTTGATGATGAAAGAATCACCGACAATCGAAATCAGGCAAGATACCTTGTACATTCATTTTGTCTCCAAAGAAAATAAAGGAAAATTGCTGTTTCGAAAACCTTCGGACAATCGATTGGATAAAGAATTGCCATTTCAGACAACAGGCAATTTATATACACTGCCCATTTCCACGTTCGATAAAGGCATGTGGAATTTGTATATCGACTGGAAGAGTGTAGGTAAAGATTTTTTGTTTGAAGAGCATATTTTATTTTAAGGAAATGAGTTATACCTACTTTGCATTTTTCATGGGATTGTTTGGAAGCATACACTGTGCGGTCATGTGTGGTCCATTAATTTTCGCCATTGAAGGAAGGCAAGGCTTTGGTTGGAACGTTTTCTTAAATAAAATACTGTATCAATCCGGTAGGGTACTGACTTATGGTTGTTTGGGACTTTTACTGGGTACGATCGGAACATTTGCGCAGATCCAGGGCTGGCAGCGTAGTCTAAGCTGGGCTACAGGTGTCATCCTGATTGGAATTGCTTTATTTCAGCTTATTGGTAAACATAATCGAAAAATTGCCAGCTGGCAGACGAAGGCTGTTCAGCCAATCGTACGGTTATTGTCGAAATGGCTCTATAAACCGGGCGGTAGCTTTGTTGCCGGTGTACTGAATGGATTGTTGCCCTGTGGTATGGTCTACATGGCGCTTATGTCGTCCATAAATGCGGATAGCCCACAGCAGAGTTTCTTTTTTATGTTGTTTTTTGGCTTAGGTACTATCCCGCTCTTGTTTGCGTTTTCTTTTTTGGGAAATTTCTCCCGATCTTTCAAAATTGGATTTTCGAAATGGGTTCCTTTTCTCTATTTCTTATTGGGAATATGGTTTATACTCCGGGGTGCCAATTTAGATATTCCCTATTTAAGTCCGTTCATTCATGTCGATGGTGCAATAAACTGTGTTTAACGACAAACAATATGTCGATGCTAAGTATTATATTTGGTAAAACCCTTAGCACACAATATGGAGGTACTTCATCATATTTTACAGATTGCATTAACCTATTATTGGATTCCCTTACTCATCCTTTATATCGGTGTAATCGGGACGATTTTGATCGAAAACCGTAATCCTTCCAAGACCATTGCCTGGATTATGGTCATTGTTTTCTTACCTGGCGTTGGTTTGCTTAGTTACTATTTCTTTGGTCAGAAGTTTAAGAAGGTCAAAAGGATGAAACGTGTGTATCGCGAGCAGTCCAAAAAGTTAATGGATGCCTGGCGTAAGGAATCCGAAATTATGGAGGAACATATCGATGCGTTAAATGAGCGGATCGGTAGTTTGGCAATGGTATACCGCTACCTTAAAAATCAAAAGATCTCTACTTTTTCCCTCAACAACGATGTCACCCTGTTTATCAATGGGGAAGAAAAGTTTCCAGTACTTATAGATCGCCTTAAAGCTGCGCAGCATTCCATTCACATGGAATATTATATCTGGGAAATGGATGATGTAGGGCGGGAAATCTTACATATTCTAGAAGAAAAAGCAAAGGCTGGCGTGACTGTTCGCCTGATATTGGATAGTTTTGG
Organism: Sphingobacterium sp. 40-24; assembly: GCF_001899705.1. NCBI lineage: Bacteria > Pseudomonadati > Bacteroidota > Sphingobacteriia > Sphingobacteriales > Sphingobacteriaceae > Sphingobacterium > Sphingobacterium sp. 40-24. The sequence goes on along the minus strand of NZ_MKWH01000073.1, from coordinate 24,993 downwards.
TGCTCCGGATGTGATTAAATATTTACGGCGGCATAAACCCGATTTTGTGTTTCAAGCTTTCCTTCCGGTGACCTTTAGTTCCTTGGCGAATAGCAACTACCGAAATCACCGTAAGATAGCCGTGATCGATGGGAAAATCGGTTTTGTCGGCGGAATCAATATTTCAGATCGATATATCAATAACGGAAAAAATGAGATTTATTGGCGGGATACGGCGATGATGGTGGTCGGCGCAGCAGTAAATACCTTGCAAATCCAGTTTTGGAACAGCTGGAACCAGACAGATGCAGAACCGTTTGAATTGGGGCGTGGTTATTTAAACCGATTTCCACTTACCGATGAAGATGAGAGTGGAGTAGGATTTACAGCCAGTGATCCTGGATCGCCAGCACCTTTCAATATGGAAGCAATTATTGCTGGTATCAACGAAGCAAAAGAATATATACAGTTGTGTACACCTTATTTTATTCCCAGCGATCAATTGACGACTGCTTTAATGCTCGCGGTATCTTCCGGTGTCCGGGTGGACTTGATGTTGCCGGCCCAGTCTGATTCGTTTTTTGTACAGCATGCCTCCTTCTCATTTATAAAACCACTACTGGAAAGAGGAGTTAATGTATACCTCTATACAAAGGGATTTCTGCATGCCAAAACCATCTGCATTGATGGGAAGCTGGCCTATATTGGTACGACAAACTTGGATATCAGAAGTTTTTACATCAACTTTGAAATCTCGGGAATTGTATCGGATAAAGCGCTTTGCGACCGTCTTAATGCACAATTTTTGGCTGATATCGAAGTTTCAGACCTGATTACAATTCGAAAGTGGATGCAGCGAAGCCGCTGGAAAAGAGGAGTAGATTCTATCTGTAGGCTTTTGGCTCCATTGCTCTAATTACTTTTAGCGCGTCGGAAATCGTCCCATGAATAGGTATAATAAATGTTAAAAATACCCCAATGCGGTTGGTCTTTGCTCAAAATTGAATATATTTAGCTATTCATTTTTTATTCTAAGACTTTCAATGAAGCACATAAAACTATTGACTTTATCGATAGGACTGTTAGGAATAGGGACCACTTATGCCCAGACTACACCTACATTGCCTATTAATACAATCGTAGAACGAGTTCAGAAATATTTTCAGGTTTACCCAGTTGAAAAGGTACATTTACATTTCGACAAGCCTTATTATGCTGTAGGGGATACTCTCTGGTTTTCAACCTATTTATCCCGCAATTTGGCCGAATATGAGCCGAGTAAAATAGCTTATGTGGAAGTGCTGAACAGTCGCGATTCCCTGATTCAGACACTAAAAATTCCATTGGATAAAGGGGTAGGAAATGGGCAGATTGTACTTGATCCTCAATTTATGTCTCAGGACAATTATCGCTTTAGGGCCTACACAAAATGGATGGCCAACTTTGATAATGCTTACTTTTTTAACAAAGTGGTGCCAATCGGGGATGTAATCAATAAGAAATTGATTACGAACATTGAATTTCAAAATAACATTGGTGGTAATAAAACCCAAGCTGTCATACAGTTCCGCGATCGTACTGGAAAACCGATGATCAATTCAAAAATCAATTGGGAGTTTGTGTCGGGATGGGAAACCTTCGACAAGGGCAAAGCTGAGACCGATGGGCTGGGGAAAGTAACCATAAATCTGTCTGCAAAAGAAAAGGCAAATCTGGAGAAAGGACAACTGAAGATTAGCATTCAGGAAAATAAAAATGAAAAACCTTTGTCCAGTTCCTTCTTGCTCAAAAATGCCTTGTGGGATGCAGATGTGCAATTCTTTCCTGAAGGGGGTGATATTATCGCTGGATTGGCCAAAAAAGTTGCATTTAAAGCCATTGGATCCGATGGTAAGGGGCTAAAGGTAAAAGGTAGTATTTTGGATTCAAAGGGCAAGTCGGTAGCGGAGTTTGCAGACTTTGGAACTGGAATGGGCTATTTTTCTCTTCTGCCGCTCGCAGGAGAAAATTATCAAGCTGTTGTGAAGTTTGAGAATGGACAGGAGCGCAAATACAAATTGCCGGCTGTTGTCAGTGACAAGGCAAATGTTGTTTTTGTAAAACAGGATGCCACGAATGCGGAGTTTGCCGTGGTAACTAGCGAGGAGAATTTTTCAAAGAACCCGGGGCAATCTTATTATGTTTTGGTTCAGTCGAATGGCCATCTCTGTTTTGGCGCACAGGTGAATTTAAAATCTTCGTCTGCATTGGTCAATATTCCGAAAGAGCGTTTGCCAAATGGTATTGTTCAGGTAACCTTATTGAGTCCGGACGGAAAACCTATCAGCGAACGCTTGGCATTTGTTCAAAGTGAAAAGCTTTTAAATATTCAAGTTACCAGCGATAAGCAAAGCTATAAGGCTAAAGACTTGGTCAATCTTAAACTTGCTGTGGACAACAATGGGCAGAAGTTCCCCGGAAGCTATTCAGTCGCTGTAATAGACGAATCCAAAGTTCCTTATAATGATCAGGCAGATCTCTCTATTGTGAGCAACTTTCTGTTGACTTCGGACCTCAAAGGAAATGTAGAAAACCCAAATTCATATTTCGATGAAAAGAATCCCAATCGGGATAAAGCGCTGGATGCACTATTAATGACACAGGGATACCGTCGATTTGACTACCCGACACTTATATCGGAGAAGTTGCCACAGATCAGTTTTCTTCCCGAGCAAGGAATTGAATTATCCGGTATACTTCGGATGAATACTGGACGCCCTTATCCAAATGGAGGGTTACTTTTATCGGTTCCTTCGCGTAATATTAAGAAAGACGTTTATACGGATCAGAATGGACGATTCACCTTTAAGGATCTTGTGTTCCCGGACTCGTCTAAAGTAACGGTTAATGCCCGCTCTAACGACAATTACCGGAGCCTGGTTATTAATATGGATCAGAGCTTTTACCCGGAGATCGATAAGAATAATGGCTATAAAAGTTATTTTGTGCCGAATATAGACCAGGCTTTTGCTCCTTATTTGGCGAATAGCCGAAAAGAGTATCGAAAATCGATCCTTCTGGATGAGGTCGAAGTGACAGGCGTAGTGAAGAAAGCAATCACCAATAAAGATTTTCCATCTATTTCGGGCTTATCCATGCCGGAACACCGTATTGAACCCGAGCGTTTGACCGGTTGTAACGTGTTGACCATGTGTCTTCAAACGGTATTAACTGGCATTACTTATGATCCGCAGACATTGAAATATTATGTTTCCCGCGATTATAATGCGGGGGGACGCACGCCTGTTCAGTTCTTTCTGAACGGTATGGCTATTGATGAGCCTGGATTGAACAGCATCAATGTCGCGGATATCGAAGGAATCGAAATCTTCTTACGTGATGAATTGGGAACAGTCTCCAGAATGTATCAAAATAATGGTGTTGTGTCCATTTATACGAAAAAAGTGGAAGCGAAGAAACCGCGAATGTCATTGAGTGAAATTGAGAGCATGTTGCCAAAATCAAATGTGATCGATATGTATCCTCTAGGTTATATTAAAGAACGCAAATTCTATATTCCAAAATACGATACGCCGGAAAGAAAGGCTGTAAACGATTTGAGAACGACCATTTACTGGAATCCGGAAGTCTCAATCACAGAGACGGGGGAAGCTGCCATTCAATTTTATAATGCCGATGGAAATGGAAATTACAAGGTCATCGTCGAGGGAATGGATCAAACAGGTAACATTGGCCGTAAGGTTATAAATTACGGTGTTCAGCCTTAAGCCTTGCCTATAGGAGTTCATGAAAAAAGAACGCTGTGCTCAGTAACCTGGGGACAGCGTTCTTTTTTAACAAAAAAACACCCCCTTGATGGGCAAGGAGGTGCTAACTAACCAATTATAAACCTAAATTATGAAAAGTATTTTGTCGCTATTAAAAGCGTTAATCTTCTTATTTATAAAGTATATTTCAAATCCTATGCCAAATAGCGTTTATGGTCCTTTTGGCAGATTTTAGTTAACTTTTTGGATCATTTACTTATTCAAGCCGAAATAACAAGGTCTACACCGTGGTTCATAAGCTTCTTTTTCACCCAAAAGCACGGTTTCCGTATCCTTGGTCAGGCGGTAGGAATAATTCGCTGGAGCGCCACATTGCATGCAAACCGCATGCACCTTCGTGACGTGTTCGGCTACTGCCATTAAATTGGGAATTGGACCAAATGGTTGCCCTTGAAAATCCATATCGAGACCGGCAACGATCACCCGGATACCACTATTTGCCAATTTGACACATACCTCTGTCAAACCGTCATCAAAAAATTGTGCTTCATCGATTCCGACAACTTGGGTCGATGAACTTAAGAGTAGGATGGCTGAAGAATGATCAACGGGTGTTGATGGGATGCTATTGCTATCGTGAGAAACGACCAACTTTTCATCATATCGCTTGTCAACCGCTGGTTTAAAGATTTCGACATTCAAACGTGCATATTGTGCTCGTTTTAGCCTGCGAATCAGTTCTTCAGTCTTGCCCGAGAACATCGATCCACAGACAATTTCAATGCTACCATATTGTGCGGGGCGCAAAGCCAAATTATGTTCGGAAAAAAGCATTTGATTAATTTAATTTTGTCGGAAGGTCCGCAAATAAGGTGATTTTTGTAAAATGACCTCCCATTATATTCTGTTTTTGACACCGCTAATATCAGAATTAAATATTAAATTTGGGTAGCAAAAATTGGGCGTAAATCCAAATATTTCTAAATCAAAGGATTGGGTTTTCCACTTTTTGATCGGTTGCAGGTATAAGTGTTATAAATAATTAATTGGTGATTTCAAATAGAATTATGGGTACTAAAGAGGAAATTTTTAATACGATAGGCGATTTATTACAGGATTTAAATGGACAGTATCTGACCTTGTCGGAACAGGGCAGCTTGTCCGAAATTAACGAATTAGTAACACTAGAAGCGAAGGCACAGGCTGTGGCTGCCTACATAACTTTACTTAAGACCAAGGCCGTTCTTCAGGGAGCTCAATCGCAGCATACGTTAAGTACTGCTGCCTTAGACAGTAAGAAGATTGCTTTCAACGACTATTTTACACCGCCTTCCACCCTTAGATCTTCAGCGCAGCAAGTTGTTGCTGAACCCACTGAAAGCGAGATTCAAGAAACGCAACCAGTTGAAGATTTCAACCGTGGAAATGAAGAAGCCATTGTAGCAAATGAAGAAACTAGTGTGGAGGAAAACGAAGTCCCACTTGTTTCTGAACGTGAACCTGTAAAATTGGAAGAGCCAGAAACCTCATTTGTTTCTGATCGTGAACCGATACAATCGGGAGAGCCTAGCCCTGCAATTGCTGAACCTGTCGCGCCGCCAGTTGTTGCAACGCCACCGGTTTTTGAGGCTGCTCCAGTGGAGGAATTAGCTTATCAGGCAGAAAAGGAAGTTACAGCGCAAGTTGAAGAACCTACTGTCTTCGTTACAGAAGTCATCGAAGAACCAAAAGAAGTCGTAATTGAGCAGCCGCAAGAAGTGTTTATTCAGGAAGAAATCAATACGGTCATTGAAGAAGCTCCCGCGAGACCATTGACCTTAAATGAAATTATCTCTCAACAGAAGCAAGCTGGCGTGCAGAAACGTGTTTATCAGGTAAATCAATCTGGACATAGCGATAAACTCACAGATATTAAAGCAGGAATAAGCTTAAATGATAAGCTCTTATTTATTAAGGATTTGTTTAATGGGTATAGTTTAGCGTATAGTGAGGCTGTCGAATTATTGAATAGATTTACAAGCTATGCGGAAGCGGATGCATTTTTGCAGACAAATTATGCGATTAAAAATAAATGGGCAGATAAACCGCATACCGTTGAAAAATTATACAACGTCCTACGCAGAAGATACAACTAAAATTCTAAAGTATAAAAAAACAGCTCCCGTTCTACTGGAGCTGTTTTTTTATACCTATATTTTTGGTTTTTTAGCTTAGTTGAAATTGTAGCCAATCGTTTCCTTCATGACCATACACAAAATACTTTGGCTGAAGAATTTCGGCTAAAGATTCAAGTTCTCTCAAATAATTATATCCGGGAATCTGTGCAAATTGTTTATTGGTCATGATGAAGACCTGATCGAGCTCGATAGCTTTGGATGATGCGATAGCTGCCGAATTCAACAATTGTGGAATTTGGATAAATGTCTGTTCTCCCTGACCGATGACAATGATTTTATCGGCTTCATTTTCTGTTGTAACTGGAATACCACCGGCTATTTTTATGGCTTCCTGCAGATAGGCAGAACGGTTTATTTCAAGCGGCTGTATTTGGTCCAGTACCAATACCTTGGGCCTGTCAGTAGCCGAAATAAACTTAAGCTTATGGATGAGAATACTTGTTTCGTCTTCAATTTTTTCAACCAGTTCAACTGTTTTATCAATGGCATCGAGATCAGTCCCGATACGTTTGATATAGGAGATCATATCGTCAATGTCGACAAGTTGAGGGCGATCTGAAATTAATGTGTCGTAGGTTTCAGCTGGAATAGCTGCCGGATTTAGGTCCAACTGGTCCAAAATATGGGCGACTAGTTTTTCTTGATTGCTTTGCATGTTGCAAAAATACAAAACCTTCCTGACTTCGCAGACACCAAGAGCAATGAAAGCGAACTGAAGGTTCTTTCTGGCCAATAAGATCAGACACCTTCAGAAAAAAAGGGAAGCATTGGCGAAAGTAAATTAGCAATAGTAGGTATGCGCAGATTTTTGTAAATTGGCCTGAAATAAATGATATAAATATGTTTGACAAATTATTTCAAGCCCAGCAAAAGGCGGAGGAAATCAAGAAAAGATTGGATTCAATTTCTGTGTCTGGTGAAGTGGAAGGTGGTTTAATCCGTGTGGTAGCGACAGCAAACAAAGAGATAAAAGAGGTTACCATCGATCCTGTATTTTTATCAAACGCAGATAAGGAAGAATTGGAGGAGTTGCTTGTGGTTGCTCTGAATAAGGCAATTGCGCAAGCTGAGAATATCAGCCAGGCTGAAATGCAGGCAGCAAGTAAAGATATGTTGGGTGGACTAGGAGGATTAGGCGGATTATTTAATCAATAGCGATATTATCATGAAAGCAACTTATTACGGACAGTCTTGTGTAGAGTTTGATTTTGACGGAACGAAGGTTCTTTTAGATCCATTTGTTACTTATAATCCACTTGCAAAAGAAATCGATGTAAATACAATTAAACCGGATTATATCTTTTTAAGTCATGGACATCAGGACCATGTGGCCGATATGGCGACGATTCAAAAAAACAGCGATGCCACTGTTTTAGCGATTGTTGAAACTGCAGGCTGGGTGAGAAGACAGGGCGTACCTGACGATAAGGTGATCGAATTCAACTTGGGCGGAACAGTTCAACTGCCTTTTGGTTCGGTCAAGATGGTGTATGCTGCACATACCAATAGTACACCTGATGGTCAATACGGCGGGTTTCCTGTGGGATTTGTCTTCCATGTAAAAGGCAAAAAAATTTATTTTGCCGGCGATACCGCACTGACTATGGAAATGAAATTGCTGGCAGACATGAACCTGGATTGGGCATTTTTACCTATAGGTGGGCACTATACAATGGATGTGGATGATGCAATTAAAGCGGCTGAGTTTGTGAATTGTGCTCGGGTAGTTGGTATCCATTACGATTCATTTCCGCCAATAACGATCGATAAACAACAAGCTTTGGATAAATTCCAAAATGAGGATATTTCATTGTCATTGCCGAAAATCGGTGCGACATTTGAACTATAAACACTAAAACAAAGCCGAGCTTGCTCGGCTTTGTTTTAGTGTTTTCCTGATTATATGCAGATCTCTGTTGTGTTCATTAAGACATGACAATCTTTATGAGATGACAATCTTTTTAAGATCTTCCAGGCTGAAAAGAGGGATATCGATGATTTTATTCTTCAGGATTTGTTCTTTATTTTCTTCAAAATAGAACAGCTTCCATTCCCCATTTTTATATTCTAAACTACTGAGGTTTTCAATCCAATCTCCTGAGTTCATATACGTGCAGGTTCCTTTTCGGGTAATGACTTCTTTGATTTGAGGCTGGTGGATGTGTCCACAGATAACGAAATCGTAATTTTTTTCAATCGCTAGTTCAGTCGCTGTATGTTCAAAATCTGATATATACTTGACGGCCTTTTTAACCGAATTTTTGATCTTTTTAGAAAGAGAATATTTCTCCTTACCCATTTTATCTAGGCAATAATTAATGATATTATTGAGCTGGATAAGTTTGTCGTAGCCCCATCCACCGAGTTTGGCCAACCATTTAGAATGATGAATGGACGCGTCGAAAACGTCTCCATGAAAGATCCACACTTTTTGATTATTGAGTGAAAGAAGGAGTTTATTGCTCAGCTTGATATTACCTAATTTTAGATCGGTAAACTTGCGCAACATTTCATCGTGGTTGCCCGTGATGTAATGTACTTCTGTCCCCGAAGAGCTCATGTCAATGATTTTTTTGATGACTTTTAGATGTTCTTGCGGAAAATAGCTTTTTTTAAATTGCCAAATGTCTACGATGTCTCCATTGAGTATCAGTATTTTGGGAGATACGGACTCTAGGTAAAGTAAAAGCTCTTTAGCTCTACTACCGTAAGTACCTAGGTGTAAATCTGAGATTACAAGTATATCAAGGCTTCTTTTCATTTGCAATAAATTTGTTTATTCATTTATGTCTACCAAGATGTCCTTTGTAGATTTTTTTTCTATGCGTCTGTTGAGGACTATATTTGACCTTTGCCGGATTTGTCTGAAATGAATCGATCATAAACGACCTTTTTTACCGTTTTTGAAGTTATTCTAAGCCGCAATATTTCATTTAATCAATCTGTTAACTTCTATTACAAAAAAAAGATACTTTTATTTTGTACCGATGAAATTCCTGTTATTAAATCATTAAAATGTCTTGTAAAACGGTATGAGTTAGTTAATTGGAAATTAATATTAGTAGGGAATTTTCGGTACGGAGAATATTGGGAGGTCGGAGGACTGGGGGAAGAGCAATAAAAAAGGTATCCAATTTTATTGAATACCTTTCCTTATGTTAAAGATTATTTTTCTTTTTCTATTTGGCAGTCGCTGCTGCTCTATCGATGTGGAATTGTACTAAATCGTCGATAGGGGAGCGCAAGATCTTGCCTACTTTCATTCCATATTGCTCAGCTTTTTCTGCTAATACATTTCTGAAATTGTAACCAACCGAACCGATACAGTTGAAAGTATAGCTTTGATAGTTAGGGTATTTGCTGACAAGATTTCTGAAAAATGCTTCAAAAGCTTCATCAACAATATTGCGTGTGTATTCGATATTTACATTGTTGTCATAGACAAATTTGCTAAAGCTTGCACAGAAACGATTTGGCATTGGTTTGGTATAAACCGCGTCCATAATTTCGTCCTTTGTCATTTTATACGTGTTATAAAATACTTCTTTAACATCTTTAGGCATCAAATTACGAACATAATCTGCCAGTAATTTTTTACCAATATAACTACCAGAACCTTCATCACCTAAAATGTAAGCACCTGAGTCGATGTTTAATGTGATTTCTTTACCATCGTATAGACAAGAATTTGTTCCTGTTCCTAAGATCGCAGCAAATCCGGCTTGAGTTCCTAATAATGCTCTTGCTGCTGCAAGAAGATCGTGTCCTACTTCAACTTCAGCTGTAGTAAATACTTGTTTTAAAGCATCAACAACAATTTGTGCTTTTTCCTTGTTATGAACACCTGCACCATAATAGTTTACCTCTGAGATTTTTTCAAAAGGTAAATCTTGCGGTAGTCCTTTTTTTAGGGAGTTTACAATGTATTCACTATCAACAAAATAAGGGTTGTACCCTTCCGTATTGAAGTAGATTTTTTTATTCGAATCGTCTAACAAACACCAGTTTGTTTTTGTTGATCCCCCGTCAGCAATGATTATCATTATTGAGTAGTTTTAATTGTGTTTATCGTTATAAAATGAGTAATCAATTCATTAATCAATTCCCCGAAAATACATTTTTTAATTTTAAATATCATAATTTATCCGCTTATTTTTCAAAAAATAAATTTTTGTACTTTGGTGACTATATAAAAAAACTGGCTTAACGGTGTTGTTAAGCCAGTTTTTGAGCTGTGTAATAAAATTGTTTAAATAGTGTACTATTTACAATTAGTGAGGGTGTTAATGGCCTCCTTCAGCCTCTATTTCATCAATATTGATTCCTTGTTTTGTTAATATTCCCTTAACAAATATCGCAAAGAAAACAACATAACAGAATCCGATTAATGGTAAAATATACGAGTTATGGATACCGATAATATCCGCTAATTTTCCTTGAATTGGAGGAAGAACTCCACCACCAAGAATCATCATTACAAGGAATGCAGAACCTTGAGCGGTATATTTTCCTAAACCTACAATGGACAAACTGAAAATTGATGACCACATAATTGAACATGCAAGACCGCCTGACAAGAAAGCATAGATTGCAATAGTGCCCGATGAGAATAGGCCAATTAACATCGCAATAATTCCAAATAATCCAAAAATAATCAATGTGCGAGCAGGTTTTTCTTTACTTAGGTAGAATGCTACAATTTGAAGAATAATACATACGACGTAATAATACAGATGTGACATCTCAAATCCTGCAAGCGTATTGACGCCGATGATAATGGAGAATGCAATCAGAGGAACGATAATCAATAATCCATTTTTAGTTGATTTACTCAAGTTAAATGCTGTAATAGCACCAGCCCAACGACCGATCATCATACTCCCCCAATACATGGATACATAAGGTGTAATTTGCGAGGATTGCAAATGACCAAATTCCTTCAATGTTAATAATTCGCCGAGGTTACTACCGATTGCGACTTCGATACCGACATAGATAAAAAGCGCGAGCATACCCAAAGCCAATTGTGGATATTTCATCGCACCCCAACCTTCTGGATTTTTTTGTGCGCTCTTATTGGAGAACAATAAACCACCGATCACAACGACCAATGCTCCTGCCAACCATAACATGCGTTGCATTTCGAGTGGTTTGGCAACTTCTTTAATGTGCAGTTTGAGTTGATCGATCTGAACCTGATCTGTTAAACTTGAAACCTGTTTGTGTAACTGCTCTACCTGCAAGGCTAAATCGCTCTTATAGCTTAAAAACACTGGCGTGAACATACCAAAAAGGAGGATGGTCATAATGATCAAGGTACGTAAAGCTTTATTCGCTTTTTCCATTGGCTCATCACTAATTCCAGCAGGAACTTTTTTACTGAAATTAAATAATGCTGCAGCCAACAGGAACAATAGACCAACACCTATATAAAGATAAACAACCTTGTTTAGCGGAAGGTTGGCGATCTCGGAGTCAGAAATAGGCTCAAAAGTTCCGAATAAGGAAAACCCGATAACAAGAGGGCCTATTGTTGTACCAAATGAGTTGATACCACCGCCTAGGTTCACACGGGAAGCACCCGTTTTTGGATCGCCCAATAAAACCGCAAATGGATTTGCTGCAGTCTGTTGTAAAGAAAAACCAAGGGCTACAACGAAAAGTCCCAATAACATACCAACATACAAGTTTACTTCGACAGCAACAATCATGGCTGCGGCACCCAAGGCCGAGAAAAGTAAACCGTAAACTATACTCTTTTTATATCCCCATTTTCCAACCAGGTCCTTTCCTCCGATTGAACTGAATATAAATAGTAACAATGCACCAATATAATAGGCTGTATAAAAAGCAAAGTCTATTAACTGGGATTGAAACTGGTCTAAATGAAAGTAATTTTTGCAGAACGGTATAAAAACACTGTTCCCTGCCGCAATGAACCCCCAAAAGAAAAACACAATAATCAATGTGTAGAGTGCGGGGTAATTGGTTTTAGTTTGTTGCTGTTCCATATAAGGGATCTAAAAACTTAAATTTTGAAAGGTACGAACTTATGAAAAAAAATATAAAATTCAATCTAAAAATGTTGTTAAATCGTTTTACTAGCTACAATAGTAAATATTTTTTTTGAAATATTTTGAAATAACAAAATTTGTTTTTTTCTTTGTCTAGGTTCTCAATATTTAATCCACTTCGGGTTTAAAAGAAATCATTAAGTTCTTCATCTCACTTAATCATGGAAACTTGTTTAAGTGTGTAATCAGAATTCAGAAAAAAGCTCAAAAAAAAATCCAAAAATCATACACAACACATTAATGGATATTAACGAATTAAACGCTAAACTCGTATCGGAATTGCGCGAGATTGCTAAGTTGATCGGTATCGCAGATGCTGATAAATTGCGTAAACAAGAATTAATCGAAAGAATTAGCAATACTGGTGGGGAAGAGGAAGCAGCACCAGCGCCAGCTGAAAAAGCAGCTAAAGTAGAGGAAGATAATCAGGAACATGCTGAGCGTACACGTAAACGTGTGCGGACCGTAAAAACTGCGGAACCTGTCACGGTAAGAAAACGTGAAGTTTCTGAGCATGACGAAGCCCCGGTTGCAACCGAAGATACACCAGCAGCAGATAAAGGCCCCCAACCTGAAAAAGCAACACAAACTCCTAAAGCAGAAAACACTTCTTCAAGTACAGATTTCGATAATGTGATCGTTAATGAGGGTGTATTGGAGATCATGCCTGATGGTTATGGCTTCTTACGTTCATCAGATTATAACTATCTGACTTCTCCGGATGATATTTATGTATCACAATCTCAGATCAAATTATTTGGTTTGAAAACGGGAGATACGGTACGTGGTTGTATCCGTCCGCCTAAAGAGGGTGAAAAATACTTCCCTCTGGTACGGGTTGAGGCTATCAATGGACAAAATCCGGCTGAGGTACGCGATCGTGTGCCATTTGATTATTTGACACCATTATTCCCTGATGAGCGTTTAAATTTAGATATGGGTGTTGGAAATTACTCTACACGTATCATGGATTTATTTACGCCTATAGGTAAAGGTCAACGTGGATTAATCGTTGCTCAACCGAAAACGGGTAAAACAAACTTGTTGAAAGAGGTTGCAAATGCTATTGCAAAAAATCACCCAGAAGTTTATTTGATTATCTTATTAATCGATGAGCGCCCTGAGGAGGTTACTGATATGGCGAGAAGTGTACGCGCGGAAGTTGTTTCTTCGACATTTGATGAGCCGGCTGACCGTCACGTTAAAATTGCAAACATCGTGCTTGAGAAAGCTAAACGTATGGTAGAATGTGGACATGATGTCGTTATCTTGTTAGACTCGATTACAAGATTGGCACGTGCCTATAACACAGTGGCGCCTGCGTCAGGTAAAATTTTGTCAGGTGGTGTGGATGCGAATGCTTTACACAAACCAAAACGTTTCTTTGGTGCTGCCCGGAATATTGAAAATGGTGGTTCATTGACGATCTTAGCAACAGCATTGACAGATACAGGTTCTAAAATGGACGAAGTTATCTTTGAGGAATTCAAAGGTACAGGTAATATGGAATTACAGTTGGATCGTAAGTTGGCAAACAAACGAATTTTCCCTGCGATCGATATCACTGCATCGAGTACACGTCGTGATGATCTATTGACTGACAAAGAAACATTACAACGTATTTGGGTACTTCGTAACCACTTATCGGATATGAATTCTACAGAGGCCATGGAATTTTTACAAGGTCAATTGCGTGGAACTAAATCAAATGAAGAATTTTTGATCAGTATGAATGGGTAATCCCATCAAATTTTGATATTTTAGCCATCATTTTTAATCAAATGATGGCTTTTTTTATAAAATAGATCCTGTACATGAAAAAACATATCCCAAATCTGCTGACTTGTCTAAATTTATTTAGTGGCTGTATCGCTGTATTGATGGCATTGCAAGGCAATATTCAAGTTGTCACTATTTGCGTATTTGCTTCCGGGATATTCGATTTTTTTGACGGAATGGTAGCGAGACTGCTTCATGTTAAATCGCCAATAGGAAAGGAGCTGGATTCGTTGGCTGATATGGTCAGTTTTGGTTTTTTACCTGGGACAATCATGTTTACCTTGTTGACAAAGGTATTTCCTGATGGTTCTCTGTTACCTTATTTAGGGTTTATCATTACTGTTTTCTCGGCTTTACGTTTAGCAAAGTTCAACCTGGATGAGCGCCAAACTTCGGATTTCATTGGTTTGAATACGCCAATGAATACATTTTATGTGCTTTCTCTACCTTATATAGCAGACAAATACCCACAATTGGTTTTAAATCCGATTGTATTAATCGGTAGTGTTCTTTTAACCAGTTATCTTTTGGTAAGTGAAATTAGGTTATTTTCGATGAAATTTAGTTCGATGGATTGGAAAACGAATAAATTTCGCTTCATATTTTTGATCCTGACGCTGATCTTGTTTATTGTTGGTCAATTTATGGCTTTACCGATTATTTTAATTTTATATTTCCTATTATCAGCATTGCATTTTAATAAAAAAAACGATCTGGTTTAGATCGTTTTTTCATATTGTTCCAATTCAAATAGAAGCTCTTTCATTTCAATATCGATAACACCAAAAGTGGCCCGAAGGCTGTCAAGAGATGCTTCGTTCTTTGAATTGGTCTCTAATTCCTCAAATTTTTCTTTTAGATGAAAGGCACCGATATAGTCCATAGTCGGCTTGATATGATGTGCAGCATCGCCAATCTTTTGAAGATCTCCCTCAGCCACTGCTTCGCGGAGCTTGTCGAAATCGACAGGTGTTTGAATAAGATACATGGATACAAATTGTTTGATTAAGTCTTGGTTGTCAAACATGTTTTGGTTGATCAGTTCAATATCGATATGGTTCATCGTCGCTAATTTTCTTTACAGGTAAGTCGTCTTTGCATTTATTCAATAAATATACGTTATTTTTTTTGTAAACTGGATGGATATAGGCTGGTGCTATTTCCACTAAAGGCTCCAGTGTAAACCTGCGATCAGCAATAAAAGGGTGTGGAATCTGCAACGAAGGCAGATCGATAATTTCCTGGTTAAAGTAGAGTATATCAATATCAATGACTCTTTCACCCCATTTTTTTATACGGATACGTCCTAATTCCTGTTCGATGTGTTGTGTCAGGTTTAAGCATGCTAAGGGCTGTAACCGGGATGCCACTAAAACGACCTGATTTAAAAAGGGCGGTTGGTCTTCAACTCCCCAGGCTGCTGTTTCATAGATCGAAGAAGCTTCAATAATTGCTCCAACATGTGTTTCAAGTTGTTTTCTAGCTAGATCAAGCTGTTGAAAACGATCCCCAAGGTTAGTGCCCAATAGTATATAAATCTGATTCATGATGCTAAATTAAGATTTTGTGAAACTTAGTTGTTTGAATTTCGGCTATTTTTTGGAGTTAGTGTATTAATGGTCTATGGATATGTAAATTTTCTTTCAGGCTATGAGCCTTAATTTCGCGAATAAAATGTGGGGTAGATGAAATAAAAGACTGGGTGAATAAAAAATATTGCATTACCTTTAGTGAAAATAAGTCTTTTCACAGGAAGATCGATTATGGATCGGATTTAATTACAAAATATGAAATCATTTTTTAAGTACGTACTGGCAACAATTACGGGGATTGTGATCTCTTTTGTTGTATTGTTTATTGTTTTGATGGGGATTATTGGGGCCATCATCAGCTCGGCGTCCTCGGATCAGGAGATTGTTGTTAAAAGCAACTCGGTTTTATACCTATCCTTTGATTATGATATTTCAGAGAGAAGCGAAGCGAATCCTTTGGGTAGTCTCAATCTTCCAGGTTATTCCACTAAAAATATTGGTCTAGACGATATTTTGGCGAGGATCAAGTATGCGGCGACGGATGGGAATATTAAAGGGATCTATTTAGATGCTAGTCATATCGGAGTTGGCTTTGCAAGTTTAAAGGAAGTGAGAGACGAACTTTTGGCTTTTAAGAAAACCGGGAAATTTGTTGTTGCTTATAATGCGGGGTATGACCAAAAGGCTTATTATGTAGCGAGCACCGCCGATAAGGTGTACGTTAATCCGCAAGGGACGATTGATTTTAAAGGTTTGGCAAGTTCTACGATGTTCTATAAAGACCTTTTGGACAAGGTTGGGGTGGAGATGCAAATTGTGAAGGTAGGTACATTTAAAAGTGCTGTTGAGCCTTTCTTTTTAAATAAAATGAGTGATCCCAATCGCTTGCAGGTAACATCATATTTGGGAAGTATATACAGTACCTTTATTAATGAAATAGCAGCGAGCAGAAATATTGCTGCCGATTCATTACGGGCTATTGCGAATGACTATCGTGTCCGGGATGCGGACGACGCGGTAAAATATAAGCTTGCAGATGCCAAGTTGTATAAAGACGAACTTTTATCGGATTTGAGAAAACGTTTGAAAATTTCGGAAAAGGATGAGATATCGTTTGTTTCCCTGTTGGATTATAATAAAAAGTTAAAAGATGATGCGAGCGGATCTGAAGTCGCGGTTCTTTATGCTGCCGGAGAAATTGTTGATGGTGAAGGAACAGGACCAGGCCAAATCGGTGGTGATAAATTCTCCCGCGAACTACGAAAATTAAGAGAAGATGATGCTGTTAAAGCTGTTGTTTTGCGTGTGAATTCACCAGGTGGATCTGCTTTAGCGTCCGATATTATTTGGCGGGAGGTTATTTTGACCAAGAAAGTGAAACCTGTAATCGTGTCGATGGGAGATTTAGCTGCATCAGGTGGGTATTATATCTCGGCGGCAGCAGATTCGATATTTGCTGAACCAACTACAATTACAGGATCTATTGGTGTATTTGGTGTGATTCCTAATTTCCAAAATCTGATGAACAATAAAATTGGAGTGCATTATGATGGTGTAAAGACGGGTAAGTTTGCTGATTTGATGACTTCTTTCGATCGGCCGTTGACAGCAGAAGAAAGGGATATCATCCAGCGGGAAGTGGATAAAGTATATGGTACATTTACTAAAGTTGTTGCAGACGGCCGTAAATTATCCATTGCTGATGTGGATAGCATTGGACAGGGAAGAGTTTGGACTGGTGCGCAAGGTGTGAATAATAAATTGGTTGACCGTCTCGGAAACTTGGATGCCGCTATTCAGGCTGCCGCAAAAAAGGCCAATCTGAGTAAATATAAAGTGTCCCAATATCCGGAGAAAGAAGATCCTTTTACCTCGATATTAAATAATTCAAAAGAAAAAGTCCAAGTTTGGATTGCAAAAGAGCAAATGGGCGAATATTATCGTTATTTTGATGTCGTGAGAAAAGCTACAGCACAGACGGGGGTGCAGGCGAGAATGCCTTATAGCGTTGAGATTCACTAGTAATTGATTCGTAAAGGAAGTCCAATCGTGGTATGGTTGTAGGTGATTATAATTTATAACGATGCCGGTAATTCTTACGTTGCGTGCGGAGAAGTTCGATCCAATGTACGGATTGCCATGAATAAATAATTATTTCTAATGAAAGCAAATGCTTTTTTTTATATTTAGCTGTTCGTTTGACAAAACGACCTAATCCCAAATCAATAAAGTTACAGAATGAAAACAGTAGACGATTTAAATTTTGCAGGTAAAAAAGCCTTGGTACGTGTGGATTTCAACGTGCCTTTGGATGAAAATTTCAATATTACGGATGATAATCGTATCCAGGGAGCGGCTCCAACAATAAAGAAGATCTTGAACGATGGTGGAAGCGTGATATTGATGTCCCATTTAGGAAGGCCAAAAGATGGTCCTACTGATAAGTATTCATTAAAACATATTGTTGCTCATCTTTCACAGGTTTTAGGTACTGATGTTCAGTTTGCCAATGATTGTATCGGTACAGAGGCCGTAGAAAAAGCGGCAGCTTTACAAGCTGGTCAGGTTTTATTGCTAGAAAACCTTCGCTTCTATAAAGAAGAAGAAAAGGGAGATGTTGAATTTGCTGAGAAGTTGTCAAAATTAGGCGATATCTATGTGAACGATGCTTTTGGTACAGCTCACAGAGCTCATGCTTCGACAGCAATTGTTGCGCAATTTTTTCCGGGAGCTAAATATAGCGGTTACTTGATGGCTGCAGAAGTCGGAAATGCAGAAAAAGTATTAAACAATCCGGTTAGACCATTTACGGCTATCATGGGTGGGGCAAAAGTTTCTGATAAAATTCAATTAATTGAGGCCTTATTGGATAAAGTTGACAACCTTTTAATTGGTGGAGGTATGGCTTATACGTTCATCAAAGCTAGAGGGGGCGAAATTGGTCAATCATTGGTTGAAATCGATAAACTTGATTTAGCGAATGAGTTGGTGAAAAAAGCGAAGGAAAAAGGTGTAAACTTGGTTATTCCTACGGATGCTCAGATTGCAGATGCATTTTCCAACGATGCCAATGTATATGATGGACCAAATGATCAAATTCCTGCAGATTTGCAAGGTCTGGATATTGGTCAGGAGTCTGCAGCAAATTTCGCTGCGATCATCAAAAATTCTAAAACAGTTCTTTGGAACGGTCCAATGGGTGTTTTTGAATTTGATACCTTTGCGAAGGGTACCAAAGCTGTAGCTGATGCTGTTGTGGAAGCAACGAAGAATGGTGCATTCTCTTTGATAGGGGGTGGTGATTCTGCTGCTGCGGTAAGTAAATTTGGTATGACTGAAGATGTAAGTTACGTCAGTACAGGTGGTGGAGCGCTTTTGGAATACATGGAAGGAAAAGTTCTTCCAGGGGTGAAGGCACTTGAAGATTAATATAAATCAAAATCTTTAGAAAGGGACAACATAGGTTGTCCCTTTTTTATTAAAAAAGATCGATGTTTTGTACGAAACTATGGATGTAATGTCAGATTAAATCAATTATCTGTTAAATGTTTGTGTAGCACTGGTGAGTTTTTATTGTATTTGCTAAATTTATCATGACATGGTTATATATGCAGATATTGATGGATGCTAATAAGAGTAAAGAAAAAGATAGTTCTGGTTTTTTTTCGGTACTGACGTATAATGTAGCGGGGTTGCCCGGGATTATTTCCTCTGCGATTACAGGAAGAAGCAGAAGTATTGCTGAAATTGGAAAGAAGATCAATCCTTTTGACATTGTTAATGTACAGGAGGATTTCAATTATAATAGAAGTCTATATTGGGGCGGTAATTCACATCCATATCGCACAAGAACCAAGGGACGTGTTCCCTTTGGGGATGGTCTCAATACCCTGTCTCATTTTCCGATGACCGATGTTGTCCGTGTGCCCTGGAAAAAACGTACAGGAGCCGATTTTCTGACACCCAAGGGCTTCACCTTAGTTCAGATAGAAATCGTTCCTGAAGTCTGGTTGGATGTTTATAATGTTCATGCAAATGCACAAAATAGCAGGAAAGCTTCAAGCGCACGCCGGGATAATCTCAATCAGCTACGTGATTATATTGGAGAGCATTCGAGTGGTAAGCCACTTATTGTAATGGGTGATTTTAATGCACATTATAGTTTTTGTGATGATAACCTGCATGATTTTATGGATTCCACAACATTGGTTGATAGCTGGGTTGAGCTCGAAAATGGAGGCTTAGTGCCTGAGGTGCGACATGAGTTTAAGCCGCCACATATGTTGTCTATCAGCAATCAGAGCGAATCTATCGATAAGATCCTCTATCGCAGCAGTAGTCACCTCAGTCTTGCTGCCAGGGATTATAAAATAGAAAATAATCTATTCACCAATGTCAAAGGATTGCCCTTATCGGATCATTATGCCTTGGCACTGAATTTTAACTGGGCGATTCATCCTTAAGCAGCTTATCCTTAATAGGTGTAGTTTAAACTGAAAGTTGGAACTACACGTTGTGTTGTCGTGTTGTCATTGATATAGGTACCCTTAACGACGAATTCGAAATCTGGAAGTGGGTATCTGAAAGCATTGAAATCAAGCGACAGATAGGCTCCAAAGCTTTTTGGTGAGATCTCCCTGTGTTTGTGTATATTTTGATAATCGGCAAATATTCCTCCTTTTACACGTTTAATATAGGCTAAAGATCCTAATCCAAGGTCGGGATAAGCTATAGGGAAACGATAGTTGACCAACACCGTGTTTTTTATTTTTTCATATTTGTAGTAGCTAAATCCACTCACAAGAGGGATATCGTTGATGTATTGATAAATTCCTGATCCTGTTTGGGCGCTCAATCTAATTTGAAAACCGTGATTGCTCATAAATCCAGGTAGATAGAATACTGTTCTTGCTGATAAAATTTCACCTTTTGCATTGTTTTCAAAAGGCGTATGTCGGTAGGTGACACTAAAATTTTGTCCCCATCTTGGGTAGAGGTCCATATTGGCCATTCGAGCATTTCGATTGAGGTAAAGCTGATAGGTCAAGGGAAATGCAGTCTCATAATTAAAGTTCTTGACGTCTGTGCGGCTAAGGTCATAGCGCCGTAGATAGGCTGTCGCCAGGTTGAATCCAGTGGAGTAGACGTAGTCTCTTTTGTAAAAGGAGAGTGGGATGGAGATCTGTGAAGATATATAATGCTCGCGCCAATCGAAACGGATGCTACTGTCAGGTTTGTTAGGGATGCTTGCTGCTGCAATTTGCCCTCTGTTTTCATAGCGTAGCGAGAATTTTGGAAAGTACTTGTTGTAGGTAAGTTCTGCCGAGTATACTCCTTTTCGAATGTCGGTGTCATATTCATACCCCAGAGCAATTTGTGTGGTGTTTAAGATGTTGTTTGATAACCAGAAGACTCCGGGTTTAAAATTGTCGAAGCTTTCAAAATTGCTGCTACTTAGCGAAAGACTATGAAAATTGAACGTTCTGCCCAGTCCACGATAGGGTACAATTTGGTAGTGCTGACTAGTATCTACGGAGACTGCAGCGATATTTTTTACGCTGTCTCTGGTCAATGCGGTGGCGTAATAATGCGAAAAGTAATCCGTTTCTGGAGCAATATCAAATGCCGTATCGATAGATGTCTGGGCGATCTTGTAGCCGTTGTACTGGTAGTCGTTGAAGAATAATTGCCTTGTATCGTTATCGTAAAAAGGGTTGAACGCGCCAAATTGTGCCTTTGTCAAAAGCTGTTTCTTTCCAGATAGGAGGTCGATGCTGTAAATATTATCGATACCGTTGAAGTTAGCTTTTGTGATGATTTTCATACCCGAAAGGTATTGCGGTCTTTCATATTGCTGGTTGTCCCAAGGTGTTAGGTTGGTGATTTTGTCATTTTTCAGATCGATTTCACACAGTGCGGTTCCGGATTCGGATAATCGTATTGCTATTATTTTATCGCCTTTGGGGTTGAAAGCAGGGTGTTGCAGCTGTTCGGAATTGCCTATTTTTATCCGTTTGATGATGCTATTGTTTTTAAGGCTTATGAGCGTTAGATAGCTGTCGTTGGATAAATCTACCTCAACGCAGGCAATGGTTTCGTCTAATGGGCTTAAAATGGGTGAATAATATCTCGTCTGTTTGCTGAGCTGGCTAATTTTCCCTGTTTTGAGATCCATGACATTGATAACGCTGTATGTTCTTTTGTTGAAACGCGGATCTTTATGGAGCTCGTCCCATACGATGTAATTGCTGTTTACGTCAAAATGTGGTGTTAACTGTATGCCAGTTTTAGCGAGCCTATTTTCTGTTTTTGTTGCCACATCATACGTGTAAATTGCGTTGGTCTTTTGTGGGTTCTGCTTAATGAAATAGATCAGACCGTTCTTGTGTTTTGGTAATAAATTGCTGTTGTAATAGCTGTCGTTTTTCTTGTCTATTTCTGTGTATTTCTGGTATTGATAGTCGCTTGTTTTCTTATTCCATATGGTCTCTAAATTTGCTATTGTTTTATTGTATAAGTAGGCACTATTTCCTCCAATTTTTTTCTTTAAAACACGATTGATATTATAGGGATATAATGGTTTTTTGTTCAGCTCCGAAAAGAGGTCGGCTTCATAATTCGAAGGTAATTCCGACTTTAAAGTGGAGGTCATCAGATAGCCGATTGTATAGTAACTCGGGACTATATCTTTATAGGACCCCAATAAATATTTATTAAAACTATAGCTGTGATTCGATTGAAAGTTCGCTTTGATGGGCATTTCAAAAGCGGGTAATCTTCCTCGCCCTCCCTCCGAATATATGGTTTCTGTAAGGGTTGCATCGCCTTCAAAATACCAGGAAGGAACGGTCAGTCCGTAGTAGGCAAGGGCTAATTGTTCAAAAAATGGCGCGCGTAGTTTGCCTGTCAATTTGTCAAATTGACTTACGTGTCTTGACTCGTGAAGGATCAAATTGGGTAGCCAGGTCTGGTTGTCGGGTTCTGCGCCGGCGGTGCTGTACAGTTCAGATTTACGTGGAGACAGCTGTACAAAACCATTCGTTTGTAGATTCGTGTTATGGATAATGAATGGAATTTTCCGCGGTGTTATTTTGTAATTTCTAGCAGTTGTACGCAGCGATCGGTTAACCTGGTCAGCTAGGGTAGGGGCCTTGCTCTTCATCTCCTCAGGGAAAATTAGTTGAAAATTCTTGGTTTCAATTTTATACCATTTTTGGCTTAAGGGCGCTTGGCTGTCTTCAAAAAATTGAGCAGAACTTTTTTGTGAATATATTATTAATGATAATAATGATAATATGCTGATAATTATGTTTTTATGTTTCATTAATTTTTGTATATCGAGTGTTTGCTATTTTTTTTAGTTTTATTATTCCTATTTATATGAACTTTAACTTCTGTTTAAAATTTATTTATATTTGAATAATAGGCTTTTATGATTTTTATGATTTACTTCTTTTTACTATTTTTTTTCTGTAAAACAACCTGATGATATTGGGCTGTTCTGAAAAAAAAGCACTATATTGAACAGGTTAAAGTATACGACGAATATACTTAAATAATTAGCGATTCTAAGACTGCGCCGAGAAAATTTGTCTGTTTTTTTTTGTGGAAAAATCAGACGACTATGGGGTGTTGCTTTCGGGAGTATGCTGGCGAGTTAGGTGTGGCCTGATTCATTTTATTGGATAAAAAAAATGGATCGGTAATTAGACGATAAATTTCATCGTCTTTCTTTTGTAGAGACCTGTTGAAGTTGTTGGCGAGAATGGTTTCCCTTAGTTTTTTACTAATGACAAAATGTCTTGTTTTTGAATTGGGCATTGAACGTTACGCGGGGTATTTATCCCAATTACTGCGACAGACTGCAGGTTTTTATTATTTATTTTTTTATGCAGAATTTACTTTAAAAAAGCGATTTTTGTAACATGTAAACTTTGTTTAGATGTAGGATTTTTAAATTGATAGGAGATATGGAAGAACTGGAAATGCAGGTGAATCAAATAGAGCAATTGATAGCAGGTGGAGATCTTGTTGGGCTGGAAGAATTTTTGAATGAATTAAATATTTCAGAAGTTGAGGAGCTGATTGATGAGTTGCCCGAACATGGTTCACTATTTATTGAATCGTTAAATTTGAATCGCGCAGTTAACGTTTTTCGTATTCTGGATTTCCCTACTCAAAACAGGATTTTTAAGAAGCTTTCTAAAGCAAAAATTAGCGCACTAATTAACGAGTTACCTCCCGATGATCGGACTTCTTTTTTTTCAGAAATGAAGGACGATATTAAGCATTTAATTTTACTGTTGCCACCCAAAGATCGTGTTGAAGCATTGGCTTTGCTGGGCTATCCGGAAGACAGCGTTGGGCGCCTAATGACACCTGATTATATTACCGTAAAAGAACATTGGAGTATTGAGCGGATATTGGGGCATATTAGGCGTTATGGAAGAGATTCGGAAACGATAGATGTATTGTATGTGATTGATGGAAATGGGAAGCTGGTTGATGATATTCGGATTAAAGATGTGCTGATGGCGGAGCCAGATAGAGTCGTTGGAGATTTGATCGATCATCGGCTGATCTCGCTGAATGCTTACGATCCCCAGGAGGAAGCGATCAACATCTTCCGGATGAATAATCGCGTGGCCTTGCCTGTTGTCGACGAACAGGGGGTTATGTTGGGGATTGTGACTGTCGATGATATTCTTTGGGTAGCAAACGAGGAGTACACGGAAGATATGCAACGTATCGGAGGAACGGAGGCGTTGGATGAACCTTATCTGGATGTGTCGATTAAGAACTTGGTGAAGAAGAGAGCTGGATGGCTTATTGTGCTTTTTCTGGGACAACTTTTGACCGCTACGGTTATTGAGCATTTCGAGGAGCAAATGGCAAGTGCGATTATGTTGTTTGCACTGATGCCTGTTATTATATCCAGTGGTGGGAATAGCGGTTCGCAAGCCTCAACATTAATTATTCAAGCGATGGCCCTGGGGGAAGTTACCTTGGGTGACTGGTGGCGTGTGATGCGAAGAGAGATTCTGTCGGGTTTACTGCTGGGACTTATTTTGGGGGCTTTGGGTTTTATAAGGATTATGGCATGGCAATCTTTTGCGCATAGCTATGGTCAGTATTGGGTGTTGGTTGCATTAGTTATCTCTTTGTCCTTGGTTGGTGTGGTCCTTTGGGGGTCGTTGATGGGGTCTATGTTGCCTTTTGTGATGAAACGACTTGGGGCCGACCCTGCGAGTTCTTCAGCGCCCTTTGTGTCGACATTAGTCGATGTAACAGGTTTGCTGATTTATTTTAGTGTGGCAACGCTAATTTTGAAAGGTGTGTTGCTTTAATCGTACGCAATTGCCGATACTGGTCGTTCATCCGCTGATGGCGATTGAAGCTAAAAGAAGGATAATGTTGGTTTAAGTGCTGAAAAGGGGATTTTGTGGAGCTGTTTGAAAAAATAAAAATAAATTATTCTAATTGGAATTTAGGAAGTTGTAAAAAATGTGCTCAAAAAATTTGTAGTATTCTAATAATCTTCCGATACTTGCATCACGGAAACGCAATAGGGTCTCCGGAAAAATTGAAAAACACTCCTGAATAGCTCAGCAGGTTAGAGCATCTGACTGTTAATCAGAGGGTCGCTGGTTCGAGCCCAGCTTCAGGAGCAATTTAATAACTTACA
>NZ_MKWH01000072.1:0-32291 GCF_001899705.1 Sphingobacterium sp. 40-24 | reverse complement strand
TAAAGTGTAATCACGCTGAGTCCGCTTTACATAATTTGTTCCTTCTTCCATAACGATTCTTTTTGTGTATCGATATTTCAGGACGAGACAGCTCACACAATAAAAAGAAACAGCAGCTAAGCCGCTGTTTCTTTTTTATTCCCTTTAAAGGAGAAATATATCGCCGCGCCTATTCCCAATACAAGAACAATAGACGAGATTAAAGTCAATACATTACCCAATTTGTGCGACTCTGGATCAAAAACAAATTCTACCTTATGCGTTCCCGCAGGTAACTGCAGTGCTCTTAAGATATAATCCGCACGAATAATAGGCGTTTCCTTTCCATCCACATAAGCTTTCCACCCTTTATCGTAAAATACTTCAGAAAATACCGCAAAGGCATCATTGGCAGATGTATATTCATATTGCATTTTATCGGGATGGTAGGAGGTCAACTTAATCTCTCCTGTCGTTGAAGCATTCGAAGTTTTAGCCTTAATCTCATTTTGATATTGTTGATTCACAAAGGCCTCCTTATGTGGGTCAAACGAACTGATTGCCTGCATTTCTTCGGCATTTCCTTTCACAAAACTTACCCGATCTACAAACCAAGCATTTCCTGCAGCTGTACTTCTTCTTACAATACGTTGTGACTGATTCTGAGGATCTGTCGTAATCAAATAACGTACGTTGAACATATCCAATACATCTTCGTTCAGGGCGCCATTAAATTGATTTTCCAAAATTTCCTGGAAACGCATTAATTTTGCTGCATGGTATCCGCCTAAGGATTTATGGAAGTAGGACGGACGGGCATCCGAAAACGGATCTGAAGTCAAGTCAAGTACGCGGTAGCTTGGATCTTTATCCATTAAGATCAATTGATCCACTTCACGTTGTTGGAATACTTGCTGTGCTGTAGCACCCTTCTCCATAAAAGATTTGTCATTCAAGAAGCGCTTATCTACACTCCATAAATCAAACAAGAATAAGACGAGCAAAGCCCCTAATAATACACCCTCGCTCAGTTTTTTCTTTAAAAAGACCCAAACAAATCCAGAGGTCAGCAGAACAATGAAAAAGGAACGGTAGGCATCTTTACTCGCGATATCTTTGCGATCCAGAACCAACTGGTTTGCCAACTCTGTCGCAAAGGCCTTATCTCCGATCTGATGCTCTAACATTTCTACCAAATTGCTATGCCCCGCATTTCCAAAATTCAAAAAGAGATCCGGCGTTACGGCAATCAACAGACAGACTCCACCGACACCAATAAAGGTATACAAGATTTTTTTATCTAAGTTTGGTATCTCCTTAGCACGTGTTAACAGTTCGTTTACTGCCATAATCGCCATCATTGGCACGGTAATGGAAACCACAACAAGAATAGATTCAACAGCCCTAAACTTATTGTACATAGGGAAATAGTCAAAGAACAGATCCGATACAAGAGTAAAGTTTTTTCCGAATGACAAAAGCAACGCTAAAATGGTTGTTGCCAAAATCCACCACTTGAAGCGATCCTTGACAATAACAAGCCCCAACACAAATAGGAAGAAAACTCCTGCCCCAAAATACCATGGCCCCGAAGTAAAACGTTTGTCGCCCCAATAGGTTGGCATGCCTTGCGCCATCTGGCCAGCTTGAATCTCCGACGCCCCTCCTCGTTCCATTAGGAACTTAGCGACATGTGATTTCTCGTCCAATTGTCCTCCAGTTGAACCACCATAGGCATTCGGAATTAAAAAGGTAATGGTTTCACCAATCCCTTGGCTCCACTCATAGGCATATTCTTTATCAAGTCCTTTCTCTTTAGCATTGTTGTTATCAACCTTCGTGATATTGGCATGTCCACGCGTGCTTAATTTACTATATTCCCAAGTCGGCAATAAAATAGATGCATTTACCATCAAAGCGATGACCACTGCGATAATCTGCCTTCCTGAAGCGATAAAAAAACCTTTTAATTGCTTTTGTTTAAGCGCATCGATGAACGTGAAAATCACGTATACCATGAGGACTATTAACAGATAATAGGTTGTCTGTAAGTGATTGACGCGAATTTCCAGCGAAAGGAACAACGCCAATAATACAGGCCCCCACAATTTACTTCCCCGATAACACATAATAACCGCAGCAATAACAGGCGGAATAAATGCGATTGCATTGGCCCTTGTTATATGCCCAGCTTCAATATAAATAAAATTATAGGATGTAAATGCAATGGCTATTGCGCCGACTGCGGCAAGCCAGGGTTTGATCCGTAAGACACTAAAAAGGAAATAAGCCCCCAACAAATAAAATAGCACCGTATCCATTGGGCTCGGAAAGGCGAACTTAACCGCTTTTAAGAAATAGGTACCAATGTTATTCTCATTTTCTTGCCAAATTTGATAAGTCGGCATTCCGCCAAACATCGAGTTAGTCCATAAGGGCGCTTTACCATCCTTTGCCTTAAAATCAAATAATTCCTTCTGCGCCGCCTGCGCCTGTACCACATCCGACTGCGCCAGTGTTTTTCCTTGCCAAACAGGGGTAAAATAAAAAAATACGAGCGCAATAAATATCGCAATAACGATCAAATGTGCTGAATTCGCCTTAAACCAATTTTTCATCCGTATAAATTTGTCATTTTAAGGTGATGAATATATCTAATTTATTCAACTTACCAAATAATCGTTCATTCATAACTTGCTTTTCGTTGTATCTATGAACACATTATTCGCGGTTTGATAAATCTCGATGATTTCATTTACCTTCTTAGGTTGTTTAAAAGTCTTAAAAGCCAAACTTAGATAAATTTGTTTTTATATACAATTATAATTATCGCTCAGTGTCCTGTTAACAGCAGGGTATTAACTGTATTGACTCGGCAATCGCTCGCTCTTCCTTTTAAATACATAAATAGAAGGTGTCTAGAAAAATCGGGGCAAGCCTTTGGGCACTCAATAGCTGAAATGTTGCCTTAGCGAGGGACACATAAAAAAGGGAGCAAAATTTTTTGCTCCCTTGTAATTAAGATCTCATTTTTACCGCCGTTCCCGTTGCGCCCACCATCATCATTCCTCCTGTTCCTACCGTCTGGAAGTCCAGTCGAACCCCAACGACCGCATCAGCGCCCAAGGCGCGTGCACGGTCTTCAAGTTCACGCAGCGCTGCTTCACGGGTTTCCTGGAATGCACGTTCATAAGAGTTGGATCTTCCGCCAAAAAAATCGCGAAAGCCCGCCATCATATCCTTGATTGCATTTGCCCCCAGAACCACTTCGGAAGAGACTATTCCCAAATAGCGTTCAATTTGGTGTCCCTCAATAGTACCTGTTGTTGTCAATAACATATTTTATTCTCCTTTTTGAATTAACTTATTAATATTGGATAGCTCACCAAAAACAACCAAAATATCCCCCTCTTCCATGATCGTTTCCGATGCGGCAATTCCTGAAGCTTCTTTTTGTTCTTTAGTCACACCATCCTTTTTCATTTCTGTAATTTTCACGGTGGTTAAGACGATCACCTTGTATAAATTCGTCAGGTTCGCTTCACGCAAGGTCATCCCCACGTAACGCGCCGGAACTTTAGTCTCCACAATAGAGTATTTATCCGAGACTTTAAACGAATCGACAATATCAATATTGTCTAAACGCATTGCCAACCGCTCAGCAGCCTCTTCTTCCGGCATGATATATTCATTGATTTCCATGGCCTCCAACACAGTTTTTTGTAAATCTGAAACAATACGACCAATGATGCGTTTAACTTTCAACTGTTTTAAGAGCGCTACGGTCATGAGCGAAGCTCCCTCATCCTCTCCAATTGCAACAATGACAGCATGAGCATCTTTAAGCGGTAATGACGATACCGCTTCTCGGTCGGTGGTATCTAGGCATACCGTGTGCGTTATCTTGTCCTTTAATTGTTCAACGATACTGAGATTTCGGTCGGCACCAATCACCTCATGCCCGAGTTCAGTAAGATGTACCCCTAAAGAACGTCCAAAATGCCCCAATCCTAAAACAATATACTTCATATCTCAAACTAAAATAAATTTACCTTTATTTCCAAGCTATCTTTCAATTTATATGCTCATATTCCGCTGATAAAGCCATCAAATTTAGCCAAAACGGTCACTTGTCTGCTTAAAACAAGATCTTTTCTTCCGGAAATACAATATTTCTCCGGGTTGTATTTTTAATAAAAGCCACCAATAGCGTCAACATCCCAACACGTCCAACAAGCATTGTCAACGCAATAATTAATTTCCCCCCCATACTGAGCGAGGGTGTAATCCCCAAACTTAATCCACATGTTGTATAGGCTGATAGTGCTTCAAAGAGGAGTGCTTTCATACTCTTATCTGGATCAGTAAAAATGAGCACAAAAAAACTGAATCCAACCACAAAAAACGACAATAAAATAATCGCAAAAGCCTTGTTAACAGATTCGCCGGCTATTCGCCTTTTAAAAATCTCTATATATTCTTTTCCTTTAGCCAGCGAAACAATATTCAACAGTGAAACAGCAACGGTAGTTACCTTTACTCCCCCACCAGTAGATCCGGGAGAGGCCCCGACCCACATCAGCAGCATAATCAAAAAAACAGTTGGTGGCCCAACAAAACTCAAATCAACACTATTGTAACCTGCCGAACGTGCGGCATTGGCCATAAAGAAGGAAGTCGCCCATTCCCCATCGATTCCCTTTTCAAGAGAAAGTGTATTCCCTCGCTCCAAGAAATAGAAAAACAAAGTGGCACCTACAATAATAATCGCATTACAGACCAGCACCAATTTAGAATTAAAGCTAAAGCTCCATGCTTTATGCTTATAGTTTTTCTTTGTGATCCATCGGTGATAATAAAGCAATATGGATTCTTTCATATAGGTGTAGAAATTCAATACTATTCCAAACCCCAGACCGCCCAGAATGAAAAGCGAGGACAATGCCAATTGGAACGGATAATTGAATTTATAGGCTTCATGGGTAATTCCTCCAGATAAGATCGAAAATCCAGCATTACAGAATGACGAAATGGAATGAAAGATCGAAAAGAAAACCATGCTCCCCAAATTTGGGAAATTAGCACTTTCCAAGGTACTAAAGATCAGTATCGCTCCAAGAAATTCAAACAGCAGCGTAATAAAGATCATGGTCAATAGGGTTTTAATGACGGAGGCTACTTTATTTTCACCTAAAATTTCACCAAACATCAATTGATTCTTAAATGAAAATCCGCCCGAAAAAAAATAACCAAAAAAACCTGTAAATGTCATAATACCTAATCCTCCAACCTGTATCAAGACGATGACCACAGTTTGTCCAAACATGCTAAAATTGGTTGAAATATCGGCAACCGACAAGCCAGTGATACAAACAGCGCTTGTTGCCATAAATAAGGCGTCCACAAAACTTAATGGAGCTTCTACCGTAGTTCGCGGCAGCATCAAGAGTACGGTGCCGAGCAAGATCAGAACCAGGAAACTGATGACAAATAATATGGTCGGATTAAAATAAAAATTATCAAAGAAAAGTGTGCTCTTCGATAGCTCCGCGATAAAAATTAAATAGATTCCGAGATAAACCCACTGTTCTCTTGAAAAAACAGCGAGTGCTCCAAATCCTGCAAAACGGGCAATAAGAATAAATACAAAGTAAATGAGAATCACCAGGCCCGAGTAATGCTCCACAGCAATTTTTTTGAGTGCGTAAATGGATGACGACTCGCGGAGAGCAATCATGAAAAAGAGCACAAAGAAAAGATAATGAATTGTTTTACCCAGCAATTTCCCTAATGCAGGATCAGTAACATAGCCTACATTAAATAAAACGATTGCAGCGCAAATCATGCTCACATAGAACATGATTTTGTCTACAAGCCCATTTTTATATTTGAAAACAAATCGGATAAAACTTAAAATCGAATCTATCATAATGTCTCAAACTAAGATAAATCTGTCAATAAATGCAAATCTATCTCCGTTGTATTTTTTGGCGCGCTGACTAAACCAAGGCAACCTTTCCACGTGAAACGGATCTTTAATTTCCTGCCCCTTCTTTCTCGAGTTCCTTTTCAGCTTTTTCACGGTCACGCTTCCGCTTCTCTTCAATCTTTGCCGCCTCTTTGGCCTCATCTTCTTTTTCTTCCTTCAGCAACTCCTCAGGCGTTTTGTGCTTCTTAAATATACTTGAAATCATTTTCTTGGCCTTGCTGATTCCCCCAACGACTTTTTCAACTTTTCCAGCTGTGTTCATCAGTTTAGCTTCCCGTTCTGGACCAAGGCCGACACATTGCTTAATTCCAACCAACAAAGTCTGCCACATCGCTTTAAAAAATGGATGATTGGGGTCCCTGCGCTTATTGATATGCCCTACCGTATATTTACCGTATAAATCCGGATTGCCCGGATTAAACAACACCTGATTAATCATAAAAGACAGCAGCCCCTTTTTTTCTCGACGACCGTCATCACCTGGCTCCGACAGGATATTAACTTTGAGGTCATCATAATCCATTTTAAAGGTTCCTTTACTACGGTAATCGTTAGCCCATATGTCAAATGTAATCTGACTGAGATTGCCCGATTTAACCTCAACATTTAACAATGGCCGGATCATCTTATTAACGACCGTTAGATCCATTTTCCCAAGTGTGCCCTTGTAGGTATAGGCCCCAACTTTAGAGGTCATATCAAAAACAAAATTGGTAGAAAGCTTGCCCGCATTCATAAAATTGCTGCTCAAATTTGCACGCATGAGCTTCTGCTTAATCAATTTTGTCGAATCATTTGTCACATTCAATATCGTGCCATACGTGTGATCAAAAGTAATGGTACCGATTTGACTATACTCATCACTCATTTCAGCATACGTAATTCCTATATTATCTAAAATTAATGAATCAATTCCCAAGCGTGTCGACATCTGCATTAATTTCATGTGCGGAGCATTTCCAATCTGACTGGTTGGTGGGCTTTTATAATGTTTATCACTATAAATCGAAAGAGAACCATTTTTTAAGCGTACATTTTGTGCATATATTTTCTTATCACGAGAAAGCTCGGCAAAATTGAATCCCGTCAAAAGCAGGGTATCCATTTTCAGCACCATATAGCTTCCACCTTCACCTTTCTTCCGGTAATAAGCAGCCTTATTCAGCGTCGGCTGATAAGCAACTTTAGTCAACAGGACATTGCGATTTTTACTATTGATTTTCAACTGATCAAAGTTTACTTTATAAAACCCGTCCGGAGTTTTATAGGTAAAACCAGGAACCTCAATATCAATCATTTTCGTATGATAAAAGCGCTGCTTGTCTCGCTCAGAAGTCGAATCGATTAAAACGTCATCTATACGAACCTTGACCTTCTTGACTTCGAAATCTTGATAAACCCCTTTTTGGACCTGCGTATATTTAAAATCGATATCATTCAAATTGACAGCCCGAACCTGAATTTTTTTCAGATTATCCTTTATCTTCTCATACAATGGTTTTTTAGGCCCCCTACTCACCGTATCGTTATAACGGTGTACCTCATTGATGACATGAATCGTTGGTGTTTCGACGGTGATATCATTCAAAAAAAGTTCCTTATCCATTAATACCCTTCGGATACCAAAGCTTTTTATTTTCAGCCTATTGATGGAAATTTCAAAGCGGTTATCTGGCGCTTTTTTGACCAACTCCAACTTTTTATATACGGAACTGTCTGAGACGAGCTGCAGATTGTCTATTGTTATATTGCCTAATAACAGGTTGACGTGGATATCGTCGTATGTAATAGTATACAAATTGTCCGTTGCTTGAGACACCAGCTGCTTGATTTTAGTATCTAAAAGGGGCTTCCACTTACTGCTAAAATACCAAATACCACCAGCCAACGCCAGTAGGATAAACGCTACAATACCAAGAATCCATTTGAAAATAGGCTTCATAAAGTCACAATCTCTTTGTAATTTCGTCTTTATTTTATTGAATAACAAACAAAATTAAGCCCATTTTGTTTGAATTACGACTAAATAAAGTGAATATGCTGCGTAAAACACAACTATTTTTATTTCTTGTACTACTATCTCTACTTTTTTTAGGTTCCTGCACCAAAACAAAGCATGAAACGGGCTTCTATTTTTGGAAGACCGTATTTCAGTTAGATACCGCAGAAAGCCGCTCCTTAAAAGAAATTGACGCGAAATCTATCTATGTCCGCATCATGGATATTGATCTCGATCCATCCGGTGTACAAGCCGTCCCTATTAGCCCCATTACGTTTACGCAACCTTTCCCCAAAGAACAGCAATTGATTCCTGTAGTATTCGTCAACCAACGTGTTTTTGCAGAGATGGATAGCCTGCAGATCAGGGGAGTGGCAAATAAGATTGTTCCGTTTGTGACGGCTAAAATACAACAAGCCGGGAAAGAAAAATTTACCGAACTCCAACTGGACTGCGATTGGACAAAGACATCCCGTGATAAATTTTTCTATCTGCTCAGCTATTTGCAGCAATTACCGGCATTAAAAGATGTTATCGTGAGCTCTACGCTGCGGCTCCACCAAGTCAAAAATACGGTCACCAGCGGAATTCCGCCTGTGAAAAAAGCGATGTTGATGTGTTACAACATGGGAAATCTCAGACAATTTGGCAATCAGAACTCCATTTTAAATCAACAGGACCTCAAGACCTATCTAAGCGGAACATTACGCAACTATCCCATGGAAATGGATATTGCATTACCGCTATTTCAGTGGTTTGTCGTTTTCAGAAATAATAATTACATCGGTATTTCAAAACATATCAACGAAGAGGATATTAAAGACTCGGCGTTATTTACCCATAACCCCAATACGAACCTCTATATTTTAACAAAGGATCTCCCAAAAGCAAACCTTAAAAAGGGAGATGTTATACGTTTTGAATCCATCAATCAGGATGAACTCCTACAAACGGCAAAATTTTTGAAGGGAGAGCTGAAAGGAAAAGAACACCGGATTATTTTTTATCATTTAGATCAAGCTACACTAGCAAACCATGGCAATGCCGAATTACAAAAAATTATTGCTGCTTTCTAGCACTACATTAGCTTTCTTCTTTGGAGAGATTGCAACCAATATCGCCTGTGGTCCTGAAGTGGATCCTTACGACAATCAAACGACATATTATCTCCCCAATCTGGAGGACAATGGATTTTCTGCCTTTCAATTCATCCCCTACCAATTTCTTTATACGGAGGAAGCACCAGTCAAAGAAAGTTTAATCAATTCCGAAACTTGGGTGAAGCACCTCGGTTCCCAGGTCAAGGTTAAGGATGTCGAGCAATTGATGTACAACAGCAACGCTGCAACCGCTAATTTAGCGAGCAATCAACAAAAGTCGACTTGGATCAACCTGCCAGATTCCATTAAAGGAAATACGTTCTTAAGCACATTGATTGACGGAAAACATGAAGCTGAACGCGCTTATTTTATGTTCACCAAAAAGCAGGAACCCATCACGAATATTCAACATAACTATTGGGATCCGGATACCCGAAATTTCAAAGAAATCACACAATTAGCTGAACTCGCCGAACAGCAGATCCCCAAGTACCCCAAAAATAGCTTTCTCTA
The DNA here is from genome assembly GCF_001899705.1 of Sphingobacterium sp. 40-24. NCBI lineage: Bacteria > Pseudomonadati > Bacteroidota > Sphingobacteriia > Sphingobacteriales > Sphingobacteriaceae > Sphingobacterium > Sphingobacterium sp. 40-24. The sequence continues at coordinate 22,711 of NZ_MKWH01000072.1, read as the reverse complement.
TATCCGCTATGCTTATCAAGCTGCCCGTTTATATCTATTTGGGCAGGAATACGCCAAGAGCATGACGATTTATGAAAAGTACCTGCAATCTGCTAAGGGAGACGAAGCTATCCTCAATTGGGCACTATCCAACTATGCGGGGGCTGTCCGCAAAAATGGTGATCCTGCAAGGGCAGCTTATCTCTTTTCCAAATTATTCACCGCCAGTCCGGAAAGGCGTATCCTCGCATATGCTAATTTCCATTATATTACAGCCAGCGATGCCGAGATATTTCAATATGCAAAAAATGATGCCGATAAATTCAACATCAATGCGATCATTGGCTTTGGAACAAGTGACTATGCCCTGAAATATCTGAGCGACTGCTATCAGCTCGATCCTGCTAACACCGTCAATGCGGTACTATTAGGACGCGAAGTCAATAAGATAGAAACAGAAATGAACGAGTCTTTTTACCTCAGTAGCGATAATTATAATTACTACAGTAAAAATGACGATAAAGGAAAGGTTAAACTACATCTGGATTCGCTCCGCAATTTTGCGCTAAAACTTTATCGCGACAAAAAATATGTTCAACCCCAATTGGGCCTTATTACTGCTGCCTACCTAAGTTGGATGAATAAGGAAAATGCTTTAGCAAAAGAATACCTTGCTGGAATAAAAGAGACTGACCTCAGTCCAAAATTGATTGATCAGCTTCAAATTACCCGATTGCTCACACAATTGACGGACTGGCAAAGCAGTAAGCAGCTGGATGAAGTTCAATTGACCAAAACCTTATCGTGGTTAGAAGAAAAAGCAAAACTAGATGGTAAAGAAGATATCCGCAAACAAAACTGGGGTTATAGTGCTTTTGAATACAGCAACTATAGTTTAATCTGCCGGAACATTTTACAAAATCTTGTTGTAAAACACTATTTGAACACACAAGACACCGCTATGGCTAGTTTAGCTGCTGTAAAGGCAGATGCTTTTTACAACTATGGCTTTGTGAAAGACTCATTGGAAGATAATATGCAGTGGACAACAATGCACTTTTGGGAAAATAGCCTTACACCTAAAACGCTGTTAAAAATAAGGAATTTATTGTCGGACAATTCCCAACAGAACACCCTGTCTAAATTCTTATTGAAAGATATCAAACATTTTAATAGGGATTATCTCACCGAATTACTGGGTACAACTTATTTGCGCGAACTGGATTTCCAAAAAGCAGCAAAAACATTAGCAGCACTTCCTAAAGACCATAAAATAAAGGAAATTAAAAACTGGTATAGCACGGATGAAGATGACATCAAACCCAACCCCTTTATTGTGACGATAAATGACTATCCAAAAAAATACGGAAAGGAAAATACAACCAAACTAAAATATGCTGAACGGATGGCGCGGTTGGAAAATGCGATAAAAACGGAAAAAGACAATCAGAAAAAAGCGGAATATTACTTTCAAATGGCTACAGGTATCTATCAGACAAGTACCTACGGCAATGCATGGTCCATCGTATCCTACGATTGGTCATCGACAGATAACCATGCTCCCTCAACACTCCATTGGCAACGAAACTACCTACAGACTAAATCGGCAAAGGAATGGTATAGCAAAGCGCGCGCGCTCAGTTCCAATAAAGAATTCAAGGCTAAATGCACTTTTATGCTGGCCAAATGCGAACAAAAGGATTTTGTTTATACCAATGAATCGCGTTGGCAGTATTATGATTCACCTTTGAAAAATCCTTTTTACCGCTTTTCAATGCAAAATAGGTACTTCAAAGAATTGAGCACACAATATAAAGATACCCCATTCTTTACCATCGCGTCAAAAGAGTGTACCTATCTTCGCGACTTTTTAAACTTGACACAAGCGATACAATAAGGGCTGCCGCCTACCTTGCTTTATAAAAATATAGCGCCTTCCTGATGTAGGAAGGCGCTATATTTTTATAAAGATTAAGATCTACTATCTTCATTATGATATATACTGAGGTAGCTATCATAGCGGGAACTCTCAATATAGCCTTCTTCCACAGCCTCCATAATGACACAACCGGGTTCATTGATATGCCTGCAATTATGAAATCGACATTGATTCATCAACGCGCGCATCTCTGGAAAAAAATGGGATAGCTCCTGTTTTTCTATATCGACAATTCCCAACTCACGAATACCAGGCGTATCAATTAACTTCCCTCCAAAAGGAAGATCAAACATTTCAGCAAAAGTAGTTGTATGCTTTCCTTTGTCAGACCAATCGGAGATTTCACCAGTTTTCAACCCGTATTCAGGAACGATTGCATTGATCAACGTTGATTTGCCAACCCCAGAATGACCTGATACCAAGGTTATTTTATCTTTAAGCAGTTGCTTGACAACGTCGATATTGGTACCGGTTAACGCAGAAACCTCGAAACAGGGATAGCCAATATGTTCATAAATAGCTTTATAGTCTGCCAATATCTCCAACCCTTCATCACTAAAAAGATCCAATTTATTGAAAATAATTACGGCAGGAATTCCGTAGGCCTCCGTTGTTACTAGAAAGCGATCGATAAAACCTAAAGATGTTGGCGGCGAGGCAAGTGTCACCACTAAAAAAGCTTGATCCAGATTTGCTCCGATAATTTGAGTTTGTTTGGACAAATTGACGGATTTTCGAATGATATAATTTCGACGAGGTTCCAGTTCGTGAATGACCGCACTATCCTGATCAGGTTCCACATCAAAATGTACCCAATCCCCCACAGCAACAGGATTAGTCGTTTTTATTCCTTTAGTACGAAACTTTCCTTTAATACGACAATCGTATCTTTTATCATCTTCGCCCAAAACTTGATACCAACTACCTGTCGATTTAGTTACCAGTCCTCTCATAAATCCTGTTGCATTAAATGTGTCATAGTACAAAAATCGGAAAAATTTATTAAACTTACCCTTTGATGAATTTCTTACCTTTGTAAGGAGACTAAAATTCAATTTTGTGAAAAAACTATTTCTTCTAGATGGAATGGCTCTGATATATAGAGCTTATTTTGCATTGAGCAAAACTCCCCGAATTACCTCAACAGGGTTAAATACAGGAGCAATCATGGGATTTACCAATACCCTATTGGATGTATTGAAAAATCAGCAACCTTCCCACATAGCAGTAGTGTTCGACACGGCGGCACCTACCGCACGACATATTGAATTTGAAGCTTATAAAGCACATCGCGAATCTATGCCAGAAGACCTTGCGGCCTCTATCCCCTATATCAATCGCTTAATTGAGGGCTTCAATATTCCGATCATCACCATGGATGGTTACGAGGCCGACGATATTATCGGTACGCTGGCAAAAAAGGCTGAAAAGCAAAATTTTCAGGTCTATTGCATGACACCGGATAAAGATTTCGGGCAACTTGTGTCTGAAAATATCTTTATCTATAAACCTGCACGCATGGGTAATGGAGCAGAAGTACAAGGTGTCAAAGAGATTCTTGAAAAATGGGAAATTTCTGACGTTTGCCAGGTCATCGATATCCTTGGTCTTTGGGGCGATGCCGTCGACAATATCCCTGGTATACCTGGAATTGGAGAAAAAACAGCGAAAAAACTTGTTCAGGAATACGGATCTGTCGAAGGCATTATCGCTAACGCGGATCAGCTTAAAGGAAAAATGCGCGAGAACGTGGAGAATTTTGCAGAACAAGGGCTTATCTCCAAAAAATTAGCCACTATTTTATTGGATGTACCCATTGAACTTGATGAAAAATCGCTAGAACTGGAAGACCCAAACAAAGAAATCCTTGAACCACTATTTGCAGAATTGGAATTCCGAACACTTGGAAAACGAGTTTTCGGCGATGAATTCTCCGTACTTGACAAGAGCATTCCTACAAATGGGCAAATGGATTTATTTTCGACAACAACGACGACAATTACCACGACCGAAATTGTCACTGAAATCAGTGTCGAAAATGTCGCAATAAATAATATACATAATACAACACATGAGTATGTTTTGGCCGACACAGCGGAAAAACAAGTAGCGCTAGCCGAACAGCTTGCGTCTTTAGATAGTTTTTGTTTCGACACAGAAACAACAGGATTGGATGCAAATCTTGCCGATATTGTGGGCTTATCATTTTCTTTTGAAAACGCTAAAGCGTATTATGTCCCAACACCTGCCGATCGTGAGGGTGCTCAAGCTATAGTCGATATTTTCAAGCCAGTTCTAGAAAACCCAAACATCGAGAAAATAGGACAAAACATCAAATACGATATTTTGTTATTAGCACGCTATGGTGTAAAGGTACAAGGTTCCCTTTTTGACACCATGCTTGCACATTATCTAATTGATCCAGATACCCGCCACGGGATGGATGTACTTGCAGAAAATTACCTGAATTACAGCCCGGTATCAATCACCGAACTTATCGGTGAAAAGGGAAAGAAGCAAGGGAATATGCGCGACGTTGAAGTCGAAAAAGTAAAAGAATATGCTGCTGAAGATGCAGACATTACCCTACAGCTAAAAAATGTGTTTCAACCCCTTCTTGTCGAGACCAACACCATGCAGCTCGCTCAGGATGTCGAATTCCCATTAGTCTATATACTCGCTGAAATTGAACGAAACGGTGTAAAAATAGATGTTCCGGCACTTGAAGAGTTTTCAAAAACACTGGATCAGGACATTAAAAATCTCGAGGAATCCATCTTTGAGAAAGCGGGCGTAAATTTCAATATCGCCTCCCCTAAGCAATTGGGAGAAGTCTTATTCGATAAACTGCAACTGGATCCTAAAGCTAAAAAAACAAAAACAGGACAATATAAAACAGGTGAAGATGTATTATTGGCATTGGCCCATAAATCAGATATCGTCCAAGATATCTTGAACTTTAGGCAGATGCAAAAACTCAAATCTACCTATGTTGATGCGCTACCTGAATTGATAAACCCCGAAACAGGGCTCATTCATACGTCATATAATCAAGCGGTTGCCGCAACAGGCCGTCTGAGCTCAACTAATCCGAACTTGCAAAATATCCCGATCCGTACCGAACGGGGAAGAGAAGTCAGAAAAGCCTTTATCCCAAGATCTGAAAACAACGTGATCCTCTCAGCCGATTATTCACAGATTGAACTCCGCCTGATTGCCGAACTCAGTAAAGATCAGAATATGATGGAAGCATTTAGTCAAGGTCACGATATCCACCGGGCAACAGCCGCGAAAGTCTATAATGTGGATTTTGATGCCGTTACTTCTGAACAACGTCGCAACGCGAAAGCAGTTAACTTTGGCATTATCTATGGCCAGTCGGCCTTCGGCCTTTCCCAAAACCTTGGCATATCTCGTAAAGAAGCATCCGATATCATCAATGAATATTTTAACCAATATACAGGAATAAAAAAATACATGAGTGATGCCGTCGAGTCTGCAAAAGAGAAGGGTTACGTTGAAACAATTTTAAAACGAAGACGTTATTTGAGAGATATCAATTCTGCAAACATGACCGTTCGCGGATTCGCTGAAAGAAACGCAATTAATGCTCCGATCCAAGGATCGGCAGCAGATTTGATCAAACTTGCCATGATCGCGATTCAGAAGGAAATTGAACAGCGAGGTTTAACAGGTAAAATGATCATGCAGGTGCATGATGAATTGGTTTTTGACGTACCTAAAGACGAGATCGAGGTATTCAAAAAAATTATTTTGGACAAAATGTCCAATGCTATAAAAACAAGTGTTCCTTTGATCGTAGAAATTGGAGAAGGCAAAAATTGGCTAGAAGCACACTAAAGTTATGATTAGAAAATTCATCCATATCTTATTATTATTGTCTGTGTGCAGCTTTACAAACCTGTATGCACAGGATGAAAAACCTGTATTCTATGAAAAATTAGACCAGGGATTGATTCGTTTTTATTTTGACAAATATTATTATTTGGTTTCAAAAGAGTGCGAGTTTAAAACGATTGAACGTGTGAGCAAATTTGATTTTGCAAAGCAAGTCTTTGACGGAGAGTTTCGCGATTTTGCGCCAAATGGAGCGAGAATACTCATTGGTTCCTATAAAGATGGTAAAAAAGAAGGCGTATTTCAAGCCTTCCATCCAAATGGAGTGCTGAAATGGGAAGTAAATTTCCAAAACAACCACCCGACCGGTGATTGGAAATATTACTACCCGGATGGAAAACCGCTATTGACCATAACCTATAGTGAACAAGGCTACTTTATAAAAGATTACTGGGACAACAGGGGCAAACAGGAAGTAATAAATGGCGAAGGCAACTATGAATTTTCTATTCCGTTTGAAGGATTTACTGAATTTGGTTTTGATTTCTACCTACGCAAAGGAAAGGTGAAAAGCGGCAGGCCACAGGGAAACTGGAATACATATTTCTACAATGTAGGCCAGCAACCCGTTTACGCTATGACACAACGCTTTGCAAATGGTGTGCTCACAATGACCTATGATGACAATGGAGACCTAAATAATGAGGATTTCATGTCGCTAAGCATCCTCCCTTATGACTATTTTATACGAGCGGAACTATTTAACGGTAAGTCTTGCAGCTTTGATGATTATTCCAATTTTTATGCTTTCTTAACTAAACGTTTTAATGACAATCTCAATAAAACCGGACTAGATATCACCAAACAGGTTAATTTTTCTTACCTCGTGGAAGTAAAGAAAACCGGAATGGCTAATCTAAAGAGTCTCAAGTTAATATCAGATTCCGGAAACGAGTCTTTCGATGGCATTTTGAGTCGTATTGCGAGAAGTATTGACTTCTATTTCCCTACGTATAAAGACAATCAGCCTCAAGACGACCTCATCAGAGTATCTGGCGGAATCACACAGGGTAACGACGGAAAAATCTATACCCATTCAATTAAAATCGAAAGACAAATAGACAATTCGAGTAAATAATTATCTTTGCAGAAATAAATAGATATGAAATTTCATAAAGAAGGATATACCACATTAGCGATCGCTGTACTTTTTATCTTCATTATCAATGCCGTTGCGGATTATTATGACGCTCCGCAATACGCCAAATGGTTTATTTATGCGCTATCAGCATTCCTATTCATCACAGTTGTCCAGTTTTTCAGAAGTCCCAGAAAAGTGGTCAACCCGCAGGATGACGTGATTCTTTGTCCAGCGGATGGAAAAGTTGTTGTTATCGAAGAAACTGAGGAAAATGAGTATTTCCACGATAAGCGGATACAGGTATCTATATTTATGTCTCCTGTCAATGTCCATGTCAACAGAAACCCAATCAGTGGTTTAGTCACGTTCTTTAAATACCATCCCGGCAAGTTTCTGGTGGCTTGGCACCCCAAATCATCTACAGATAACGAAAGAACAACAGTCGTTGTCAAAGATAAAGCTGGTCGGGAGGTTCTTTTCCGCCAGATTGCAGGAGCCTTAGCGCGTCGCATTGTATGGTATGTAAAAGAAAAAGACGAAGTCGTGCAAGGCAATGAGTTTGGTTTTATCAAATTCGGTTCCCGCGTAGATCTATTTCTTCCTTTAGGCACAGAAATCAATGTTAACATTGGTGACAAGGTTACTGGAGCAAAAACGATTATCGGAAAATTTTAACAATTTATTAATATCATTATAAGTAACTTAGGCTCCAAATCAGGGGCCTTTTTTATTCTGCAAATGAACTTTAAACAATTATTACTGGCAAACTCCGCAGCTGTCGGCATTGCAATATCTACGATCAGCTTTTATTATAAACATGATCTACAGACAGCGCTGATCATTTTCTTTGTTGCTGTGGTAACGAGTTTCCTCCTATTTAACTATCTATTTGAAAAATATATATATCGTAGACTCAATACGATGTATAAACTGATTCATAACCTTAAACTCGGCAAGGATCTTAAAGATGCTATCGGAGAACATGTCAGTGAGGATCCTATCACAGATGCTGAGAACGAAGTCAAAGCATGGGCAAAAGATAAAAAAAATGAGATAGAGCAGTTAAAATCACAAGAGAAATTCCGCAGAGAGTTTTTATCAAACATTTCTCATGAATTCAAAACGCCTTTATTTGCCACGCAAGGTTACATTGAGACCCTGCAAGATGGCCTGATGGAAGAAGACATGGAAATGGCCAAGAATTTCTTAGATAAGGCTGCCCGGAATCTAGACCGGCTAAATTACCTGATTCAGGATCTTGATGAAATATCCAAACTGGAATCCGGAAAAATGGTCCTGAATATAGAAAAATTCGATATCGTCGACCTCATTAAAGACACCACCTACTCTCTTGAAGACAAAGCTAAACAACACAATATCAAAATAGAATTCAAACCCAAAGCGGGTACACCCCATTGGGTTAAAGCTGACCGCAATAAAATTCATCAGGTATTATACAACCTGATAGACAATTCCCTAAAGTATGGAAAAGAGGGCGGGACAACTAAAATTAAGATTTTCCCACTGTTTGAACAGGTTCTTATCGAAATTACAGACGACGGTTATGGCATCGAAGAAAAAAATCTAAGCCGTGTATTCGAGCGCTTTTTTCGAACTGATAAGAGCCGATCACGCGATATTGGAGGATCAGGATTAGGATTGGCTATCGTAAAGCACATTGTCGAAGCACATCAGCAAAACGTAAATGTGCGTAGTACAGAAGGGATTGGAACAACATTTGGCTTTACTTTACAAAAAGTTCAGTCCGGTAATTAAACAATTGATGACACTTTTGTGTTTAAACAAAATCAATGTTAACATTAACTTAACATTAAGGTATTATTTTTGCAAAAATAAATTTAAGATATGTCTTTAAATAGCATTTTTCAATACTTCGTTCCAAAGGATAAAAAATTCTTCCCTTTGTTTGAACAAGCCGGCAACAACTTGATCGAGATGTCAAAGTTGTTAAAAGATATTGTTAACTCAAGCAACCCTGAAAAGAAAAAGGAATTAACACGCAAAGTGGAAGATTTGGAACATAGAGGCGACAACATCACGCATCAAATTCATTTGGAGCTGGGAAAGAACTTTATCACTCCTTTTGACCGCGAAGATATACACTCTTTGGCAAGCTCATTGGACGATGTCGCAGATTTTATCCATGGTGCCGCCAATAGAATGGACCTTTACAAGGTTGAAAAGGCCACGGAGCCAATGATTGAAATTGCTGACTTACTAGTCGAAGCTACAGAACATGTATCAAAAGCTATTCATGAGCTTAGAGATTTGAAAAATATCCGCAATATTACGGATTCATGTGTTCGCATCAATAGCGTAGAAAACAAAGCGGATTATATTTTCGATAAAGCTGTAGCTGACCTTTTTGAATTTGAAAAAGATGCAATTTCATTAATTAAACACAAGGAAGTGTTATCTGCAATGGAAGATGCAACCGATAAATGTGAGGATGTTGCTAACGTATTAGAAAGCATTCTGGTTAAAAACGCATAATCATTCGATTTAAGTGCACAAAAATTCTACGAGATTATGATGTCAACATTACTCGTTGTTGTAATTGTCCTTGCGATTGCTTTTGACTACATCAATGGATTCCATGATGCAGCCAATTCTATTGCGACAGTTGTATCAACAAAAGTTTTAACGCCAGCAATGGCCGTTTTATGGGCTGCGATATTCAACTTTGCAGCTTACTTCTACTTTACAGATCATAAAGTAGCCAATACCATTGCAAAAACAGTATTGGAAGAATACATTACATTAGAAGTTATTTTCGCAGGGTTACTTGCAGCAATCGGTTGGAACTTATTTACCTGGTACTATGGCGTACCATCCAGTTCATCCCATACACTTATTGGAGGTTTTGCAGGATCGGGTATGGCATACGCTTTTATTCTTGGCGCAGATCCTATCCACGCCATCAATATTGATGCAACCTTAAAGATTATTGCATTTATCGTACTGGCCCCTATTATAGGTATGACGATATCGGTTATCATCACATTGATTGTAATCAACCTGGCAAAAAACTCCCGTCCAAGCGTTGCCGAAAAATGGTTCAAGATATTGCAACTTGTTTCTTCTGCTGCTTTGAGCTTTGCACATGGAGGTAATGATGCACAGAAAGTCATGGGAATTATCCTTGTAGCGATGGTTGCTGGTGGCTATGTCCCAACGACTGAACACATGCCAGAGTGGATTCCATTAACTTGTTACGCAGCAATCGCTGCCGGAACAATGAGCGGTGGATGGAAAATTGTTAAAACGATGGGAACCAAGATCACAAAAGTAACACCCTTGGAAGGTGTTTGTGCTGAATCTGCAGGAGCTGTCACTTTGGGTATCACAGAACATTTTGGGATACCAGCCTCAACAACGCATACCATTACAGGTGCAATCATCGGTGTCGGTGTTGTCAAACGTGTTTCCGCAGTGCGTTGGGGGGTAACAATCAGCTTGTTATGGGCTTGGATATTAACCATTCCAGTTTCAGCTTTGTTGGGTGCGTTGTCTTTATTGGTCGTACATTATTTGCTTTAGAAAAAAAATACTTAATTTTTTTCTTAAACCTATTGAAACAAAACAAAAATTTGGTACTTTCGTACCGGATTTTTGTTTTGTTGTTTCACATTAAATACTTAATTTAGTACAAAATATAGCAAAAACAAAATTTTAACATAACTTTAAGACTTTGGCACGGCAATTGTACTATTCCTTGTGTTAATACAATAATTAAATTTGAAAACAATTAAAATTAATAATAACCTTAAAAACAAGAGTATGAACTATTCTACAATTAAAAAAACAGCTGTTGCTGCTACATTAGTTGCCGCTTTAGGTTTCGCTGGTACAGCACAAGCTCAACAAGTATTCGGTGGTAGATCACAATACAGAACTTGGTCTATCGGAGTTCAAGGTGGTATCACTACACCGAACAACGTAATCGGTGGTGGTAACGCTTTTGGTCAAAAAGTAGGTTACTTCCAAAATAAAGTAGGTGAGTACTATGGTTTGACAGTGCGTAAACAATTCTCTCACTTATTTGGTTTAGAAGTTGAAGCTAACCGTGGTAAGATCAAAACGTACAACCATGATCTTTCTGGTCCTGCTATCGAGAACTCAAGAGGCGCTCGTTCAGTTGAAACTAGTGTAAACTGGGCAGCTAGCTTAAACGGTGTATTCCAATTGGGTACAATCGATTTCTTGAGAAGAGAAAATGCAGTTAACTTCTACGCTAAAGTAGGTTTGGGAGCTATGGCTTACAACCCTGTTCAATATTCAAACAATGATTTCTCAGGAACAGTTGTTTATGATAATTCAGGTAAATGGGGCGAAGGCATCATTGGTGACCGTGATAAAAAAGGTGACCGCGACAACAAATTAACAGCATTCGTTCCTGTAGGTGTTGGCGCTAAATTCAAATTATCTGAAGTAGTAGCATTGAACTTAGGTTATACAATGAACTTTGCTGATGATCAAATCTACGGCCCAGCTCGTCAATCATCTTACAAAGGTAAATTCTCTTCAGTTATGGCTGGTTTAGAATTCACTTTAGGTTCGAAAGACAAACAAAACTTGACTTTTGCTAACCCAGTTGCTACATTGTATGATGAGTTGAAAGATCCTTCATTGAGAAACGAAGTTGAAGCATTGAAACAACGTGTAAGCACTTTAGAAGGTACTGTTAACACATTAAGCGCTGACGCTGATGGTGATGGTGTATCTGATAAATTTGACAAATGTCCTGGTACTCCAGCTGGTACTCCAGTAGATGGTTCAGGATGTCCAATCAAATTCCCAGAGCCAGTTGTTAACAACGTTACTTCTAACGGTTACTACGCTCCAATTCAATTCGAATTTGATAGCTCAGTATTGAAAACTTCATCTTACTCTACGTTAGACAAATTGGCTAAAGAATTACGTGATAACAATTCATCTGTACAATTAGATGGTTATGCATCTGCTGAAGGTTCTGAAGCTTATAACGTGACTTTATCTAAAGACCGTGCGAACTCTGTAAAACAATATTTAGTAAACGCTGGTGTTTCTTCATCAAGCATCACTGCTAACGGTTACGGAGAGAAAAACCCAGTTGCATCTAATGCTACTGAAGAAGGTCGTGTTCAAAACCGTCGTGTTGAGATCAAAAAATAATCGTATATAACTTATACCATTATATTAGAAGCCGGCTTTAAAGCCGGCTTTTTTATTTTACCCGTATTTATCCTTAACTTTGTGGAGGATATCCGATTTGTGGAAAATTAGTTCGAACAAATTAGATAAGAAATTAGTATTTTGAATTAAAGAACAGAATACTGGTTTTAAACTTTTGAGAATGGAAGAGGATTTTGAATTTGAAAACCCCGAAGAAAGAAAAATCTCGGTGGACAGATATGAGGAAATGCTTCGAAACGAGGATCAGTATTTTTTTGACTCCAAGGCTTTTGAAGGAATTATTGATTACTACGCTGAAAAAAATGACCCTGTTAAGGCCCTACAGGTTACCGAATTTGCGATCAGCCAACACCCTTTTGATATTACCTTTTTATTGAAACAGGCACAACTGTTTTCAACGATTCAACAATATCAGAATGCACTTTCGGCACTTGATAAAGCGGAATTATTGGAAGCTTCAGAAGGAGACATCTTCTTAATCCGTGGTGGCATATTAGGTAGTATCGGCCAGTTTGATAATGCTTTGGAACAGCTCTTCAAAGCACTTCCGCTATTAGATAATAAAGATGAAGTCTACTTCCATATTGCGATGATCTTTCAAGCGCAAATGAATTATGACAAAGCAATAATTTATCTAAAGAAAGCACTTGAGCTCAATATGGATTACCAAGAAGCACTCTATGAATTGGCCTATTGTTATGATATATTGGATAGACAGGAAGAAAGTATCTCCTTTTATAAGAAGTACATTGATTCAGACCCATACTCCTACTATGCTTGGTATAATCTAGGAAATTCTTACCATAAAATAAGTCGGTTTGAGGAAGCTCTGGATGCTTATGACTATGCTATATTAATTAAAGAAGACTTTTCTTCAGCTTATTTCAATAAGGGGAACGCTCTTGTTAATCTAGATCGCTATCAGGAAGCATTGGACGTATACAAACAAACATTTGAATATGAGCAACCAAGTGCTGATACCTATTGTGCGATTGGCGAATGTTATGAGAAACTTGAGCAGATGGAGGAAGCCCGCAATTATTATAAAAAGGCAGTCAAATTAGATGCGGAGCTTGCTGATGCCTGGTTCGGTATTGGGGTCACCTTAGATTTCGAAGAGCGTTATTTTGAATCTCTTCATTTCTATAAAAAAGCATTGGAGCTGGAAGATACAAACCCCGATTACTGGTTTGCGATTGCCGATGCCCGATACAAACTACAACAAATAGATCTTGCAGAAGAAGCCTATAAAAAGGTAGTCGCTTTGAACCCAACAGATATAGATGCGTGGCTCGATTATTCCTCCATTCTATTTGAACAAAGTAAAATTGAAGAAGCCATTGATGTAATATCCGATGCCATCACACAAAATCCAAATGCTGCAGAGCTGTACTATCGTGTGGTTGCTTATCTATTTGCCAATGGACAATACAATGAAGCGCTGAACTTTTTAGAGCTTGGTCTGGCGACGGATCCCGATAAGCATCATATTCTTTTTGATTACCTTCCACAGCTACAAGGGAATCAGATTATTACTGAAATTGTAAAAAAATATACAAAGCCGAAAGATTAACATGTAAGAGGCTCATATCCGGTCATTGCGTAGCAATGACCGGATATTAAAATTGAAAATATATTCCTGTTCCCACAACGTACTTTTCGCAATTCAAATGAAAAAATTAGGCTTAATAGGATACCCGTTAGGGCATTCTTTTTCAAAAAAATATTATCTAGAAAAATTTCATCAAGAGGGTATTACCGATGTGGATTATGATTTATATCCACTTGCTCAAATAGCCGATTTTACAACAATTGCTTCCAATAAAGACTTTTACGGTGTCAATGTGACCATTCCCTATAAGATAGAGGTTATGGATTATTTGGATGAGCTCTCGGAAGAAGCTCATGCAATACAAGCTGTAAACTGTATTCGAATCAGCCATACATCAGATGGTATAACACATCTTAAAGGCTACAATACAGATGCCTATGGTTTTGAGGCATCGCTAAAGCCGCTATTAAATCCCCAAGCGGATAAGAAGGCTTTGATTTTAGGTAATGGGGGCGCTGCAAAAGCTGTCATTTATGCCCTGAATCAACTTGGAATAACACATACTTTAGTAAGCAGAACCAAACAGGCAGGCCAGCTCATTTATGATGAACTTGATCGTGCTATCCTAGCTGACCATACTTTGATTATCAACTGTTCACCGGTTGGTACATTTCCCAATACAGCAGAATATCCGAAAATTCCTTACGAATTCTTAACTGAGAATCACCTCTGTTATGATCTCATATACAACCCAGAGGAAACAACGTTTCTTCGAAAAAGCAAAGAAAAAGGTGCCAGAATCAAAAACGGGTATGAAATGTTGGTTCTACAAGCAGAAAAAAACTGGGAAATCTGGAATAGTTGACCTTTCAATAGTAAGAAATCAATAAAAACTGTAATTTTACCACTATGCTTACGATCAAAACATTCACTTTCAATCCCTATCAGGAGAATACTTATCTACTTTATAACGAGTCAGGAAATGCCATTATCATTGACCCAGGGATGTATGGCGAGCAAGATCAGCAAGAACTACTAGCTTTCATCGCAAACAATAAACTCAAGCCGGCACTCCTATTAAATACACACTGTCATATTGACCATGTATTGGGGAATAGTTTTGTCCATGAAAAATTTGGCTTGCTTCCGCAGTTTCACGAAGGTGAGGTACCAATTTTAGTAGCGGTTCAGAATTATGCTCCTCAAATGGGCATCCGATATGACATTTCCCCAATTGGGGAAACATTTCTAAATGAGGATGATACCATTCATTTAGATGATGATGAGCTAACGGTCATTCTTGCGCCTGGACATTCCCCTGCACATATTTGCTTGTATTCAGCTGATCAAAAATTCTTGATCGGAGGAGATGTTCTATTTCGCAATAGCATTGGCCGTACTGATCTTCCTGGGGGAAATCACCAGCAGCTTTTGGATAGCATAAAAACAAAACTTTATACCTTGCCCGACGACACGATCGTCTACCCGGGGCATGGGCCATCGACTACGATTGGCTTCGAAAAGAATTCTAATCCATTTATCCGAGGATAAAAGTCATGAACCTGCCACTTCTATTTGCAAAAAGATATCTGTTTTCTAAGAAATCAGTTAATGCCATTAATATCATCTCTTCAATTAGTGTGATTGGCGTAATGGTAAGTAGTGCCGCTTTAATCATTTTGTTATCATCATTCAATGGAATGGAACAGCTGATACTATCCATGTACAGTAAGTTTGCTCCTGAGCTGAAGATTGAACCCAAGAAAGGCAAACTTTTTGATAGCAAACAGGCTATCTTCAGCGAATTACGAAAAGATTCTAATGTGGTTCATTATACGGAGGTTCTACAAGAGAAGGTATTGTTACAATATTCAAATAGACAATTTATTGCAAATATAAAAGGTGTCGAACCTCAATCGCTAAGTAAGAAGACCGGAGACAGTATCCTCGTAGATGGTCAATACAAACTTACTCATGACTCGACTAACCTCGCAATTCTAGGGGCAAGCGTACAGGCAAATCTGGCGATTCCTATGCAGAACTCTTCGGAACAAATTCAAGTGTATTCACCGAGAAAAGGGGTAAAAAATTCCTCCAATCCTGCTGAAGAGTTCAACATCCGATCCATAACTCCTGTAGGGGTAATGCGCTATCAACAAGATTTTGACAATTTGATAATTACACCGATTTCATTTACTAAAGAGGTTCTCGGAGAATATGACCGCGTTTCATCGATCGAATTTTACCTAAAAGATGGTATAGATGTCAACTTATTTGGGCAGACATTACAAAAGAAAATAGGACCAGATTATATTGTAAAGAATAGGGAAAAACAAAACCCCACCTTATATAAAAATGTACGCGTTGAACGCTGGGTCGTCTTCTTTATCCTGACCTTAATCAGTGTGATTGCAATCTTTAATATTGTAGGTTCCTTAACCATGCTTGTACTGGACAAACAAAAGGATATGACGATCCTGAAAGGTTTGGGTGGGGCTGATAATCTAATTCAACGTATCTTCTTTTATGAAGGTCTTATGATCGCTATTATCGGTTGTGTATTAGGTCTATTGATAGGCGGCATATTCAACTATATTCAGTCAGTCTATGGAATCATTCGTGTAGAAGATGGAGCGAATACCATTATAGACAGCTACCCTATGGTAAGTAAGTGGAGTGATTACATTTTAGTATTCATAACAGTCATTGGCATCTCTGGTCTAGTTTCCTATTTCTCCGCTAAATTAAGTGTGAGAGAACTCAATAAACTGAAATCGACTGATTAATAACTTGAACTTTTTCGGCTCTGACTTCCTTTTGTAATCTGTTGGATTAAACTGCCCCATGCAAAAGGATTTAACAATGGATTAGCATAACGTTGGTTGATGACTTTATTATTCATGGTATTAAAGCTCTGCGCATTATTAATTGAACGCATTTCATTTCCGTCACGTGGTATTACAGCTGCCATTGCAGACAAGGACTCATACGACAAGGATCTTCTTACTCTAACGATGTTATCTTCAGAAACGTCTAGATTCATAAATGCAATGTTAAACTCTTCTATACTTGCCCAAGGATAGGGCGTTACCATCGGAAGTTCCGTCACTAGATTTTGCATAATGATATTTGCGGTATATTTATCTCCAGAAACCTCAGGAATAGTGACAACTAAAGGATCAAAACCGACAGAGGTAAAACGAATTGTATCGCCTACATGTGCCACAAAAGAGAAATAGCCCTCGTTATTTGCAGCAAATGCTTCATTTCGGAAAGATAAATTAGTGACAGTCGCATAACCTACAGGAAGTCCAGACCCAACCGTTGTTACGATACCGGAATATTGAATAATTTTCCTTTCCTGCGCTTGTAATGCAGCGGAACAAAAAAGTATAAATACAGCAAATAATATAGAAACCAGCAACTTCATAGAACAAATTTAAACAAAAGTAGCCGAACTAGCCGTTAAATTGTGTTAATAGAAAAACTAATTAACAGAGGGTAAAGTTGCTTCTGGGGAATCTGGATCTGTTAAATTAATAGCCTCTACTGCTGTAATTTCAGGAACAGCTTTCTTAATTGCCTGCTCTAAACCAGCTTTAAAGGTCATAATGCTCATTGAACATGAAGCACATGCTCCCAATAATTTTAAACGCACGACATTATCCGCTGTAATCTCTTCAACACTCACATTTCCGCCATCAGTCTCCAAATATGGTCTCAAGGTATCTAATGCTTGCTCAACTTTTTCTTTTAAAGTCATACTTTTAATGCTATTCAATGATTGTAATATGTAAAGATAATCAAATATTTTAAAATGTGTATTTTTAGGCTTCGCTACCATTGGAAAAACAACAAGTATATGACAATATACCCTCTTCCGAGCTACAATCGAGTTAAAGAATGTTAATAAGAAATGTTGTTTTTGCGATCAAATAATTATTAAACTATATTGCGCAGTAAAATTTAATTGATTAGTATAACAAATTCACTTATCTTTGTAAAATGTTTTTAAATAGGCGTATAGCGGCTATCTGTGCCGGCATGATGTTTCTATTGGTATTTACTGGCTGTAAAAGTAAATTTGAGAAATTGCGAGCAAGCAATAACATCGCTCAAAAGTACGAAGAGGCCGTAAAACTTTATGAGAAAAAGAAATATACAAAGGCGTTAGTTTTGTTTGATGACTTGCGGACCAAATTCCGTGGACAAGCTGAAGCAGAAAATATTTACTATTATTTGGCATTTGCCAACTACCGTCTGAAAGATTATACATCTGCAGCATTTCACTTTAAAGATTTTGCGGATGTTTATCCAAATAGTGCAAGAGCAGAGGAATGTCGTTTTATGCATGCCTATTGTTATTATTTGGATTCTCCGAGATCGACGTTAGATCAAGCAAATACAAGAAAGGCAATTGATGCTTTACAGCTCTTTGTCAATCTCTATCCCGAATCGGAACGGTCCAAAGAAGCCGCAGATCTTATTCAGAAATTAAGAGATAAACTTGAGCTTAAAGCATTTGCTAATGCAAGACTGTATTATGACATGGGTCTTACGGATGATTATAGGGCAGCTGTCATCGCATTACAGAATGTATTAAAAGAATACCCTGATACAAAATACGCAGAAGAGATTGAGTTTTTAACCTTAAAAGCACAATACATCTATGCGTCAAAAAGTTTCTTCCTGAAACAAGAAAGCAGATTTGATGATGCCTTGGATTATTACCGTAGCTTCGCAAGTAATTTTCCGAATAGCAAACATATGAAAGAGGCAGAATCTCTTCGTGAAAATTCTGAAAAAGGGATTAAAACCGCCCTCTCTCAAGTAAAGGATTATAATAAGGCCGTTGCAGAGCAGGAAGTGTATATCAAAGAACAAAAGGCGAAAAAAGAAAAAGAAAATACCCAAAAAGATGAGTCAAAAAAATAACAATTCAGTTCCAAACTCTACAGTCACACGTGACTTGAGACAATTGGACAAAGGCACTGACAATCTCTATGAATCTATTGTAGTTATTTCTAAACGCGCGAACCAAATTGCAGTAGATATTAAAGAAGAATTGAATGGAAAACTTGCTGAATTTGCAAGCAACAACGATAACTTGGAAGAGGTATTCGAAAACCGCGAACAAATAGAGATTTCAAAACATTACGAGCGTATGCCAAAGCCTACCTTGGTTGCTATCGATGAATTTTTACACGATAAAGTGTACTACAGAAATCCTTCAAAAGAGCAGGACTAATCCTTGAACAATGGCTTTAGCTGGGAAAAATATTGTAATTGCTGTATGCGGCAGTATTGCCGCATACAAGATTGCATCCCTTATCCGCCTTTTGGTAAAAGCGGAAGCCAAAGTTAACGTAGTCATGTCAAAAGAAGCGACAGCATTTATTACCCCGCTTACGCTTTCCACACTTTCCAAAACCCCCGTTTTAATAGATTATTATCAGCCGAATACCGGGGAATGGAACAATCATGTCGAAATTGCTTTAAATGCAGATTATATTTTAGTCGCACCAGCAACGGCAAATACCTTGGCCAAAATGGCCAATGGGTTTTGCGATAACCTCTTAACAGCCGTGTATCTATCAGCAAAATGTCCAGTACTATTCGCTCCAGCAATGGATTTAGATATGTGGAAACACCCTTCAACACAGTCCAATATTAATAAGCTTAGTTCTTATGGCAATATCCTCATTCCCCCGGGAAAAGGGGAACTGGCAAGTGGTCTAGTTGGTGAGGGGCGTTTGGCGGAGCCGGAAGAAATAATGGATTTCTTAGTTAAATTTTCGGAGCGAGGACTGCCCTTAGCAGGAAAGAAAGCATTAGTATCAGCTGGCCCTACTTATGAAGCTATAGACCCAGTCCGCTTCATTGGCAATCATTCAAGTGGAAAAATGGGCTATGCCATCGCCAAAGAACTTGAAGAACTTGGCGCAGATGTCACGCTAGTATCGGGACCTACTGCCCTGAAATTACCCGAACGCGTCTATACGATTTCAGTTACCTCGGCAGCTGAGATGCTAAGCGCCTGCGAAGAATATTTTGAAGCAGCAGATATTGTTGTAATGAGCGCTGCTGTGGCAGACTACACTCCAGTTGAAGTCGCTACCCAAAAAATAAAAAAGAAAGAAAACGAATTCGCTATCGAGCTGACAAAAACCGCCGATATTCTAGCTACTTTAGGTGCCAAAAAGAAAGAAAACCAGCTACTCGTTGGGTTTGCATTGGAAACCAATAATGAACTCGAAAATGCAAAAGAAAAATTGGTTCGAAAAAACCTGGATTTTATTGTGCTCAATTCCATGCAAGATAAGGGTGCCGGCTTTGCTACGGATACCAATAAAGTCACTATAATCGATCGGTCTGGAAATACCCGTGAGTTTAGCCTAAAATCGAAAGAAGAAGTTGCTAAAGATATCTGTTCAATTATCGTGGGCCTATCCTAAGCAAATTTTATATATACTCCCCTTGGAGTACAATGTCTCCAGCTCTTATAAATTTGCAATCCTCAATTCCTTTGGATAATAGTTGTTTATTCGGTTGGTCAATACCTTCATCCAGCCCAAAGGTTTACCTTGAAAACTTGCTATGGCCCATCCTTGAATATTTTCGCCAATCGTATCCACAGCTATATTTTCCTTTCTAAGATAATTGCGGGCATCCTCAAGCGACAATTCCACCAATTGGAAGTCTTTGGTCAAATGAATGCTCAAAGCCAGCGCATGGCTTGGTATTAGCTCCTTTCTGTTAAGTTTCCCAACATTAGTTCCCGCATTCTTAAGATAAAGTACATTTTGGAGATATTTTAGATCATGTTCGTACATTTTTGGAAAAATATATACATCATCACGATGAAGAAAAGTATGAAAACTGGCACTATCCGAAATCCAATTATCTAGAATTCCTCTAGGTGCATCTGATTTTTCGGGTTTAATTCGCTTTCTATTGAACGTTCCCTGTTCGCCAATCTTCTTAAGGACAGCAATAAAAAAGCCCTCTCCACCTAATTTATGCGGGTAAAATCGATAACCGTGTGCACGATGCTTATTAGAACTTGTATGATCAATTCCCCAATGCTCTTCAATAGCTATTTCAATAGATTCGAAATCACCGCTATCCAGTAACCAATCGACAATATCTTCATTTTCTTCCGGAGAATAAGAACATGTTGAATAGAACAAATATCCGCCCTTATTTAAAGTCGCCAAGCTTTCAGCCAAAATTCGCTGTTGTCTTTCGCTACAAAGCTTAACATTAGCTTCGGACCATTCATCGATGGTATCGGTATCTTTTCTAAACATTCCAGATCCAGAACATGGGGCATCAACAACCATCAAATCGAAGTATCCTGGAAGGCGATTAAACGCTGCAGGATCATTATTTGTCGTTACTGTGTTAGCATTTCCCCATTTCATTAAGTTATCTTGCAGGACGGTAACCCTAGTTTTAATAATTTCATTTGCAACCAAGAGCGATTCCGGATGCAAACTACTGTTTAATAAAGTAGACTTTCCTCCTGGAGCGGCGCATAAGTCCAACGCCCGAACACTCCTTTCATTTAACTTCAAACTTCGAATAATATGATCTATGAACATGGAAGAAGCATCTTGTGGATAGTATGTTCCAGCATGAAATAAAGGATCTAACGTAAACACTGGACGATCCTGAAGATAATAAGCCACATGACACCAAGGAACTTGTTTTGCATTAGGAAACGGACAATCTTCTAATTTATTAGGGTTTAGGCGTATTGCTGTCGCCCGAATACCTTCTTCATGTATCTTAATAAATGCATCAGTATCAAATAATGGATTCACTCCTAACTTTTTCACTAAAGAATTTGGCAGAAAATTACTCATGTTGTCCTAATAGTTTGCGATAAAATTAAGATAAATAAAAATGAAGTCAAAATAAGTGGTAAATTACAAGAAAGAGTAACTTTGCACCATGAAAGAATTCAAGAAATATGCTATTATTCCTGCAACTCCAGAGGAGCTGTATCTTGCATTAACGACCGAAATTACCGCTCGTCTTTGGACAGGAGACCTAGTGTCCATAGACGCTACTATCAATGGAGAATTCTCCTTATGGGATGGTGCTATAACTGGCCGATTCTTGGAACTGGAACCTTCGACAAAAATTGTGCAAGAATGGTACTTCGGTGAAACAGACAACCCCTCGATTGTTACATTAAAGCTGCATGAACATAAAAAAGGGACATCCTTGGAAATTAGGCAGACAAATATACCGGATGAAGACTTTGAAAATATCTCGGATGGATGGGAAGACCCTTATATCTCCTCGTTGATCGACTTTTATACAGAAGAAGATTAAAGCAATGCAGCTATTCTTCCAGGGTATAGTGTAATAGCCAAGAACATCAGGTATTTGTATTCCATATAGACCGTTGGCAATACAGATACCTCCTTTACTGTGCCCGACTTTCCACTTTCCAATATATAATAATTGATATTTCACTATTATACAACATGTGAGTCGTTTCAATATCTCAAATAGAACGGATTATAATTTCTACATGCTCCTTTAATCCCAATCTTCATACATATAAAATATCCCACAATAGTTTCAAACACCAAACTCAAAGCTCCTGCCGATATATTCATCCTTTACAGGCAAAGGTGTAGCAATCTTACAACATAAAATCGGCAACAGCGAAAATTATGGTGTTAAAAAGTTTTCAATCCTATCTAATAGAAATACGAATGATATATCCAAAAACCGAGACTTTCTCACCTCCGTAAACCATTGGGGTAATAACTGAGACAAGACATGCTCCTAGTGATTACAAGTAGCTTGTGTAGTGACCGCCGAATATTTGATTTACAGATGCGTCACACTGCTGCGGAACAGCGCCGGTCGGGGGGTACGGCAGATATGCAATAGCTTGTACAGGGAAGTACAGGCAGGTATCTAAACGAAAGAAGCCCTTGACTATTTCCAGCAAGGGCTTCCGTGTAAAAAAAGGCACCGACCTACTCTCCCACCTGTTACGGCAATACCATCGGCTCTGGCGGGC
>NZ_MKWH01000071.1:0-34988 GCF_001899705.1 Sphingobacterium sp. 40-24 | reverse complement strand
GAGTTTATTATACTCTCAACAAGTAAAACCTTAATTGTTTAAGGTGGTGGCATTTTAATGCGAATTGCTGGGGGTATTTATATGCGAATTAACAGAAGCACACAAAATGCTTAAAAACCATATTGCAGAATATCCCCCTTATGCTTTGTTTTCAAATGCTTTTTTACAAGCCAATTTTGAGCAACCTGAGCAATCAACATTAGAATACGATAATTGCGAAGACTGTAAATATTTGCCCGAAATAGGCTACATTCACTATTTATAATACAGTAACCAGTAAATCTCGTAAATCTATCAAAGAATATTACAAGATGGAATAAAATCGACTTCTATACTTTTACATTGGATTTATTAGCTCATTTAATCCATAAAAGCAAGATGAAAAGTTTAGAAGAAAGGTTAGAAAAAAGAAGTATAAAACCAACATCAGTTAGATTATTAATTTTTCAGACAATGTCTGAATTTAAAAAAGCATTTAGCCTGACCGATTTGGAAACGGAACTAGAGACGGTAAATAAATCTACTATTTTTAGGACCTTGACCCTTTTTCATGACAACTTACTCATTCATACGATCGATGATGGTTCCGGCTCAATGAAATATTCAATTTGTAGTGATTCATGTATGTGCAATGTAGGTGACCTACATGTACATTTCAACTGTAACCGCTGTAAGAATACTTTTTGTCTTGAAAGTATTGCTATTCCACCGATTCAGCTGCCAGATAGTTTTTTATTGGAAAGTATAAATTTTGTAATGAAGGGAATGTGTAATGAGTGTTCGAGATTTTTTAAGAAACAAATAACTCCAAATAAAACCGCATTTTAAAAAACAGCCATATGTAAATATGGCTGTTTTGCATTTGCAACCAGGTTCCCAAATACTACAGCTAATTTTGTTGTGTAAAAATTCATAATATAGATATGGAAAATAGATATAATAATAACTCGAAAATAAAATCAGGTTACGTAGATAACCCAGATTTTGAGGTAAAAAAAATTGAATGTGTAGTTTCTGAAAAAGAAACAATGTATACCTATACATCAATACTTCAATCTATGTCATCACACCCTATAGCAAGAGCTATTTTTAAAGTGTTGCCATCTGTACAATTATCAGACTATAGAATTGAAAAAGTTGAAGAAATACAAGGAGGAATTAAAGGTTTTATTGATAATCATGAAGTAATTATTGGAAATCTTGAATTGATGAAATGTTACGATTTTTATTATGATGAAAGCTTGAATCATATCAATGAAAAGGTGATTCTTGTAATGATAGATGATAGATATACAGGCTGCTTTATAATGAAAGAGGTGTTAAATGACTAAATTTATTTTAAATAAATTGCTAATTACATAATCTTTTATAGATTTCATTCATGAGAAAAATAACTTATTTGTTAAGTTGAGTGCTATTATATTTTTTGTAAGTTTGTACCGACTTATTGGATGGATTATCAATCAATTAAAGTTTAAAATTAGAGAGGTGAAAATATTTGTATTTATATTCAGTGTTTATATGTTAGGGATGTCAATACTTCCCTGCACAGACGCTTTGTATGAATGTACAGCAAATAACAACCAGTTAGTAGAAATTGGACTATCACATGAAGATAATCATAAAACGGAACACAAAGATTTTTGTAGTCCTTTTTGTTCTTGCCAATGTTGTGGAACCATTACTGTAGCTATTTCGGATTTCAACATAACCGAAGTAGTATCCCCAAAACTTAAATTGAACGCTAAACAAAAGGTTTCTCTTAGAAATGTAAATCTCTATTCCCAATACTCCGGGAGCATATGGCAACCGCCAAAGATTAATGTTTAAAAAGTAATTACTAGTCTTTTCTCTTGCGCTTGTGAAGAATATTTCTTCGTGTGCGTCAGTAAAAATTATTGTACTATCATTTTAAATGATAGAAATCGTATATACTTTAAATATTAATACTAATCAAAAATGTTAGATAACATAATTAAATTCAGTATCAAGAATAAGCTCATTATTGGAGTAATGACTTTGCTGCTGATAATATGGGGCGTATGGAGTGCTACAAAACTTCCTATAGATGCCCAGCCTGATATTACAAATAATCAGGTACAAGTTATAACTCTATGTCCTACTCTAGCGGGGCAGGAAGTTGAACAATTAGTTACATTTCCAGTAGAGCAAAGTATTGTCAATCTTCCTGATGTGGAAGAGATACGAAGTATTTCCCGTTTTGGACTTTCAGTCGTTACCGTTGTTTTTAAGGATGAAGTAGACATCTACTTTGCTAGACAACTAGTTAATGAGAAATTGAAAGAAGCTGAGGAGCAAATTCCTGAGGGTGTAGGCACACCGGAACTATCCCCTGTTAGCACTGGCTTAGGTGAAGTGTATCAGTATATACTACATCCTAAAAAAGGTAGCGAAGACAAATATACCGCTATGGATCTGAGAACAATGCAAGATTGGATTGTTGCTCGTCAACTATATGGAACACCAGGAATTGCTGAAATCAATAGCTTTGGAGGGCTGCTGAAGCAATATGAAGTTTCTGTCAATCCAGATCGTTTAAGAGCTATGGATGTGAGTATTTCCGAAATATTTTCTGCATTGGAAACTAATAACCAAAATACAGGAGGTGCATATATTGACAAGAAACCCAATGCATATTTTATTAGAGGTGTAGGTTTGGTAAACACACTTGAAGATGTAGGGAATATTGTTGTAAAGAATATTTCAGGAGTTCCTATACTGGTAAAAGATGTAGCAGAAGTACGTTTTGGTAATGCCATTCGTTACGGTGCGCTCACCTACAACGGAGAGGTAGATGCTGTGGGAGGAATCGTCATGATGCTCAAAGGAGAAAACAGTGCCAAAGTGGTAGAACGTATTAAGGAGAAAATTCCGACAATACAACAATCTCTACCAGACGATATCGTTATCGAACCTTATCTCGACAGAACAGACCTTGTTGGACGTGCCATAGATACGGTTGAGAAAAATCTTATAGAGGGAGCTTTAATTGTAATTTTTGTCTTAATTCTGTTTCTAGGTAATTTAAGAGCTGGTTTAATTGTCGCTTCTGCTATTCCTTTGTCAATGCTATTTGCATTAGGTATGATGAGATTGTTTGGAGTGAGTGCCAATCTGATGAGTTTAGGAGCTATAGACTTTGGTTTGATTGTGGATGGTTCTTTGATTGTAGTGGAAGCAACAATGCATCATCTAGGGCTTAGAAAATCAAATAAGAGACTTACACAGGGAGAAATGGATGAAGAAGTGTTCGATTCTGCAAGAAAAATACGTACAAGTGCGGCTTTCGGAGAAATCATCATTCTTATTGTATACATCCCAATATTAACATTAGTAGGGATCGAAGGAAAAATGTTTACACCAATGGCTCAAACAGTCAGTTTTGCAATTATTGGAGCTTTAATTCTTTCATTCACCTATATCCCTATGATGAGTGCACTGTTCTTGTCAAAGAAACCTATCACAAAAAAGAACCTGTCAGATAAAATGATGGATTTCTTAAACAAAGTGTATCAGCCCCTTTTAGAAAAAGCTATTAGATTAAAATATGTAGTGATAGGATCAGCGGTAGGTTTATTTGCAATCAGCTTATTCTTATTTTCCCGAATGGGTGGTGAATTCTTACCGAAACTAGGTGAAGGAGATTTTGCAATGCATTGTATTCTACCTCAAGGGACTTCTTTAAGTCAAAGTTTGGAGACATCTATGCAAGCGTCTCGAATTCTGAAAGAATTTGACGAAGTTAAAATGGTGGTAGGAAAAACAGGTGCCGGTGAGATACCTACTGATCCGATGCCTCCGGAGGCTACAGATTTAATGGTCATTCTTAAGCCACAAAAAGAATGGAAAGAAAAAAAATCTTATGATGAGCTTTCAAACGAAATGATGGAAAAACTAGAAAGTATCCCAGGGGTTTTCTTTGAAGCTAATCAGCCTATTCAGATGAGATTCAATGAATTAATGACGGGGATTCGTCAGGATGTGGCAGTGAAAATTTTTGGAGAAAATCTGGATTCTCTATTGGTGTATGCTAATAAAGTTAATACTATAGTACAGACAATTCCGGGAGCGACTGCGCCACAAGTAGAAAGAGTGGATGGACTCCCTCAAATCAACATTGATTATGATCGGGCGAGAATTGCCAACTATGGTTTAAAAATTCAAGATATTAATGACATTGTGAGTACTGCCTTTGCAGGAAAAGCAGCAGGTGTAGTATATGAAAATGAGCGAAAATTTGATCTGGTAGTTCGTCTGGACAATGAGCACAGAACCTCTATAGAAGATGTAAGTAATCTATTCATACCAACGCCTAGTGGAGAACAAATTCCGCTTTCTCAAGTAGCTGATGTCAACTATAAATTAGGTCCAGCACAAATAAGCCGTGAAGACGGAAAACGTCGTATATATGTTGGCTTTAACGTTCAGGGAAGAGATGTTGCAAGTGTGGTGAAAGATATTCAAGACAAACTCGCTCAAGAAGTGAAACTTCCGAGCGGCTACTATGTAACGTATGGTGGTCAATTTGAAAATTTACAAAAAGCAAGCGATCGTTTACTCATCGCAGTGCCGATCTCACTTCTTCTAATATTTGTACTTCTTTACTTTACATTCCGTTCACTTAAAGAAGCGGCACTTGTATATGCTGCAATACCTATGAGTGCCATAGGTGGAGTATTTGCATTGTTGTTGAGAGATATGCCATTTAGTATTTCAGCCGGAGTTGGTTTTATTGCTTTGTTCGGTGTGGCGGTACTAAACGGAATCGTACTTATAGCAACATTCAATAGGTTAGAAAAAGAAGGTTGGGATGACATAGTTGCACGGGTAATTGAAGGAACCAAAACAAGGTTACGTCCTGTTCTAATGACGGCATCTGTTGCCAGTTTAGGTTTTCTTCCTATGGCTTTAAGTACCAGTGCGGGAGCTGAAGTACAAAAACCTCTTGCTACCGTAGTAATTGGCGGGCTGATTTCAGCTACAGCATTAACACTCTTTGTTCTTCCGCTACTGTATTTGGTATTTATGAAAACAAATAAAGCAATGAATAATAATAAAATTAAATCGATAACTCCAATAATATTATTGGGCATATTTTTAGGTCTCTCACAAAATATTCAAGCACAAGATATTTCCGCAGATAAAGCTGTCCGAATTGCATTAGAAAATAATTCAGGAATTAAATCTAAAGATTTAGACGTAAGGGCAGCTGAAAGTCTGAAACGAACAGCTTATGAATTACCGAAAACCGAACTAAATATTCAATACGGAAATAACGAAGGATTTGAATATAATGATGGAGTTATGATTTCTCAAAACATTCCTTTTCCCACACTATTTGGAGCAAAAAAGGATCTTATTAAAGAAGAAATTAAAAGCAAAGAATGGGCAAAGGCTCTTTCAGAAAATGAATTAAAGAAGCAAGTACGTACCTATTATTATCAGTTGGAGTATCTTGAAAATAATGCTAAAAAACTTCAATACCTTGATAGCATTTATCTTGATTTTATAAGAGTAGCTAACTTGCGATATAAGACTGGTGATATTGGTAAAATTGATGTAAGTACAGCAAACACTAAACGAGGTGAAATCAACCTTCTTGCTCAACAAAATGAGGTATTAAGAAAAAATGCATACCTGAATTTAAAAAATCTAATGCAGATTGAGGAGGATTTCACCATCGAAAAAGCACTAGAATATAAGCCTGTATTTATAAGTGACATAATAGATAATGATGCTGTTAGGAATCATCCAAGTATTCAATCTCTGTATCAAGAAGCACTTGTTGCTGAAAAAAGTAAAAAGGTAGAAAGAGCGAATGGATTGCCAGACTTTACTTTAGGTTACAGCAATATCTCATTGATTGGTGAACATAGCAAAAATGGTGTAGAAAAGTTTTATGGAAGAGGTCAAAGATTTGGATTTGTCGATGTAGGAATTTCTATTCCAATTTTTACAACCACAAGATCAAGGGTTCGTTCGTTGGAAATTCAAAAAGAATCTGCAGAAATGAATGCGCAATGGCAGGAAAATGTTTTGAAAACAGAAATGAAAAATGCCATGACTCAATATGAGCAAAATGTGAGTCAGTTTAATTATTTTATTGAACAGGCAATTCCGAATGCAGAAGAAATTATAAATGCTTCACGTTTGGGATATAGCACAGGAGACCTTTCTTATGTAGAATATCTGTATGCCGTTCAAACAGCTACTGATACCTATTTAAACTATCTTAAAAGTATACAGCAAATAAATGAATCTGTGATTGTTATCTATTCATTAACAAATAAATAAACAAAATGAAAGTCAATATAATAAAAGTAACATCGGTGTTAAGTATTATTCTAGCATCCTTATTTTTGATATCATGTGGAGGTAAAGAGCATAAAGAAGGAGATGGACATGACCACTCTACTTCCCAAGAATCATCAAAAGAAAGTCACTCAGAAGAGGCTGAAAATATAGCAACGTTAACTGAAGACCAGATAAAGACGGCAGGAATTGAATTAGGAAGTATTGAGCAAAAGTCTCTAACGGCATCTTTAAAAGCCATCGGTAAACTTCGGGTTCCGAATAAGAGCAAAGCTAATGCAACTTCCTTGTTTGGTGGAGTTATTAAAACCTTAACTGTTGAACTTGGTGATTATGTAAGAAAAGGTCAGGTGATTGCAACTATCTCTAACCCTCAGTTTGTTCAGTTACAAGAAGAATACTCTTCCATCCAAAGCAGAATAACGTTTGCAGAACAAGAGTTAGAGCGTCAGAGAGAGTTGAACGAAGGAAATGCAGGAGCTAAAAAGAACTTACAAAATGCTACTGCAGAATTAAGTACTCTAAAAGCTAGAAAAGCTTCATTACAGCAACAAATTCAGATGATGGGAATTAACCCCAACAATATTGCTAATAATAATTTTCGTTCAAGTCTAACGGTAACAAGTCCAATTGATGGTACCATCAGTGATGTATTTGCAAAAATTGGAAGTTATGTGGACGTTTCCTCGCCTATTGTTGAAATTATTAATAATAGCTCTATTCATTTAGATTTACAGGTTTTTGAAAAAGATCTTCCATTAATCAAGGTAGGACAGAAAATTAACTTCACTATTACTAATAATCCGCAAAAAAGCTATGCCGCTAAAGTAACTACTATAGGATCATCTTTTAGTGGAGAAAGTAAATCAATTGCTGTTCATAGTGAAATTATTGGAGACAAATCAGGTTTAATAGATGGAATGAATATCACTGGGCTCGTAAGTCTTGATGATGTGTTGACTTCTGCTGTTCCAAATGAGGCAATTGTGGAAGCGGATGGTAAATACTACATATTTATTAAGACAGATAAGGAACCGGAAGAACATAATGAGGGAGGTCATGACGATCATGGTCATGGTCATGATGAAGGAGAAGCAACACATGGGCATAAAAATGAAAAAGAAGCTTCTGAGCATGCTACCCAAGCAGCACAGAAATTGAATTTTGAAAAAATTGAAGTAGCAAAGGGTACTTCAAACATGGGATATACAGCTATTACTCCGGTTAAAGAGATTCCACAAAATGCTCAGATTGTAACTAAAGGTGCTTTTTTTATTAATGCTAAGCTTAGTAATACAGGTGGTCATAGCCATTAACATAATTTAAAAAAAAATCATGAAAAATAATTTTGATGTAATCATTATCGGATCTGGACCAGGTGGCTATGTAACCGCAATCCGTTGTGCTCAATTAGGCTTAAAAACAGCTATTATCGAAAAATATGCAGTACTTGGAGGAACTTGTCTAAATGTAGGATGTATTCCTTCAAAAGCAATGTTAGACAGTTCTGAGCGGTACCATGAAATCAAGGATAACGTAAATGTTCATGGGATCTCTGTTGATAATTTGCAAGTTGATTTGGAAAAAATGATTGCCAGAAAAGCAGATGTTGTTTCTAAAATAAACGGCGGTGTAAGTTATCTGATGAAGAAGAATAAGGTTGAAGTATTTCAGGCAACGGGATCTTTTGTGGATAAAAACACCATTCTTCTGAAATCCGAAAACGAAGAAAAAACAATTACCGGTAAAAATATCATTATAGCGACGGGCTCTAAGCCCGCTTCGCTTCCGGGAATTGACATTGATAAAAAAAGAATCATCAGTTCTACCGAAGCGTTGGTTTTAAAAGAAATTCCGAAACATCTTATTGTAGTTGGTGGTGGTGTAATCGGAATGGAATTAGGTTCGGTTTACGCAAGATTAGGAAGCAAAGTAACCGTACTTGAATATACAGGAGGAATACTTCCGAGTATGGACAAAAAAATGGGAGTCGAACTTCAAAAATCTTTAAAAAAGAATTTAGGTTTTGAATTTTTGCTAAATCATAAAGTTACCGGAGCAACCAATAATGGTGATAATGTAACCGTTACTGCCGAAGATAAAAACGGTAATACCGTAGCAATTGAAGGGGATTATTGTCTAATGGCAATAGGTAGAAAACCTTATACAACAGGTTTAGGTTTGGAAAATGTTGGAGTTGAATTGACTCCACGCGGACAGGTTGCCACCGATAGCAATCTTGAAACCAATGTAAAAGGAATCTATGCCATCGGTGATGTTGTTGTAGGACCTATGCTTGCTCACAAAGCGTCTGAAGAAGGTGTTTATGTGGCAGAAATCATCGCTGGGCAAAAACCTCACATTGATTATAATTTAATTCCTGGAATTGTTTATACCAGTCCTGAAGTTTCAAGTGTAGGGAAAACCGAAGAAGAGCTGAAAACTGAAGGGAAAAATTACAAAGTAGGACAATTTCCTTTTTCTGCATCAGGAAGAGCTATCACAAGTGGTAAAACAGAGGGTATTGCAAAAGTCTTGACAGATGCGGAAACGGATGAAATTTTAGGTTTTCACATTATTGGTGAAAGAGCCTCTGATTTAATAGGTGAACCGACTGTAGCAATGGCATTCAGAGCTTCAGCAGAAGATATTGCACGCATTTCGCACGGGCATCCAACGTATTATGAAAACTTGCGTGAAGCTTGCCTTGATGTTGATAAGATAGCTATTCATATTTAAATGAAAATTCTACAAGCCTTAATGTTTTTTTAGTAGCAAATTAAGGCTTGTATCAGTTTTTCGGGGAGTCTGAAAAGCAGTTTTGTATTTGCAACCAGGTTCCCAAATTTAGATTATAATTTTGCTGTACAAATAGGAATTAGTTAAAAACGACTACTAATACAGTTTACTAAAAAAATAATAATTATGTCAAAAATATGTTGCAGCACCGATGATGGTGGCCTGGATCTTACGGGTAAAAAACCGCACAAACATAAATATGATACTCAAGGTAATCAGTTGTGTTGTGTGAAAACAGAAAAAATTTATAAAAATGCCGGTGCGGCAGATTTGTTGAAAGATGTCAATCACGACGATCACGACCATAGTGGACACGATCATGGCGATGGTGATGGACACGATCACGGTAGCCACGACGATCATGACCACAGCGGACACAATCACGGAAAGAAAAAAGGCGGACACGATCATAGCGATGGCGACGGGCACGACCATAGCCACGATTTAGAAGATAAAACAGCTCTTCAGTTGTTTACTCCGGCAATCATTTCATTGGTATTGCTATTGGTAGCCATTGGTTTTGATAATTACTTTCCACAAACTTGGTTTACGGGTTGGGTAAGGATTATTTGGTATGTAGTTGCTTATATTC
The DNA here is from genome assembly GCF_001899705.1 of Sphingobacterium sp. 40-24. Taxonomy (NCBI): domain Bacteria; kingdom Pseudomonadati; phylum Bacteroidota; class Sphingobacteriia; order Sphingobacteriales; family Sphingobacteriaceae; genus Sphingobacterium; species Sphingobacterium sp. 40-24. The sequence continues at coordinate 25,264 of NZ_MKWH01000071.1, read as the reverse complement.
CAGTAGGTTTACCTGTTATTAAAGAAGCGATTGAAAGTATTCGTTACAAAGATTTCTTTTCAGAGTTTTTCCTAATGAGTATAGCCACTATTGGTGCATTCGCTATTGGGGAATATCCAGAAGGTGTTGCAGTAATGTTGTTTTACGCCGTAGGTGAAGTGTTTCAAACACTGGCTGTATCAAGGGCAAAAGGCAATATCAAAGCACTATTAGACCAAAGACCTGACGAAGTTACTGTTTTAAAGGACGGAAAAGCAACCATTATTCAAGCAGAAGATGCGAATATTGGTGATATTATCCAGCTAAAGCCTGGAGAAAAAGTAGGATTAGATGGTGAATTGGAGTCAGAAACGGGATCTTTTAACACGGCTGCCTTAACAGGAGAAAGTAAGCCGGATACCAAATCAAAAGGTGAAACGGTACTGGCAGGAATGATTAATTTGAATACAGTTAGTCAGATAAAAGTTACAACAGCTTACACGGACAGTAAACTGAGTAAGATTCTGGAAATGGTTCAGGATGCAACTGCACAAAAAGCACCTACCGAATTATTCATTCGAAAATTTGCAAAAGTATATACACCTATTGTTACTTTCCTTGCTATCGGAATTGCATTGTTACCAGCATTGTTTGTTTCCGAGTATGTGTTCAGTGAATGGTTGTATCGTGCTTTAGTATTTCTTGTTATTTCCTGTCCTTGTGCCTTGGTTATTTCTATTCCACTAGGTTATTTTGGAGGTATAGGAGCTGCGAGTCGCAATGGAATCTTGTTTAAAGGATCCAATTATCTTGACATTCTAGCCAGTGTTAAGAATGTGGTGATGGATAAAACAGGAACAATGACAGAAGGTGTTTTTAAGGTTCAGGAAGTGATTTTAAAACCTGAATTTGACAAAACTGAAATTCTGAATTTGGTAAACGCGATAGAAAGCCATAGCACACATCCTGTTGCGACAGCTATCTATAATTATGTCGGTGAAATAGATAATAATATCAAGCTAGAAAATACCGAGGAAATAGCCGGTCATGGTTTAAAAGCGACTGTAAATGGTAAAGAATTACTGGTAGGTAACTTCAAATTATTAGATAAGTTTAATATTAACCATGATGCTGATACCGCAAATATTGTTTATACCGTAATTGCAATAGCATATGGCGGAAAATTCGTGGGTTATTTGACCATTTCCGATAGTATTAAGGTAGATGCTAAGATTACAATAGACAAGTTGCGTAGTATGGGTGTAAGAGCAGTTATGCTAAGTGGAGACAAGAGCGCTGTAGTCGAACATGTAGCTGGACAATTGGGGATTGATAGTGCCTACGGAGATTTATTACCGGAAGACAAAGTAAGTAAGGTTAAAGAAATAAAATCCAGAAATGGCAGTGTAGCTTTTGTTGGAGACGGTGTAAATGATGCGCCTGTTATTGCGTTGAGTGATGCTGGGATTGCAATGGGAGGATTAGGTAGTGATGCCGCTATTGAAACTGCTGATGTTGTCATTCAGGATGATATGCCGTCTAGAATTCCAATGGCTATTAACATCGGTAAGCAGACCAAGAAAATTGTTTGGCAGAATATTATTTTAGCCTTCGGGGTTAAAGCAGTTGTTCTTATTCTTGGTGCAGGCGGGCTGGCTACCATGTGGGAAGCCGTATTTGCAGATGTAGGTGTAGCTTTATTAGCTATTCTAAATGCGGTTCGAATTCAAAAGATGAAGTTCTAACTAAGAAGCTAGACTGCCGCAAGAAATCTTGCGGCAGTTTTTTTATCCTAAAAATATTTGTGAAATGGCTAAAAAACAATCACAATCTTCATTAAGCGAAGTACATAATTCTGTAGACACGACTGTTCCTGGTCAATCTCGCTGGCGAAGAGTTTTGGCTTTTTTTGGACCGGCTTATCTTGTCAGTGTTGGATATATGGATCCGGGCAACTGGGCAACAGGCTTGGCCGGTGGTAGCCAATTTGGCTACTCATTACTCTGGGTTTTAGTAATGAGTAGTATTATGGGCTTGTTGCTACAAAGCTTGTCTGCAAGGTTAGGGATCGTTCGAAATAGAGATTTGGCTCAAGCAAACCGGGAAACTTATCCTAAGAAGGTCAATTTTGTATTATATATACTTGCTGAAGTCGCTATTGTTGCGACAGACCTTGCAGAAATATTGGGGATGGCAATTGGTTTACAGTTGCTCACGGGAATGCCTTTGATTTGGGGTGTTGCTATTACAGCCTTGGATACATTACTGTTGATGACTTTGCAAAAATGGGGAATGCGCAAGCTCGAAGCCTTTATCATCGGTTTGATATTCGTTATAGGAATGTCGTTTCTTGTACAAATATGGGTAGCTGACCCTAATGTAGATGAAATTGCAACAGGACTGATACCACATATACAGAATGATACTGCATTGTACATTGCTATCGGTATTATCGGTGCAACGGTAATGCCACATAATTTATACCTACACTCTGCACTGGTGCAGACACGTAAATTTAATCGTGATGATGCCAGTATCAAAAAAGCAATTAAGCTCAATTTTTGGGATAGTGCCATTGCTCTAAATATGGCATTGCTTGTAAATGCAGCTATATTAATTCTTGCCGCTACAGTTTTTTATAAAACCGGACGTTCCGACGTGGCAGAGCTAAAGCAGGCTTATGAATTATTGCCACAGCACCTCGGAAGCGATTTTACAGCAAAACTATTTGCTGTAGCTTTGATTGCTGCCGGACAAAGCAGTACCATTACGGGTACGCTTGCCGGACAAATAGTAATGGAAGGTTATCTACGCTTTCGAATGAACCCTTTGTTGCGAAGACTTATCACAAGGTTACTTGCCATAGTTCCAGCGGCTTTGGTAATTCTCATTAATGGTGAAGGTAATGTCGATAGCCTGCTTATCTTCAGCCAGGTAGTGTTAAGTATGCAATTAGGTTTTGCGGTCATTCCTCTTATCCATTTTGTGAGCGATAAAAAGACAATGGGCAAATTTGCCATCAAGCCCGTAATAAAAATAGCGGCTTGGATTATAACCATCGTACTGGTATATCTCAACTCCAAACTATTGGTAGAAGAGGCTATCACTTTCTTTGCTACTTCAGGTAATATAGTCTGGAAAGGATTAATCATTTTGGGTGGGATTGGTTTTATGATCTTGTTGGTATATACCACATTATATCCTTTGTTTAGCAGAAAAGCGTTTTGTGAAATAACACCGCATGATAAACCTGAACCTTTGCAATTAAAATTTTATGCTTCATTTAATAAAATTGCCATTACTGTCGATTTCAAACAACTTGACCAAAAGGTTATCAACTATGCTATTACACAAGGTGGAAAAGATTGTACCTATACACTTATACACGTTGTAGAAAGTGTTGCCTCTGCCTCCCATCTTCAAGATAGTACAGATGAAGAAACGGTAAAAGATCGCGAATTTTTGGACGAATATGTAAAACAACTACAACAACAAGGCTATCATGCAGAAGCAAAGCTTGGTTTTGGAAAAACAGCCGACAGCATTGGAGAGATTGTAAATAAATCCGGGGCAGAGCTTATTGTAATGGGTGCACATGGGCATAAAGGATTAAAAGATCTATTGTATGGTGCAACGATAAATCAAGTACGCCATTTAGTAAAAATCCCAGTACTGGTTATTCCAGCAATAAAAGACAATTAGAAAGATCAGAAATCAGTAAAAATCATAAATTAAACAAAAAATCGTACAATAATCGTAAATGTTATTTTAAATAGCTTTAAAGAAAGATTTAATAAGGTTTAACCGTAAAAAGTAATGCTATGACATATGATGTAATTATTTTAGGAAGTGGTCCAGGAGGCTATGTAGCAGCTATTAGAGCTTCACAATTGGGGCTTAAAACAGCCATTGTAGAAAGGGAAAGCCTAGGAGGAATTTGCTTAAACTGGGGGTGTATTCCTGCAAAGGCTTTAATGAAATCCGCAGAAGTATTTGAATATCTTGCTCATGCAGAAAACTATGGAGCAAAGGTAGATGGGTATTCTGCAGATTTTGCTGCCATTATAAAACGAAGCCGCGGTGTTGCTGACAAAATGAGTAAAGGCGTTCAGTTTCTGATGAGAAAGAATAAAATTGATGTCATTAGCGGTGTTGGTAAAGTTATCTCCAAAAATGAAATAACTGTTAAAGTATCAGACGGAAAAACAGCAACTTATCAGGCAAAATACATCGTTCTTGCTACAGGTGCACGAGCTAGAGAATTGCCAAATCTTCCAATAGATGGCAAAAAAATCATTGGCTATCGTGAGGCAATGGTATTACCTGAACAACCCAAATCCATTATCATTGTGGGAAGTGGAGCGATAGGTGTAGAATTTGCCTATTTCTATAACAGTATAGGTACTAAAGTGACTGTAGTGGAATACTTGCCTCGTATTGTTCCTGTGGAAGATGAAGATATTTCGAAAGAATTGGAAAAATCATTTAAGAAAAAAGGAATTGAAATAATTACCAATGCTTCTGTAGAAAAAGCAGATGTTTCAGCTACGGGAGTAAAAGCTACAATTAAAAAGACGGATGGTAGTGGCGAACAGGTATTGGAAGCGGATATACTGTTAAGTGCTGTAGGCATTGTAACAAATCTTGAAAATATTGGTATTGAAGAGTTAGGGATTAAAACAGAGCGTGGAAAAGTGCTGGTAGATGAAGGGTGTAAAACCAATATAGATAATATATATGCAATCGGCGATATTATTCCTGGCCCTGCATTGGCTCACAAAGCGATGAAAGAAGCTGTAATTTGTGCCGAAGCTATAGCTTTTAAAGAAAGTAAATACGACCATCAACCAACGCCTTTAGATTACGGAAATATGCCAGCATGTACCTACACCGGACCTGAAATTGCTTCAGTTGGTCTTACCGAAAAGCAGGCACGTGAGGCGGGAATGGATATTAAAGTAGGCAAATTTCCATTGATGGCAAGTGGTAAAGCGAGTGCAGTAGGTGCTACTGATGGTTTTGTAAAAGTGATTTTTGATGCCAAGTATGGAGAATGGATTGGTACGCATATGATTGGCTATAATGTAACGGAGTTGATAGCTCAAACCACAACTGCGCGTAAATTGGAAACAACATGGCACGAGCAATTGGATACTATCTTTCCACATCCAACTATGAGTGAAGCCATAAAAGATGCTATTGAAGATGCCTTAGGTGAGGCAATACATCTATAAATACAAAATACTATTTTACATTTATCTTTAAATTGATTGATTATGAAAAACAGACTAAACTGTTGGAAGTGCGTACTGTTACTGTCTTCACTTCTCGGATTGTTGATAAAGATCTAAAATTCAGATTTGGTAATTTTTAAGAAGGCAGATATTTTCATCTGCCTTTCTTCTATCTATTAATTCAATTATTAAAAAAGTCACGGAATATAAAACGTGACTTTTTTAATAAGAATAAACGAAATTAGTCTTAATTTAGTGTAGCTACTAGTGAAACCTCTAATTTATAAGCTTTTCCTACCGGACACATAGCTTTTGCTTGTTCAGCATAGTTTAAAAATTCTTCTTCATTCAAGCCTGATATTTTTGCATTTAGCACCAAATCAGAGTTCGTAATATCGAAGCTGGTTGCTGTTATTGTACAAGATGTTTCTAAAGATTCTGCCTCAATCCCTTTGCTTGTAAGTATATAGTTTAACGTCATTGTATAACAGGCAGCGTGTGCTGCGGCCATCAATTCTTCTGGATTTGTAGCGGTATTTTCTCCTTCAGATTTATTGTGTTTAAAAACACTGCTTCCAATGGCTGAATGTGCCGCATCGAAATTACCGCTTCCATTTTTAAAATTACCTTGCCACTTAGCTGTTACTTTTGCTTTCATTTTTAAATTTGTTTTAAATTACTTGACAAAAGTACTATCTAAAAAACGTGTCATCAATGCATATACTTCATTCTTAATAGGACTTTTTTCCTTCAACGAACTCTTTAAAGACCGTTTCGGAAAGAAAGGGGTGGTAGACCCGTTTGAGATTTGAAAAATCGCACAAAATAGGAGTAGTCTTCATACCCGAGATAATCAGCAATTTCTTTAATGCTTAAGGTTGTATTGGCAAGTAACCTTTTAGCCTGAAGAATAATTCTTTGCTTAATAATGATGCTTGGTGCTACCTGTTTTTCAGATACAATTTTTTTATTGAGGTTTTTAGGTGTGATATTCAGCATATTTGCATAGTCAGAGACATTATGGTGCTTTCGATAATGAAGCTCGACCAATTGACTGAATTTTCTGGCTAACTCCTTATCATATGAAATGATTTGACTGTCATTATTTGATTTTATTAAAGTTCTGGTTGCTGAAATGATTATTTGTTTGATGTATGTTTTTATCATTTCTTCAGCCCAAAAATCTTTTTGATTAATTTCTCTTTTTATAGACGAGATTAGTTTTAAGAAAAGTATGTCCAGATTCGTCGACAAATTTAGATAAGGCATCTCGAATACATTATCAAAAAGGAGCCCGTCACAGGCAAGCTCTTTATCATGGAAAGCTATGCAATAAAAATCAGGATTGAAATAAATAATACTTCCTCTAGATTCCTTGGATATTTGAAAATGCTGACCAATACTGAAGAAAAGCAAGACGTTTTCTGTAAAGCTGTACTCTACGAAATCCACAATAATGCTACCGTTTTTCTCCATATAAATGATTTTATAGTAATCTTCCAGCAGCGTATTGCTATTTATCCTATTTCCAGATTTATCATCAAAATCCAGATATCCTATCGATTGGTTTTTATTTAATCCGGCATCCATTTTTTCTCTATCTATGAATATTTGTTCCAACGTTTGTCCCAATAACAAAGCCCTGTTTTTTTAGGGCTTTGTATATATTAAACTAAAATTACACATTATACATTACAAGGTACCTCTGCGTTCCTGTTCTCTTTCAATTGATTCAAAAAGAGCCTTGAAGTTTCCTGCACCAAAACCTCTAGCTCCCATTCTTTGAATAATTTCGAAAAAGAATGTAGGCCTATCCTGAATAGGTTTTGTAAATATCTGTAACAAATAACCTTCTTCGTCAGCATCTATCAGAATTCCCAGTTTTTGCAATTCATTTAAATCTTCCTTGAAATTGTCGGCATGAGCTTTGATGCGATCCGGTATAGCATCATAATATGCCTGTGGCGGAACGGATAGGAACTCTACACCTCTTTTTTTCATTTCTTCTACCGTTTTAATAATATCATCGGTAGCCAAAGCTAAATGCTGTACACCGGCGTCTTCATAAAAATCCAAGTACTCTTCTATTTGAGAACGCTTTTTACCTTCAGCAGGCTCGTTAATCGGGAACTTAATTCTTCCATTACCATTTGCCATAACTTTTGACATTAGGGCAGAATATTCAGTAGAAACCTGTTTATCGTCAAAAGATAAGAAATTAACAAATCCCATTACATCTTCAAACCATTTTACCCATGTATCCATTTCGTTCCATCCTACATTTCCAACCATATGATCAATAAATTTCAGACCAACAGGTTCCGGATTATAGTCTGATTCCCATTTCGTAAATCCAGGTAAAAAGATTCCTTTGTAATTTTTACGTTCTGTAAACATAAAAACCGTTTCACCATATACAAAAACACCCGCTTGTATTGCTTCTCCATTTTCATCTTTAGTAACGGTAGGCTCCATAAATGGCTTAGCTCCACGTTTGGTAGTTTCTTCAAATGCACTTTTGGCATCCTCCACCCATAAAGCAACTACTTTTATTCCGTCTCCATGTTTTTTCACGTGTTCCCCGATTGGAGAAGAAGAGTTAAGTGCAGTGGTCAATACAATACGGATCTTGTCTTGTTTTACCACATAGGATACCTTGTCTTTTACTCCGGTCTCTAATCCTGCATAAGCTTCAGATTGGAATCCATAAGCCGTTTTGTAATAATGCGCTGCCTGAAGAGCATTACCTACATAAAATTCTACATAATCAGTTCCTAATAGTGGAAGAAAGTCTTGTGCTCCTTCAAATATTTTTTCTAAACCGTATTCAACGCTTTTTAATTTATTTGTCATTGTTTTTTATTTTTATAATATGATTTTGATACATGATTTGTGTACACTGGATGAAGTGTAGTTGTATTTAGAACTTGTATCCCAGCTATAACATAGCACGATGCAAAACCGAAAGAAAGGTTTTGATAGACATTTTATAATTAGTTAGTGTTATTCTTTGGTAAATTTATTTCACTTATTTATAACAAACATTATAATCAGTAAAAGTCATAAAACAAACCAGAAATATTACAAGTGGAACTATTTTTGGTAAATAATCAGTAAATGTCATAAATCAAACAAAGAATATCACAACCAATATTACCTGTTATCTTATGAACTTTGTACTCAAGAAATACAATTAAAAAGTTCAAAACAATGGAAAGCAAAAACCTTCAATTCAAGACAAACCTTAACTGTGGTAACTGTGTTGCTAAAGTACAGGGTGATTTAGATAGCGCTAATGGTATCAGCGAATGGAATGTAGATACTGCAAATAGTGATAAAATCCTTACGGTAAAATCAGAAGGAATTAGCGAAGACGAAATCGTAACAATTATTAAGAAAAAAGGGTTTAAAGCCGAACCTATTTCACAATAATATAATAAGCAATTCATTAATCATAAAAAAGAGATAAAAAATGAAAAAGTTAATAATAGCAATAACCGTAATGTTGTTTGGATTTTCTGCTTTTGCACAAAACACAAGCAATCTGTTAAACAGTTACATCAGTGTAAAAAACGCTTTAGTAAGTAGTGATAGCAAAGCAGCGAGCACCGCAATTTCGGTTTTCAACGATGCAGTAAAAGGTGAAGATAATTTTTCACAGAAAACCGATCTATTAAAAGCTACAGAAAAATTAAACAAGGCTGGAAACAATATTGAAAAGCAAAGAGCAGCTTTTAACGATGTTTCTACTATAATGTGGAAACTGGTAAAGTCGTCCGATAAAGTAAATCAACCTGTTTATTATCAGTATTGTCCTATGAAAAAAGCATATTGGTTGAGCAAAGAGAAAGATATTAAAAATCCTTATTATGGTTCATCAATGCTTACTTGTGGTAAAGTTGCAGAAACTAAATAATAAAAACCTTTAAGGCATTGCTCAGGGAACATGCCTTTTAATATTTGTATAACCAATGCGATTTTTAAAATGAATAATAAAAAATTTCTTCACAAAAAGTTGTTGCTGCTAACTCTGTTAGCGCTCTTCATATCACAGGTCGGTATAGCCCAAAAAGTAGTACGTTACGATTTGTATGTAAAAGATACCATCGTAAACTATGCAGGCAAAGAAAAAAGAGCAATCGCTGTAAATGGGCAAATACCAATGCCAACACTTGAATTTACTGAAGGCGATACGGCAGAAATAGTGTTACATAATCAACTTAAAGAAAGTACCTCATTGCATTGGCACGGATTATTTCTGCCCAATAAAGAAGATGGCGTTCCTTTTTTAACGCAAATGCCCATTGAACCTGGTGAAACCTTTACGTATCGTTTCCCTATTATTCAAACGGGAACGCATTGGTATCATTCTCATTCAGGATTGCAAGAGCAGATTGGTATGTATGGGAGCTTTATCATGCATAAGAAAGCTGATGATAAAACATTTAGAAAAGGGATTGACGATTTGCCAGAAATACCCATTATGTTAAGTGAATGGACAAATCTTAAGCCGGAAAATGTTCATCGCATGCTACATAACGCAAGCGACTGGTTCGCTATACAAAAGGGAGCAACTCAAAGTTATGCGGAAGCTATTCGTACAGGAAATTTCAAAACAAAACTGAAAAATGAATGGAAACGTATGATGGCGATGGACGTAAGTGATGTTTACTACGACAAAGTATTGATGAATGGAAATCATTTGACAGATTTGAAATCGATAGATGGTAAATCTCTGAAAGCAGGTGATAAAGTACGTTTGCGCATTTCTAATGGAGGTGCATCGTCCTACTTCTGGTTAAGATATGCTGGTGGTAAAATGACAGTGGTGGCTAGTGATGGAAATGACGTAGAACCTGTAGATGTTGATCGTCTAATAATTGCGGTTTCAGAGACGTATGATGTGGTGGTTACCATTCCTGAAAACGGTAAAGCTTATGAGTTCATGGCTACAACAGAAGATCGTACCCAATCTACCAGTTATTTTATCGGGAATGGAGAGAAAACAATGGTTGGTGCCATGCCTCGTCTTAAATATTTTGAAGGTATGAAGATGATGAACGATATGATGAAAATGAATGGAGACCTTGATGATATGGGAATGAATATGAGTTGGAATCAAATGGATATGAATGTCGTTATGTATCCAGAGATTACGGGCGAGGAAAAGAAAAAAGGAAAGAAAATAGACGAAGCAATGGATCATAGCAAAATGGATCATGGAGATATGAACATGAAGCAAAGTGCTGAAAAAACCGATCATAGTCAAATGAACCATGGTGAGATGAATATGAATGAAGATCCAAATCGCTATAATGCGAATGCATTAAGCGAGATTGTAACGCTTAATTATGCCATGCTGAAATCTCCAAATAATACTGAACTACCTAAAAATGCACCCGTAAAAGAATTGAAGTTTACATTGACCGGAAATATGAACCGTTATGTATGGAGTATGGATGATAAAGTACTATCTGAAAGCGATAAAATACCTGTAAAGAAAGGCGAAGTATTGCGCATTACACTCTATAATAATTCGATGATGCGACATCCTATTCACTTACACGGATTCGATTTTAGATTACTAAACGATAAAGGAGAAAACGCTCCGATGAAAAACATCATTGACATTATGCCGATGGAAACCGATACCATTGAATTCCTCGCAAATGAAGAAGGTGATTGGTTTTTTCATTGTCATATATTGTATCACATGATGGCAGGTATGAACAAAGTTTTTGCTGTGGGTGATTATAAAAACCCTTATTTGCCCAATAAGGATAAAGCCTATAAAATGTTACAGCGTGAAAGTAATATGATTCATTTTATGGCTCAGAATGATTTTGCGACCAATGGTAATGACGGTGAAATGATGTTTATGAATGCTCGATATAGTTTGGGTACAGAATGGAGATTAGGTTACAATGATATGCACGGTTACGAAGTGGAAACTCATTTTGGTCGTTATATAGGAAAAATGCAATGGTTGATGCCTTTTATTGGTTTCGACTGGCGTTATCGTAAAATGGGAATGGATGAGCATGAAAAAAATCTTTTTGGACAAGTAAATAAAAAAGATAAACGAGGAGCATTTAGTCTTGGTGTTATGTATACCTTACCTATGTTGGTTAATGTACAAGCGGAGGTATATCACGATGGTATTTTTCGTGTTTCGCTAATGCGAGAGGATATACCTCTTTCCAAAAGATTGCGAGCAGGGTTTATGGTAAATACGGATATGGAATATATGGCAGATTTGCGATATATCCTTACAAGACATATCGGTGTGAGAACACATTATGATAGCGATATGGGCTTTGGAGTAGGTTTATCAGTTAATTATTAATATTAACAACAAAGGGAAATAAAAACGGTTATTACATTACGTCATAACCGTTTTTTATTTTACACAAGTACGGAATAATCAGTAAACCTCATAAATCAAACAAGAAATATCACAACAAGAAGATTAAACTAATTTGACAATTTTGTATTGTAAATTTTTAAGATTATGACAGCTAAAATAAAATGGAATAATGTATACCTCTTGTTTTTATCACAAGCATTATTTCAGACCGCATCGATATTAGTCATTACACTTTCAGGAATTGTAGGAATGGTTATGGCTTCTGATAAAAACATGTCAACCATTCCAGTTGCGATGATTACAGTTGGCGCAGCAGCTATGATGATTCCAGCGTCAATAATTATTAAAAATTTAGGTCAAAGGAAAGCCTTTATGATTGGAACATTGATAGGCGTTCTTGCTGGCTTAGTTTCTTGGTATGGAATTGTTCAGAATTCGTTCTGGATTTTTGCTATTGGAAATATGTTGATTGGCGCTTATCAAGGGTTTTCACAGTATTATCGTTTTGCGGCTGCAGATTCTGTGCCGGATAATGCAAAGAGTAAAGCCATTTCTTTTGTGATTGCCGGAGGTGTCGTTGCAGCATTTGCGGGACCTAATTTGGCAAGATTTACACAGCATTTGGGAAGCATGCCTTATGCATATTCTTTTTTTTCTATTGTACTTTTAAGTGTCTTGGCATTTGGAGTAGTTTCGTTACTTAAATTTCAAGCAAAGCCGGTAGCTCGAAATAATGAATCTTTAAAAAAAGGTCGTTCATTAAAAGAAATTTTCAAAAGTAAAGATGCCGTTTTAGCTGTGCTTTCATCAGCTACAGCTTTTGCGGTGATGGGAATGTCTATGACGGTTACGCCTATTGCAATGCATGGTTTCGGTCATAGTTCTGATGATTCGGCAACTGTAATTCAATGGCATGTGTTAGGTATGTTTTTGCCCTCATTTTTTACAGGCATCCTCATTCAGAAATTTGGAGTTTATAGAATCATTACAACTGGATTGTCGATTTTGTTTCTCTATATTTTCATTGCTCTTTCTGGTACCGATTTTACACATTTCGTATCGGCATTATTTATTGTTGGTTTAGGTTGGAACTTCTTGTTTATTGGTGGATCCGCATTATTAACACAAGTATATAGACCTGAAGAGAAAGAAAAAACACAAGCATTTCATGACTTCACGGTTTTTGCAGTAATCAGTATTGCCAGTTTTTTTGCAGGAAGTTTATTTAATAATTGGGGCTGGAATGGCATTAATATTGTTTTAATTCCAATGCTTCTTATTACATTAATTGCGGTAATTAAAATTACAATGACAAATAAGAGCGCGCACGAGAATCAGTAAAAATCACAATTATCTTCCAAAAAATCGTAACTAATAAAAACGAAATAATAAGGAACTTTGTAATTAGAAAAGAATCAAGTTATAATATCAAAATAATTAACGTTTTAAAAAAAAATATTATGAATACACAACATCAATCCAGCAGCGAAAATATATTTATTTGCCCTATGCACCCAGAAGTCAAAGGGAATAAAGGTGATAAATGTTCAAAATGTGGAATGAATTTAGTTCCAGAAAATAAAGGAACAGCAAAACATTTTGATGTGATTATATCTTCTGAACCTGAAGTTATTGAAGCAGGGAAATCGACGCAGTTTAAAATCATTGTAAAGAACGAAGATAAAGTTGTGTCATTAGAAGAAGTACATGAAATGAAAATGCATCTTCTAGTTGTGAATGAAGAACTAACTTGGTTTGACCATATCCATCCCATTGAACAAGAAGACGGTTCTTATCTTATTGATGAAATATTTCCAACTGCTGGGGACTACTTATTTTTTGTAGATTATAAGCCTGAGAACGAGGAAGGGAATGTTTACAAACATTCGTTAAATGTAGTAGGAAATACTACAGAAATAGCACAGTTAGATACAAATGCAAAATTTGAATCGGAATCAGATGGTTATACTGCCAAATTATTGAATGGTGCAGATTTGAAAACAAATACAAGCCAGCCATTGCAATTTGAGATTCTAAAAAATGGTAACAAGATTAATGACGCTGAATTGCAAAACTATTTAGGAGCAAAAGCTCATATTGTAATGATAAGCAAAGCTGAAAAAGAATTTTTGCATATTCACCCAATGTCTAATGAAAGTTATCAGATTTATGCAGAAACACTGATCAAGAAACCAGGTTTATATAGAATGTGGATGCAATTTAAGATTAGTAATAAAGTGCACACTGTAGATTTTACGGTACATGTTGCTGAGGGTAACAAAACGAGCGAAGGTCATAATCATCATCACAAACACTAAAAAAAATCAGTAAAAATCGTAAATCAAACAAGGAATATCATAATAAAAAAAATAAGAAAATACAGAATTTTGTAGTATAAATATACATTATAAATAAATTAAAAAATGGAAAATAAAGAATTTCAATTCAAGACAAACCTTAATTGTGGAGGATGTGTATCAAAAGTAAAAGCAGATTTTGACAGTGCGGAAGGTATCTGTGAATGGAATGTAGATACAGCTAATAATGATAAAATCTTAACTGTAAAATCAGAAGGAATTACAGAAGATGAGATCATCGCTATCGTTAAGAGAAAAGGATTTAAAGCAGAACCTTTAGCAGAGTAATTTATCACTCTATATTTTATCCTGAGAGTGATAATGGATAGTATTCTTTTAAATAATTGTACTATCGCAATTTAAAATGAGGTAATTTATTGTAGGATGCCTGCAATTATTACCTCATTTTATTTTTTATGCCAGTTTTTAAATTTAAAATCCTTGTTTTAATGATAGATTATTGCCATTCTTTGATGAATGAATTGGATGATAGAATAACTGAACTGACTTACGAGCATAGCAATAACTCGTTAGAGTTGTATGAAAATGCTATTGTATTAGTTTTACAAAGGCTTGATTCGGCAAAGGAATATGTCAAGAAAAAAGGATTCAAAGATGAAGATGAAGAAATATTCTTTTTCAAACAACTTAAACCTCAGTTAGTTTCAAAATTGATATATTTAAATTCTATATATAAAATTGAAACAAAACGGCCCAGAGGAGGTGATAAAATTATTAAACAATATCTCAATCTTGAGCTTAGTAAGATCAAGCGTTTTTTTGATGCTAATTTGGAATTTTATAAATACTACAGAACTAATAGCACCCATTTAGATAAAAAATACTTTATCAGAGGAAATCATGATATAAAATTAAGCTTAGATACTTATTATTTTGAAGCAGATCATAAATTTGCAACCTCACACGATTATAAAGTAGCTAAAATTATTGCCAACGATTTAATACAGGTATATCTTGAAGACCAATTGAATAACAATAATAAAAAACATATATCAAAAAATTTAAGTTTAAATTGGACTGGTAGTAAAACAGCTTTGGTTGAGTTAATCTATTCTCTACA
The DNA here is from genome assembly GCF_001899705.1 of Sphingobacterium sp. 40-24. NCBI lineage: Bacteria > Pseudomonadati > Bacteroidota > Sphingobacteriia > Sphingobacteriales > Sphingobacteriaceae > Sphingobacterium > Sphingobacterium sp. 40-24. The sequence goes on along the minus strand of NZ_MKWH01000071.1, from coordinate 10,246 downwards.
TTCCAATGGTTCAATTGAAAATGGTAATATTGATATTAAGGTTATAGCAAAAACATTTGAGAATATGTTTAATATTGATTTAGGAGACTTCTATCATTCTTATTTAGAATTAAAAGGAAGGAAGATAAATCGAACCAAATTTCTCGATAGTCTTCGCGATGCACTTATCAAAAGAATGGATGAGCAGGACGAAAAATGAAAACAGAGTTTAAATGTGTGACATTTCATACACTAAATGAAGTTATGTATGTATAGTTATATAAAAATTAAATGCTGTAAATACAATTTACTAAATTATTACCAATAACATTTTTAGCGTTTATAGAACTCATATTATTTGCAAATACTGATTAAATTAATCTTTTATGCTTTAAAATTGTCTTATAATTTTAATTAAAGTATTGGCATAGAGTTTTTTATAAATTATTTCGAAATTTTCGCAACGAAATTGTTGCTTTGTATTACTATAAATGCATATTTTTGCACCGTTAATAAAAAAAGATAAAGTTCATTTACTTGAATTTTCTATGATATTAAAAGTCAATATCGGACAACAACAGTTTTAAATCATTAATAAAATGGTTCGAAAATTGTCCCGACAGGACGACAAAAGCCACTGATAATCAGTGGTTTTTTTGATTTTCGGACATATTTCGGACTGATTTATTATTCATTTCCGAAAGTTAAGCTATATAAGTTTTATTTTGGATCATGTACAAAACCTGTGGAGTAGAAGAAGAATAATCGGATATTTGCATTATTATATTATTCAGATGCACGATTCATTTAAAGCTTTAATGCCTCTCATTATTCCAGAAGGGGTTTCCGATTATTTTGAAATGACCCATTATTCAAAAGGCGAATGTCGCTTGGATATATTTTTGGAGGAGATGAATGTTATTCCTGATGAATTCAAAACCAATAGCTTATTATCCAAAGGTTTTTTTGATCCCGTTACTTTACAAGATTTTCCTATTCGTGGTCAGCAAGTTTATTTACATGTTAAACGTCGAAGATGGCTCAATCAAGATACTGGTAAGGTAGTTTATAGGGATTGGAATTTAGTAGCAAAAGGAACGCGTGTCACATCAGATTTCGCGGCTTTTTTAAAAGGTATCAGCGGATAATCAAGCGCATAGCATCGAAACTATTAGCTCATTTTATGGTATATCCGCCAATAAATTAAGGCGATATTACCGTAATAAACTCAGTGGTTTTCAACAGTGGGCCCATCGCGAAAATGCACAGGAAGGACTTCATTTTTTTAATAGCTAAACTAGCTAACAAATACGTTTTAGAATGATAGTTTGGTTTACATAAATCATCTCTTTAATATTCTTTTTAAGGATTATTGGTATTTTAGTGGAAATTTTTAGGCTATAATTGTGTATAGAGGTTTATTAATATAGATTATGAAATTATTAAAATATGTTTTCTTAATAGAGATACTTGGTTTGTTTTGTTTAAATGCCAGTTCACAAATAAGATATAATGACAGGCCAAATCAAGAACTTTCGCAGAATTCAACACTTTACAGAACAAAGTATGATAGTACAAAGAATTTTGTTGGTATCCTAATGTATGAGTATCAAGGGCAAACTTTTACAGTTAGAGAATTGAGGCCAACTATGGTTAAGTATGGATTTAGAGGGTTTGTTCGAAATCCGTTGAAATCTGAATTTGATGAATCTAATGTTTATTATAAGGATAAAAGACATCCAGATAGGTATAGTACGCCGTATGAAGATCTAGTTAACAGAACATTCTACGTTAAGAGTTGTAATCAAGATAAATTCTATCTGGAACTTGAGGACACAAAGAATAATGAAATTATCTATTTCATGTACAATTATGAGCTCCCGAGTCACTTTCCATTTATTGTTCATGGTTATTTTGAAAAGCTTCAACGTGAGATGAAAGGGAAAGTTTATTATGCTCGATCAAAAAGACTAAATAGCTATTCTACTTCATATAACGAAACGGTGGATTTAAATCAAGTGGCTTTTCAGGCGACTATAGGAAGTGAATGGGCTGTTATCGATGTGTATGTTTCTCAAAATTCCGATAAAATTCCGGTGGAATATAGATTGAAAGGAGAAGGTAGAGAAATTAACGTTGAAGGCGATAAGTTTTATGGTGCTTACTTTGGAGAAAAAGAAGTTTTTGATCGACTAAAAAAAGAAGAGGGTGTAAAAGTTTTTTCTGATGTTTTGAATCATATCTATAAGATTGGGATGACAAAACGGGCGGTTCGGCTTGCTCTTTTAAGCAAGCCAATAGACATTAACACTACCGAAATTGGAGGTAATGTTTCGGAGCAATGGGTTTTAGAGGATAATGAATATATTTATTTCGAAAATGGTATTCTTACAGCAATTCAAAATTAGAATTTTAAAATTAATGTAATTAATTGTATGAGTTCAATTAATGTTGCCATTTTGGATTTTGAAGATGTAAATACATTAGAAGAGTCAGTGATACGAAATGTAAAATTAGATTATGGAGGATTTACTGAATTTATAAATAATTGGTTTCCGGATTCTTCTGTGGACATTCTTCCTGAAAGACAGATTTATAACAGTCTTGTTTCGAAAAATCTCTTGAAGACCAACCTACATCTTGAATGTACCTGGTTTCATTTTACTCGTCTTTTGAGTGGGACTGAATGTCAAATTTCTAGAAACGGCCTTTTGCCAGTTCCCTTTGCTCTGGAAAGGATATGGCATGATTTAGATTCTATAAATGATGGCATAGATGTTGATATGATGCAATTGAAGGATGCCGCATATCAAAGCTCTAGATTCCAGAACAAGCTAATGAATGAATGCAATTGGGGACCATATGGAACTTTGTTTCGAGATATAGCAGATTTTGATTTATCAAATTTTGGATACTATAATTATTTTCGAATGCCAGAAATAATAACTGATATTTTTAGCGCCGGTGTTGGTCTACCTGGTATAGAGTTATTACGGGAAAAGTATATTCAAAAATCTGTGCCATTAGTCGTTAAAATACATCACGAAAGGGATTCTATAAAATATATAGGTAACGCTGTTTATTTTTTATATCTATATAAGGTTAATAATGAGTCTTTTGTGGATTGTTTAAGAAGAGCAAATACTTTCATTGATTTTAAAGGACAGATAGATCCAAGCAAAATTATCTATTGTAAGAAGTTGATTTCGTAAAACTACATTAGTGGATACCGATGTAGTTTTGTGAGTCAGATAGCATATATCGTTTTTAGATTGTAATTAGAGGGCTAAAAGTTGCCATTCAGTTCTTCTATTTCTTGACGTTTTCTTTGAACGTTGAATAAAAGCTTGTTTTCTTCTTCCCTCTTAATTACCAAATTTTGAAATTTGTTAGGATCCGACCTGTATGTGGAATCGATATGCGATGTAACATTAGGTAGCTCCAATTCCATCATACGGTAGCGTATCTCATACGATTTTCTATTGTCCAATTGTCTGTTTTTTTCATATAGAATTCCTAAACCCAGTGACGTGAAGATCGATAATAATATCATTACAATGATCACTGGCGTGGATTTTATATCAATTCCGTAATGATATCTTACATTGACCTGATCAGGGATTTCAGCGAGCTTTGAAGCAATCTCTTTTTCCTTGTCAACCAATCTGTTGACCTCTTTTCCTGTAGCATCGGCAATCTGAACAGCCAGATTCTGCAATGAACCATAATCCTTAACGATCCTTGACAGTACATCATTTTCACGCTTCATAAAAGTCTGAATCTGGCGTAACAGTTCCTGATCCTTTGCGCGTGTATCATGAAATTCCTTCATATTTGGATATTACGGACCAGCATCTCCGAAATAGACATTACCTATTTAAGACTATAATGGATCTTTCTAACAAAGATTTTATAATTGAAAAGCACTTGGAAAATACTCTAGAGAAATATCCAAAATATCAGTTTATACTAACAAGGTCTATTATCGATTCAAATATTAGAGAAATTAGGAATACACCAAATAATAATATTAGTCAATTTTCACTAGACTTTAGATAATCTCAGATCTTCTACATTATCATTTCAGGTGTAAGTGTCCCAATTGCATATCCGGAGTAAATTGGTTCTTCATCAATTTTGATGAAAGTACAACAAATAATTAATGAGCTATATCCCCAGAACTTCAAAAAATCAGCTGAACTGTAGTTCATAGGGCGGATACGTTTAATTTCTCTTTTTTTGCTAAAAAAAATAGTTTTTTTAATATGGATTTTCTAAATTTGGCTTTTAGGTGAATTAAAATTTTTTATATACAGCTTTTAATGTATATTCAGTAAATTCGCGATTTTACAATTTTATTTTATTATGCAATTAGACGAACTATTAGAATTTTTAAATTTATCCGATAAGGATGGTTTGTATTCTCGAGATGATCTGTCTAGTTATAAACGAAATTTTCTCCCAAATAGATTAGTTGAATCTTTTAAGCAAATAGATCCTGATTATATTTTTTGCATCAATAACGAGCCATTAATACTTTTTTTTAGTAGCAAAAGGGATTTAGAGTTATTGGAAAAGCAAGTTTGGAATTTCAATCAATCTCCTGCAATATTCATCCATGATGGTAAGCAATGGGTAGTAAAAAATGGTTTCAATCTCTTAGATAATAAAAAAGAATTAGAAACAATTGCTTCCGAAAATAGTAATAATTTATCTGATTTTGAATATTTTAAAATCATTACAGGTAGTAGCTGGGAAAAATATCAGGAGAAATTTAAACAGAGTAATAGGGTAGATTTTTATCTCCTCAATAATATTGACAATCTTAGAAATAATCTAAAGAAGGATCTTCCAGCCCAAGTTGCCAATTTTTTAATTGGAAGGGTAATTTTTATTAGATATTTGATCGATAGAAAGGTTGAACTAAATAAATATGGGATTACTGATAAGGAAGATTTTTATAATATCCTAGATGATAAAGATAAAGCCTACGATTTTTTTAAGCAAGTAAAGGAAGATTTTAATGGAAACCTTTTTCCTTTGTCCTATAGAATTGATAATATTGAAATATTTGAAAAAGATAAGGTTACTATTTCTCATCTTTCTAAAATCAAAGATCTTCTTTTAGGACATGTAATATATAATGATGGTGCTTTACAATCTTCCTTATTCGATATCTATGATTTTTCCATTATACCGATTGAGTTTATTAGTAATGTCTATGAGAAATTCATTGGAATTGAAAAACAGGCAGATAGCGGAGCATATTATACACCACTTTTTCTAGTAGATTATATTCAGAAAGAAACAGTCGTAAACTATTTTGAAAAAAACCCTGATGTTTATAACTGTAAAGTGCTTGACCCTGCGTGTGGGTCTGGTATTTTTTTAGTAGAAACACTGAGACAAGTTATTTTTCAATATCAGAAAAATAACTCTTCATATCTGAATGAAGAGAATTATGAAGCATACAAGGATACACTTAAGCAACTTTTAAAAGACAACATATTTGGTGTAGACAAAGATGAAAATGCCGTTAGTGTAGCCATCTTTTCTCTATATATTACTTTGTTGGATAATTTAAGACCCAAGAGTATCGTTGGATTTAGATTCCCCGAATTAATAGGAACCAACTTTTTTGTAAGTGATTTCTTTGATACCGAGAAGAAATTTGATTCAGAATTAAAAAAGCATCATTTCAAATTTATCCTTGGGAATCCTCCTTGGGCAACTAAACATCCCAAAGCAAAGCAGCCTTTTGAAAGATATATTGAAAATAAAAAAAGTGAAAATGTCAATTTAGAAATTGAGAATCGAGAGATTGCAGAAGCCTTTCTTGTAAGAGTTGGGGATTTTGTTTTTGATGAAACAGCCTTTGTTGTTGTCAGTAAAGTGTTATATAAAATTAGTCGGAAAAAAGATAAAAGGGGTATTTTTAGAAAATATTTATTAAATAATTTTAAAATTCGTCAAATACTTGAATTATCTTCTGTAAGGCATTTAGTTTTTGGCGCAGATATTAAGAAAAATAATGAAGATAAAGGTACCGCTCCAGCTACTATACTTTTTTATTCCAAAGCTAATTTGAATGAGATAAATAATAATATTGTTAAGCATATTTCAATAAAACCAAATATTTTCTTCAAGACCTTTAAATTGCTTGTGATCGAAAAATATGACATTAAGGATGTAGCACAAAAGCATTTTTTGGTTGATGATTGGCTTTGGAAGACTTTAGTGTATGGAAATGTTTTAGATTATTTTTTTATTAAAAGGCTAAAAGAGAATCAAACTATTTATGATTGTATATCTAATAAGGAACATTTTCTTTTTGGAAAGGGCGTATCGGTAGGCGGAGGAGATGAAAATTCGATTGATGAACATAAAACTATAAAGTACTCTGTTAATTCGAAGCAAAAAGATCTAAAACCGTTTATGGTGATATATACAAATAACTTTTTGCTCGACTTAGAGTTTGTGCACAGACCGAGAAAAATAGATTTGTTTAGATCTCCCATCTTACTCGTTGGCAAAGGAGTAAGTAATGATTATAAATTAAAATCAGCAATTTCATTTAAAGATGTAATATATACTGATGCTGTAACAGGTATAAAACCACTAACTGATCAAGCCATTGATGTCATGTTTTTATTGGAGACTCTTTTTAATTCGGCATTATTTAGCTATTTTCTTGTCAATACGAATTCTTCAATAGGAATTGAAAGAGAACAGTCTCATGATAAAGAAGATAAATTCTCAATTCCATTACCTCTGATACAAGATATCAATACTCTGAAATCTAATGTTGTTGAGCTAAAAGAGTTATATAAACTAATTGATCAAGAAGAATTTCAAACTGGTAATAAGTTAGAATTGGTTCAAAAAGCTAAAAATATTTATAATCACCTTGATCTTATTCTTTTAGAATACTATGGAATTTCTAAACAAGAAAATAGCTTGATTGACTATACAAATAATATTACCATTCCTCTATTAAAAGGAAGTTTGCTAGAAAAGAATAAAGTAATTGCCAAGATCCCATACGAGTCAGAGTATTTGACTGCTTATGCGCAGATTTTTGTTGATCATTTTGGTCGTCGTTTTAATAGTGATGTGCGTTTTTTTGAGGTTGAAATAGTGCATTCTGAACATACTATTCTCATGAAGTTCAAAATCATTCTAAATAGCTTACAACGTTCGTCTACAATTTATTGGACAAATCAAGGTGATAGAGAATTGCTTTGTACAATTTCTAAGTTTGGGTTTGAGCAATTAAGTACAGACCTTTTCTTACAGAAAGATATTAAAGGTGTTGAAGATGATTTTTTTTATATTGCTAAACCTAATCAGTATAAATCATGGCACTCAGCATTAGCTTATTTAGACTTATCAGAGTTTGTTGAAGTTTTTCATAGTTACAATTCAAATCAGCCTTAGTTTAATATGAAGATACCTAAAAATAATATTTTTGTGAAATCATATCAGGATCGTGATTTGAAATATATATTATTTTGTATCTACTCTTGCTATTTGGAAATATTGAATTCATCAGTTTTAGTGAAAAATGATGAAAATAGTATTCGTGATTTATTTATTTGTGATGATTACCTTGATAATCATCAATTAAAAGAAAAGCTGGGAATGGCTATTTCGGAGTGACCATGCCATCGATTTCGGTCAAACCGTGCCACTAAAAAAGATCATACAATGATATAAAAAGTTGCTGATTATTCCTGTTTTAATATTCCTTTTCTGCGGGATTCACCTTTGAGGTCTATCCTATGTGAGGAGTTTATTATCCTGTCTAATATTGCATCAGCAATAGTACCTTCACCACCGATAATATCGTACCATGCAGATACGGGTATCTGTGAGGAGATGATGGTGGATTTTTTAGCGTGACGGTCGTCGATGATATCCATAAGAGTCTCCCTATCCTGAGTATCAAAGGCCTGTAGACCAAAGTCATCAAGTATCAACAGTTCTATTTTTCCGAGTTTTTCGATCTCTTTGATGTAGGTTCCGTCTACTTTACAGAGCTTAAGTCTTTTAAAGAGCCTTGCCGTGACTGCGTATAGGGTTTTCATTCCCGACATACATGCCTGGTGCCCAAGTGCCTGTGACAGGTAGCTTTTTCCAGTTCCCGAGGCTCCGCAGATGATGAGGTTTTCCTTTCGCTGGATGAAATCCAGTGTAGATAATCTGGTAAACATATTCCTGTCCAGGTTTCTCTCGGGAGCGTACCGGATATCGGCCATGCTGGCATCCTGCCTGAATGCGGCAAGTTTCAACAGCCGTTCAATTTTTCCGTTCTCACGCTCTTCCCATTGGTGGTCGGTCAGCAGGGCAAGGTATTCATCGCAGGTGATCCCTTCAAATCTGTTCTGTTCGACGTAGTCCTGGTGCAGTCTGGCCATGGCACCAAGGCGCATGCTCCGTAGTTTCTCGATTGTCTGATTGTTCATTTTTCTTTTTTTAGATGGTTTATTTATTTGTAGGCGGAAGCTCCGCGTATGTTACCATGCGCAGGGATATGGGTTTTACAAGATTCTGTGACCTGATCGGATAGCGGTACCCTGTCCATATTGTTCTGTAGCATATTCTTGATACGCATATAGGAGCAGGCATCTGTTTGCAGTGCTCTTTTACAGGCTGCGTCGAGTCGCTCGGAACCGTAGGGCCGGTGTAACTGAATGACTCCCAGAGCCCTTTTGTAGCCTATCTCGGGGTAATCCTGCGCGGTAAGGATAAACTCCACACAGCGCAGTACGTGCTCACCGTGTACTGCAGCCTTTTTCCTGAAGAATTCCGGATTCCAGTCCGAATAGAACTTATGGGTACTGCTCAGATGGTCGGTATTGGTGACATAGCTCCCTTTGGACAGGTTGCGCTGATGTATGGCGATTCTTTGCTGGTTATGGAAGACCTCAACCAGACTGTTCGTATAGTGGATCTGGGTCTCTTTTCCGATATAGCGGAAGGGAACACTGTAATAGCTTTTATCGGGCGAGAAGTAGACATAGCCCATCTTCTGAACTTTAGCCCTTTTATAGTCCTTGAGCTCGTAGGGCACCGTGGGCAGAGGTTTAAGGTACTGCCGTTCAACACACTGGAAAAGCTCGGTACGGCTTGACTCCTTACGCTGGAACAGCAGATTGTTGTAACGCTCCAACAGCCTAGAGATCTCCCTGTTGAGATCTTCAAGGGAAAAGAAGGTCATCTCCCGCAGCGGATAGTAGATGCGCTGGTATACAAGGTGCACAGCATTTTCTACCAGTGCTTTGTCCTGGGGTGAATATCCCCGGGTGGGATTGATCACGCAGTTGTAATGTCGTGCAAAGTCCTTGAAGCTACGGTTTATATCCGCTTCGTACTTACTGGCACGGTTGACGGCAGAACGGAGGTTGTCCGATACAATGGCCTTGGGGGCACCGCCATAGAAGCTCAGTGCATGGGTGCAGCAATCTATGAAATCGGCTCTTTTCTGGCTCATACAGGCACGCACGTAGGTGTACTGGCTACAGGGAAGGACGGATACAAAGACTTCTACAGGGATAAGCTCTCCAGTTTCCCTGTTTACCAGGTGCAGTTTCTTTCCCGCAAAATCAATGTACATTTCTTCACCGGCAACATGATCGAGTTTCATAGAACCCTTTTCCCTGGGATATTTGCGTCGGTAGTGCTCCAGAAACTGGGTGTAACTGTACGGATCCCGGGCCTGACCAAAATACTGCTGATAATGGTGCTGAAAGGTGAATCCGGGGTGGGTACGGGACTGGTTGGCCTGTTCAAGATATAGCATCAGCTCATTATGACGCACGGTATCGACCGTCGTATGCGAGGTAAAGAGTTCGGATAATGCTGCCGCATCCAGCTCAAGTAGTTCCCCGAGGGGATGATCGCTTGCCGAAAAAAGTTGCATATACGTATTCACCGTATTGCGGGAGATCCCAAGGATCGAGGCTATCCTGCGGTTGCTGATACCGTCAAGGTGTAAAGTAATGATCTGTTTTAAGTCCATCGGATCAAGTGTGTTGGCCATATCGCTTTTTCTAAATACAGCGATAAGGTAATTGCTTGATCTTTTAAAGTGGCACAAAACGAACCGTAATATTCCGGTGATATGGCAGCTCTGATAATCCAACATTAAGCTGGCACAAAACGAACCGTAAACAAACTATGCTATTTCAAACTAAATTGGCACAAATTGAACCGAAATAAGTGGCATCATCCGACCAAAATGACTGGCACTATTCGAACCGTAATA
>NZ_MKWH01000070.1:0-1321 GCF_001899705.1 Sphingobacterium sp. 40-24 | reverse complement strand
TGATCGAGACCGTGAAAAAAGCAGGATTTAAAATAGAGGCTTTGTAAGCGTTAACAATCCTCTAAATATAGAATGCCCACTGTTAAAGGATGTAAATCTTTTAGACAGGGGCATTCGTTTTTTATTACCAATGCAAATTATTAAATAATATTTTGGCAAATATTCATTCCACAATCTTCAAAAATGATAAATAAATGGATAAACTTTTGTAAGTGAATAATTTTATTTCTAACTTTGCCGAGTTGAAAAATGTGAGCATACATATCGGGATTATTACGTTGTTCTGTTTGGGCTTCTTTATGATGCCCAGCCAAAGTTTTGCATGCTCCAAACATTCTGCTAAAACAGAACAGAAGTCCTGTCATAAAGAGAAATCTAAAGATAATAAAGAGAAAGATTGCTGCAAGACCAAATCCTGCAAAAAAAGCAAGAAGGAAAACGGACATTGCAGCGGTAATTGCAACGACAAATCCTGCAACAGTACGTCCTATTCTTCAATGGGGCTTCCTATATTCCTTGAGATCAAAACAAAAAGCTATTTTGCAGATGCAAAAAAGCAAAAATTCGGATTCAAAGAAGCCTACTATTCTTCAGGCTATTCCTCTATCTGGCTACCGCCTAAAATAAGCTAAAAACCACCCTGTATAGCCAATGGTGTGACCTGTCGTATCTACACGCTATACCTTCCAATTACTTTTCCGGTAGTGGTGCATAGCTTTTTAGTTTCGTAAATGTTTAGCTACTGCTTTCTTGGCGTTTAATATACTTTAGAAATGTGTTTCTAAAGTATTGCTGTCCGTCATTGTTTTAACAGAACAGAGATGGCGTACGGCCATCAACCTACAAAGAATTTTACCGGACCAACCCGCACAGATACAGCATTGCCGTATCTGATACGACATATTGCTTAGTCAAATCAATTTAAAACATTCAAAATTATCATACAATGAAAAATAGATATATCTCAGGCCTGATGGCTTTATTCACTCTTTTTATGGCAGCATGTAATCAGAACACGGGAAATAAATCGGAACAGGCAAAACAGGACGATCCGGCCAATGTTTCAGCTACACCAGCATCCCAACAGGAAAACCAAGCTGCTAAAAAAGACAATTTTGCAGAACTCTTTTCACATTATCAACATCTTGCCTTAGCCCTATCTTCCGATGACGACAAGGAAGCCGCACTTGCTTCCAAAGGAATTTTAGAAGCTATACCAAATATAAATACCGGGAATTTTACTGCCGAGCAAAATTCCAAGTACGATGAAATCATAGCAGATGTAAAGGAACACGCAGAACATATACAGGAAAACATCGGA
>NZ_MKWH01000069.1:0-34040 GCF_001899705.1 Sphingobacterium sp. 40-24 | reverse complement strand
ACGGTTCGGGGGAGAGTTCTTGGAAACCTACCATAGTCAATATGGCAAGGCGCCGGGTTCTTATCCTACTGCTACACCACCGAAAAACCTGAAAAAAATGCGGTACAGATCTATGTAGGCCAGCATGGCAATTATCAGCAGGGACTGAAAGCTTTTGTAAGCGATATGAAAGCCAGCGGACTCCAGTTGGGCGCATTTGTATCCAAGATCAATCAGATCGGCAGACCACTGCCAGCTTAACAGGGGTATTAACCTTAACATCTTTATATCATGGGAAAATTATATCTAATTCTGCTATTCCTCCTACTAGGGTACCATTTGCAGGCGCAGATCTATGTAGATCCTGCCGTAGCAGCCGCAACAGCTGCGCATGCTGCGGTCATAAATGGGCAGCTGAATACCACAAACAATAACCTCACCCTGATCCAGCGCGGTCAGCTTGCTGTAACCGGACAGCTCGTCATTGTTAATGATCTGCAGGATAAAATATACAAAGGGCTAAGTGAAGTATCTGCCGTCATGCGAAATCTGCTGGCGGTCAAGGATATTGCCGACATCAGCGCTGACATCGTGCACGATGTCAACAGGGCACTGGGCATTGCCGGAACAAATCCCGTACTGCTGCTTTTTGCTGAGCAGGGCGCAAGGGAGTTTAAAACCCGGGCAACGGCGCTCGCAACAGAAGTCAGTGCGTTCATCATGCATGGTGGGAAAGGGAACCTAATGGATTCCGGCGAACGTGCCAAGCTGCTCAACCGGATCGTTACGGAACTCACCATCCTGCGCGGAGTTGCTTACGGCATGTACCGCACGATGTACTGGGCAAAGCAGCGCGGAATCCTAAATTCGCTCAACCCTTATGCAGGATTTATCAATATTGATAAACGCATTGCCGATGATATCGTCCGCAATGCTAAATACCTCAAGCCATGAAAGCAATACTCGTCTTTGCCCTATCCTTCCTCTTCATTTCCCAAAAAAGCCATGCACAGCTGAACGTTGAACTGCTGCATCAATTGGTAGAGCATAGCAAAGATGAACATGAGCGGCAGTCAACGGCCCGCGATAAACAGGCCGAGGCCTCGGCAAACGAAGAGGTCAACCGCTCAAAAATGGATGCTTTAAAACAAAAGTACCGCACTTTGCAACAGCGTTTTCAGCTGCTCGGGTTTGCCATTGACGCTACCAAGATCGGAATACAGGCCGCCCCCCTGATTTCAGAAATCACCGAAAACCAGCGCAAAATCGTCCAGCTTGCAGCAGATGATGCCCTGCTCATCGCCATGGCCTATGCGACGGAAGCTGATTTAGCTGACCGGGCCTACATGCTCAGCAGATACCTTTATGCCCTCGCCATTAGCCTGGGGGATTTAAACCAGATGAAAGCGAGCGACCGCAAAATGCTCTTTGAACACGTGCTCACCGAACTCCAGCGCATAGCAGGGACATCCCGGGCACTGGCAGTCAATATGCAGTATTCGAAAAGAAAAAAAATGATTGCTTCCATGAATCCCTTCGGAGGCTTTGTCAACCGGGACCGGGAATTGATCAATGACATTCTGGCAAAACTCAAACAGATCAGGCAATGAAAATAAGAACATCCATTCTCCTGCCCTTCTGGCTGGTTCTGATGACCACGGCAGTCTATGGTCAGGGCGCCACCGTTATCAGTGATAGCAGGCATCTTGCTATTATCAATGAAAATGCAGCCGTACGGTATGCAGCAGAAACCACACATAACAGCTATCTGGGTAAAATAAATCAAAAACTCGATGACATCAAGATCAACATAACCTCGGTCATACTTGTGCAGGATATGATCTACCGCTCATTGGCTGAGGTCAATGGTATCCTGCGCACGGGTCTCACCGCTGGTCAGATCGGCGGTATGGCAAGCGAGATCATCCGGGAGTGCGAGCTGATGATCCAAACTGCAAAAGGTTCTCCCCACCTTTTGCTTTTCGCAGAAGATGTCGCTGCCCATATGAAAAGTCGCGGGGTCAGCCTGGCGATGGAAGTATCTGACTTTATCTTAAAGGAAGGCAGCGACATACTGATGGATTATGAAAAACGCGATGCCCTTCTCCGTAAGGTCGTACTTGAGCTGCGGGTTATGCGCGCCCTCGCCTTTAGTATGCACAGGTCGATGGAAAGGGCTAAAATACTCGGCATGCTACGAATGCTAAACCCTTATCAAGGATTTGTTAACCGGGATACACGCCTGGCTGATGACATCATCTATAAAATCAAGATCATAAAAGAATGACCTATGAAAATAAAGCTTATCCTTTTCGCTGGCATGGCCCTGCTTTCACTGGCCCCGGGGGTGGCGCAGAACGCCCGCCGGCTGACAGACCAGCACATCGTAAACCAACAGGAACGCATGGTTTTCAAACAGTGGGACAAAAAAAAGTTTACCCCGACCAAAGGTTTTCTTGGCCTCAACCCCAATTACTGGCTGACCTGGGCATGGCACCCCAACTACCCCAAAAACGATCTCCGCCCCCTGAGCAGCTCTGGCGCCCAGACCCAGCGTTTACTCCTTGTCGCGGCCATGCAGCATACCGAAGAGGAATATAAAAAACATGCCGATACGCTGCGCAATACCGCCCTGACTGAAATGGTCAATTATGCAGGAGCGCTGTCCCAGGCAGATCCCTTATGGCAGCTCTATTACAGCAAAGAGTTTCAGCCTTTATTCCAGATCTCTTCCGACTTGGCGCTTTCAGGAACGGAACAACCGGTGAAAGATTACCTGATACGCACCGGCACGCTGGACTGGTACCTGGAAGAAAGTTCTGCCCTTGCTGAACGCCTTGAAATTGCCAGGACAACAAACCTGGACCGCGGGTCGCGCATCATCGCCTACCACCGGATGCTGGGGGAATACCGGAAACTCTATGCTGCATGGGACGCAAAAAAGCAGCGCGCTAAACTGTTCCTATCCCTGACCCGCACAAACGCAGAAGCTAAGCAGTCAGGCCATCCTATCGTACTTCCCCTCGGGCGGACAGACTTCCAGATCGCGGATGATGTACTCCAAAAGTCCAAACTCTAAAATTAAACCCCATGAACCTGATAACAACGCTCACCTCAAATTTCCTGGCACAGGGACAGCCCGTTTCTGTGCCGGACTCCTTTAAAGATACCTTCAACTTCCTTCAGGGTGACGGTGTCTATGAATCGGGCATGATGCACTTTCTCAAACAGATGAAGGAAACCATCTGGACGCATTACGATGCTTTCATCGCTGATGCACAGGCACTCTGCGCTATTTTTATGCTTATTTTCTTCAGTATAAAGATCTATGAAATGATGGCCGGCGATAAGCAGCTCGAAATTATGCCCCTTTTAAGGCCTTTTGGCCTCGCCATGGTAATCCTCTGGTGGCCAACTTTTACGCGCGTTATAGCTTATCCGACTGATATCATCGCCAGTAAGACGGAAGCGATGTTCGATGGGAGCCAGACCGAAGTAAATGACCTGCGTGTCCAGCGCGCCAAATTGATGGTCGATCTCTCTGACCAGCTTTTTACTGTTCAGGCGCAGACCGAAACAGCAAAAACGGAAGCCGACGTCTGGTACAGAAGAGCATGGGATTCGGTCAAATCTACCGTAAAAGAAGGTTTTGCGGAAGTCTGGAACCCGATTGTCGAAATGCGCAACCGCCTCCAGGCCAATCTGGTCTTATTGGTCACTTCGATATTTGAAACACTGGCTATCTGGCTGCTGCGAATATCGGTGTATGTTATCTTTATCATTCAGATTATATTCTCCACCATTCTGATCATACTCGGTCCCTTTTCAGTAGCATCCAGTATCCTGCCTGCATTCCGTGATTCTTTTTCGACATGGATCGCTCGTTTTGTTGCCGTCAATCTGTATTCGGGTATTGCCTATCTGGTGATGTATATCGCTTCCCTCTTTCAACATTATGCCCTGGAGGCAGAAATCACCCGCTATCAGGCGCTGCTGGGAACATCAGGGCCCGATCTAGGGAAACTTGCGACATACATGACCTTCGGGGTATTTTCATTCGGAATGGTTATCGCTACGTTCGTTATCGGCGCGCTGACCATGCTCACCGTTCCCAGTATCTCCACCTGGGTTATTTCCACCAGTGGCATATCCTCCGCGGCCTCTACCATGGGAAGGGGCGCTTCAAGCATGTCCCGCAAGGCAATGGCGCTATTGATGAAACTAAAATAGAACAATACAAAATGATCATAAAGAATATAGAATCCAAAGTCCGCCTGGCAACCGTTCTATCGGCCGGCTGTCTTATTGCAGCGGTACTGATGGTGCTGTCGGTCTCCTTTTTTGCTTATCGTCAGGTGGCAAGTGCCCGCAAAAGTATTTATATCATGGATGCTGCAAACATACCCCTCTCCGCAAGACAGACAGATGTGCAGATGAACCGTGAGGCCGAGTACCGTTCCCATATCGCACGTTTCCATAGCCTATTTTTCTCCCTGACGCCTGACGACAGGTTTATCGAATACCAGATGAAGCAGGCCATGTACCTCATCGATGAAAGCGGAGCCCTGCAATACAACAATTTGAAGGAGAAAGGTTTTTTCAGCTCCATCCTCTCTTCAAGCGCGGTGCTGACGCTACGGACAGATAGCATCTACCTGGATATGCCCAAGCGTTATTTCCGCTACTACGGCACGCAGAAGATTGACCGTCGCAGCTCTGCCATCACCCGTTCCCTGATTACCGAAGGTTATCTCAGCGATCTTGAATTACGCTCAGAGAACAATCCGCACGCGGTACTGATCACAAGATGGAAAACACTCGAAAATAAAGATCTGCAAAATGTCCAAAAAAACACCTTTTAATCCCCGGTCTTCTGCCGACCACATATTTTTTTTGCAGCAGAAATTACAGCAGGCCCGAAATTTTGTACGTGGCTTTCTGCAGCGCTATCCCCTATATTTTCTCAGCGGCATGCTGATCTGCTTGCTTGCCTCAGGAATTCTTGCTTTTACCGTTATGCGTAAAAGTGCAACACATCGCATACCTGTTTTTCCTAAAGCACCTGCAAGCGGTACACTCAGCGGACTCCCAGGTGTTTTGGGGGCCTATGATGCCTTGCAGCAGGTCACAGCGATCCAGGATACTATCGCTACAATAATTGCTAAAGAAAGCCTGGATACTTCGGACAGCATCCGGCTCACAGATGCGCTCAAACGTTTTGAGCAGCTCCAGAAAACCATCTATCACCAAAATAATACCCCATGAAAATAGATTTTAGAAAACCGCGTTACGTGCTGCCTCTTATCTTCATCCCATTTCTCTGCATATTTTATTATGCCTATAAAAGCAGCTTCGGCAAACCTCAACCGGCACAGGCAGGAAAGGACTCCTTACAGACCGGATTAGCGAACGTATCCGAGCAGGTTCTTAACCGGAGCCTTTCTGATAAGCTGGAAGCTTACCGAAACCAATATAAACAGGCCGATGGTTATACCGCCATAGGACATCTGCTCGAGGAAGAATCGGCATCACAGCCGCTCGTCAATCCCTATAACGACAGGGAGAAGAAAATGCTTGACTCCATAGACCGGGAGCTCAAAGGTCGCTATGGCGGGGCTGCTCCCCGATCTTTCTCTGCTTCAGGCCGACGGCCACAGGCACGTAGCTCATCGGACGAGCAGGACAGGGCACTGGCAGATGCACTTGCCGCCGCAAGGCAGCCCGTTCAGCGCTCTGCTCCACAGACCCAATTTTCCCAGCCCGATCCCATGGAGCTATTTAGAAAACAGATGGAACTGGTGGACAGTATGGGCAAGGCAAACGATCCTGAATATAAGCAGGAGCAGCAACGCATCAAAAAATCACAGCAGCTAGAAAAGCAGCAGCAACTGCAAGCTCCCCTTTCCGTAAATAAAGCATCTTCCGTCGCCGCTATATTTAATACGGTAACCCCCGAGAAGGATGAGACCTTTATCACCGCCATGATCGATCAGGACATCAAAGGATATGCCGGTTCCCGCTTAAGGATCCGACTTTTGGAAGATATGATGGCGGGAAAATTTCTCATCAAAAAAGGGACTTATATCTATGCGCTGATAACAGGCTTTTCAGGACAGCGCGTAAATCTTTCCATATCGTCCATCATGAAAGGACAGCACATCCTCCCGGTACAGCTCGATGTCTATGACCATGATGGTCTTCCCGGACTGTATGTACCGGCATCGGCATTTCGGGAATTTGCAAAAGAACTGGGCGGCAATGCCAGCCAGGGGATTAACCTGCAACAGGTAGCCGAGAACAACAGTCAGCTGGTGATGAGCTTGGTGCAAAAAATGTTTCAATCAACAAGCACCGCGATCAATAAGATGGTTCGTCAGAATAAGGTAAAAATCAAATACAATACATTGATCTACCTGATCGATCGCCAGCAACTAAAGAATAATAACAAAACCTATTAACAACACATTAAATGAAGAAATTGATTTTTTTCCTGTCGCTATTGTTAGCGGGGCTCAACCTCATTGCACAACAGGATGCCGGAACCTATCGTGCCCAGCTTCCCGAGATTACCATGGACAGCACGAGCTCACTGCATATTATATCTCCCGAACCGATCCGTTACGTAGACATATCCTCCCACGCCATTGCCGGGGACCTGCCCGAAGAAAATGTCCTCAGGCTAAAATGGGTGCCCGATTCTACGGGCAATCTTTCTTCAGGAGCAGACAACCTGGGCGTCGTCACCGTGATCGGTCAGACTTTTATCGCCCAATATCAACTTCTATCGGCGACTGCCACCCGCGGCAATAAACTTGCCGCAAGTTATGATATCCTGCCCCAGCATATCCGTCCGCTCCATCTGCCTGTTGAAATCAGTACTCCCGAGCTGCGCAGCCACGCGCTGAGCCTGCTGGCCATGCGCAATCCTGCTGCTGTACGAAAAGCGAAACAGTATGGTATAAGGGCAGAACTGAACCATGTTTATACCCTGGGTGACCTAGTGCTGCTGGACATCACCTATCACAATAGCACCAACCTTGCTTATGATATCGATGAACTGCGCTTCAAAATCGAGGACAAAAAGATTACCAAGGCCACCAATGTGCAGTCCGTTGAGATCAGACCAATATGGCAACTCTATCCAACCGGTTCCTTCAAACGATCCTACCGGAATATATATGTACTAAAAAAGGCAACCTTTCCAGCCAGCAAGATCCTCAGTGTGGAACTTTCAGAGAAACAGATCTCCGGACGGACTGTAACCCTAAAGATCAGATACCGTGATATTTTGGAGGCTGACAGCTTCTAAATAAGCTAACGGGGCATTGATATACGGACATTATAAACCTAAGTAAAATAGAATCAGATGGAAAACTTAGTTGGTACCACGGTCATGATCCACCCTGAACTGACCAGTGATCCCATACATATGCAGGGCCGTTTTGGAGCGATCAATCATGTTCTTTACGAAGACTGGTCTTCCTACGTCCTGTTTCAAAATCAGATGCTCGGACTTTATACAAACGATGCGCTTCTGATGCTTGTCCCACCCGAAGTCCTCATGGAAAAACTGCGCAAAGACATTTATGAACTGGATATGGATCCCTCAGAAGTGGTTGACATCCTGGAAATGTACCAGTTGCATACCACCGGTAAAGCATCATTGCAACAGGAAGCGCTCGACTGGGCCATGACACACGACAAGATTTCAAAAGCAATCGTGTTCAGCGTGCAGGATTGGATCGATTATCAGATCGAACGGCTCGACAGGCAGCAGCGTCCGGGTATGGGAATTTAATCACACCTATTGGCCGGCAATTCTTAAGCCTTCGTTCACCAACCATTTAAGTAAAATCTATTTGCTCCCATTAGGGTTGCTTTCTTAATACAAAACAACTTATGGAAGAATCCAAAGAACAGCAGGCAACACACCGTTTCCTACAATTCGGCATTTATCTCTCCGTAGGCATTGATATTTTGATGTTCATTTACGCAGAGAAGATCATCGGCCATCCGCTCAGTGAACGCTATGGCTTTTCTCACTTTCTTGAGCGGATGGCACGGATCGTTATTTACCACGATCCGCTCAACAGCAAGCTCTTCACCCTGATCCTGATCTGCCTGGTTTCTATCGGTACGCTCAGTAGAAAAGAAAAAGACCTCAATCCAAAAAATGCGATTGTCTATCCGCTTGTTGCTGGAATTTTATTTCTTCCGCTCTGCCTTTGGTGTTACGGGAAGCAGGGTATTTTCCCTCTTCCCTACACCAGCTGGTATGACCTCGGTTATATCGTTTCTAGCATTGTAAGTACACTGCTGCTACATATCGCGCTGGACAACGTCTCCAAAATTATCAGCTCCAAACTCGGCAAGGACCGATGGAATGTGGAAGAGGAATCATTTATGCAGCCCACAAAACCTAAAATCACACCATATGCGGTCAACATCCCCATGCTTTTCTACTTTAAGAAAAAAGTACGCAAAGGGTTCATCGTCATCGAAAATCTATTTAGGGGCTGCCTGGTGATCGGTACCCCCGGATCGGGCAAGAGCTTTTCGATTTTCATGCCCATCATCCGTCAGCTGGTGGCACTGGAGTGGACACTCTGCGTATTTGATTTCAAGTTCCCCGACCTTGGTCAGGTCACTTATTACCATTACCTGCTAGGCAAACAACAGGGTAAACTCAAAGGTTACAAATTCCATGTCGTTAACCTGACCGAGCCTGAAAAAAGCAGGCGCATCAACCCATGGCGCAGCGATTATCTTCAGACGCTGGCAGAAGCCTCCGAAACCGCTGAAGCACTCGTTGAGGCGATGAAAAAAGGGGATAAAGCTTCCGGCAGTGATCAGTTCTTCACGCAGTCCGCAGTAAATTTTCTGGCCGCCTGTATTTATTTTTTCAGTAAACATGAGGATGGCAGGTACTCCAGCTTTCCCCATGTGCTTGCTTTTCTTAACCGTTCTTATGAAGAAATATTCACGGTACTCTTCAGCAACAGGGAACTTGAATCACTGCTTTCGCCTTTTATGACAGCATTTAAAGCCCGGGCTTTTGATCAGCTCGAAGGGCAGGTCGGTACCCTAAAGATCTTTATCAGCCGTCTGGCAACCAAAGAAACCTTCTGGGTATTCTCAGGTGACGATTTTGACCTTAAAATCAGCAACCCCGATGCGCCGTCAATGCTCATTTTGGCAAGTAACCCCAATACCCAGAGCACAAACTCCGCATCCTATTCCGTGGTCATCAACCGCATTACAAAGCTGATCAACACCCGGGGCAATATTCCCGTAGGCCTAGTGGTGGATGAGGCTCCAACCCTTTACCTTTATAAAGTACAGGATATCATTTCCCAGGCCAGAAGTAACCGCGTTTCGGCCATTTTGGGGGTTCAGGGGCTGACCATGTTCAGGCAGCAATATGGCAAGGAGACAGCAGACACGATCACCTCCATCGTCGGAAATATCCTCAGCGGTTCCATCCGTGATAAGGATGGGCTTGAATGGATGGAACGCCTGTTTGGAAAAGTGAAGCAGATGGGCGAAAGCCTTTCTATCGATAGGTCAAAAACCTCCGTTTCGCTGAATGAAAAACTTGAACCCCTGATACCAGCAGGAAAGATTGCCTCTTTAAGGGCTGGTGAAATGGTAGGCCTGCTGGCATCGGATGCCGTAGACAGATACACGGGGCAATTTGAAACGACTGCTGTTAATTGCCGCATCGACCTTGATCTCCAGGATATCCGCAAGGAAGAAGAATCCTATCCCGAACTTCCGGTGTTTTATGACTTTGGAGACCATAAAGATGAAATTCTTTTGCAGAACTTCTACAGGATCAGTGAAGAGGTCGGTCAGGTAGTGGAAAAATTCAAGCCCTCCACTCCGCCCCGTCCATCATTTCAGGGTAAAGCCGTTAACCTAAAAGATATGGAAACATGATATTGAGAAGCAAGTTAAAAAGAGCTTCCATGAAAATAAGGTGGATTGTCCCAGTAGTCATCATCCTAATATCTGTTGGCAGCGTACTGGCGCAGCAGCGGCCGCCCAAACAGATCTCACTGTATACCACTATTGATACTGTTCTGACATCCGCAAACATTTCGGCTCCATTAATGCCTGCAAGACAGGCTAAGGTGGAAGCCGCACCATGGGAACCTGAGGTTTTCATGCCGCTGGCTGGCTATAAAATCTCTTCGACTTTCGGATGGCGGAGGCACCCCCTGACAGGGAAACAGCACTTTCATAACGGTGTAGACCTCCCCGCCCGTTCCCAGGTTGTCCGTGCGATCATGTCCGGCAGAGTTCAATCTACCGGGTATCATAAAAACCTGGGAAAATTTATCTGCATTGACCATGGTTTTATTTGCAGCATTTATGGACATCTCTCCCGTATAGCCGTGAAAAACGGACAGCTTCTTCCGGCAGGATTTCCTATTGCAATTACGGGATCTACAGGCCGCAGCACAGGAGAACACCTTCATCTCAGTATCCGTAGCAAAGAAACATACATTGATCCCTGGAAATTCTTACAGGGATTATTGACAAACTCAACAACAAACATTAATTAAATTTCTATGGAAAATCCATTTTTAGAAACTGATATCCCGGTGGCGGACCTAAGGAAACTCGGCCTGATGAAAAACGGTAAACCGGATCTGTCCAAAGAGGATATGGACGCCCTACTCGCCGGCCACAGGACGGACCTCATCTCGCTTCATGACATACATGGCGACGGCATTCATATCCAAAAAATGGATGCCAAGCTGTCCCTGCAACGTGATGCGAATGGCCATATGTCGGTACAGCTCCATCCCATTTACCGGGACATCAAGAAACATCCGATGCTATTGGATGTCGAAGCAGACCAGCTTGAGCAGGGGACGCTCACCCACGTACAGAAAACCTACCAGGCAGCAGATGGCAAGAAAAAAACATGGATCATTGAATATGACCCTGAGACCCGGGAATTTATTTCCTCTGACCCCGAAAAAGTAAGGGTACCCGCAAAAATCAATGGAGAGCAGCTTTCCGACCTTCAAAAAGAACACTACCGCAATGGCTCAGTTGTGGAACTCTCCGATGGTACCCGCCTGCAGCGCCGGGCAAGCAGCCGAAGTGGTGTCACTTCAAACAGGACGGCACTCTTGTATTCCCTCGTCCTCGATGGTGGTATTTCCTACCTATTGATGCGCGGGCTTCGAAATCTTTTCGGAAGCAAGACCGTACAGAAGGATCCCTACACCGAAGGATATCAGCGGGCACTGTTGGACATGCAACGGGCGCAGCAAATCACGCATGCCCCTACCCCAAAACAGGAAAATGAACAGCAACAGACCTATGGGAAAGGTAATTCCCGTTAAACACACATGCCATTGCTAAAGGAAATTGATCCAAAACTGCTGGATTATTTCTCCACTTGGATCGATTGCTTGGTTCCTGATAAGGTTACCGTTTCGGAAACAGCCGGCGTGGTAGAACCCTATATGGCAAGACAGCACTTCCTGTTCCATACGGCGCTCGATCTGCTCTGCTTCTGCCAGTTCTATCCGCACTGGACCCATAATCCGGGGACGAATGTTTTTTCGGCACTGGGGCTAAGACCCTCCGCAGGTCAAATACAGTCGCTCCGTGACCGGTTCCCAAACGCACGTATAATTGCTGTATTCGATGACGATCTATCTGGCCGCGTGTTCGACTGCAAAACTGCCCTCTGGGCAATAAATAGGGATGCTTCTTTCCTGCTGATCGAGGGTGAAGTCCATATTAAATACCGCAGCTCTGATTTCAGGACACCTGCCGACCGGTTTTCTTTGCACCGGTTCCGGACGCTTACAGGCATGCGGTCAAACTTTCGGACCATCAAGCCAAAAGGCTACGTGTCCTTTATGGCTATGCTCGCCAGCAGCACAAAAGTAAAATAGTGTAAAACCAGATGTCACAATTTAAATCTTAAAAAAATGAACGAAAACAATGTTGAATATTTAAAGAAAACGCTGGAAAATCTAGGATTTGGAACCAAGCTCAACGAAGTACTCGAAACAGCGATACGTCGCGAAATGCCAAGCTTTAGTCTGGGCATCACAACGCAGATGAGACCTGCTGAAAGCAAAGATCTAGGGTCAGAGCGAACTGAAAATCTGAACTTTAAGATCAATTTCAACCGCTCCAAAGACGGCGATATGTATTTTCTCAATGACTATAAGGTCACATTGACAAAGAAAAATGATCCGATTGTACGTGAGCAGACATTTGATTTAGCCCGGGATCATCGCATAACCGCCCTGGAGGCTTATAAACTCTTATCCGGTCTTGCCCTGGAAAAGGAAGTATTCTTAAAGACAAATAAAAGCGAAACCCAGCAGGGCAATTCGCAGTCCCAAAAGACACCTGTCTGGCTTAAGCTCAACCTGGATGTAACCGATGCTTACGGAAATCATCCGCTGCGCGTATTCCGTCCCGAATACGGCTATGACCTGGTGAAAACGCTGGCTAAATTTCCCATCAAGGACATCGAAAGCCCGGATAAATTACAAAATGTCCTCAGCACATTGCGGGCAGGGAACTACTATCACACGGATCTTATGATCGTAAAGAAAGCGATCCCTGTTTCTATTGCGGCCAACCCGCAGATGAAAACATTGGACATCTACGACAAGAATATGAATGAGATCCGTCATGAGACCATATTTCCGGAGCAGGTTAACGCTAAGAGTGATAAGCAGGAACAAGTGATTACAAATAACGCCAAGCAGGAGCACGCCCTGCCCTGGGAGCAGGAGCCTGATCAGCAGACAGACAGAAAACGCGGAAGATAAACCCGCAGAATAGAACCCATATATGGCATCATACCGAAAAAATTGAAACAACTGATTTCAAAAAAAGATGCTTTTAAGCTAATTATCCCTTGTCTGCAAGGAGATCGGGAAGTACCCGGCGCATCGCACCACGCTAACGCCGGGTGCTTTTCTGCGCCGGGTACTTCCCGAACACCTTTTGACACCCGCGCATGAAGGTCAGCAGCTGTTTTGGCACTGCTAATAAAAACTGCTGACCACCATGCCATTCCCCACTCAGAATACCCTATGTCAGGAGCGTTCTCTACCATTAAATTTCTAGCTATGAAGAAACTATTCAACCGCATAGACAGGATCAGGGCATCCGGATTCGCTACGCTAAACCTAGAGCAGTCTTCCCCTTACTACCATCTCAGCGGCCAGCGCTTTAAGGTATGTAGTATGGGCAAACCGGCCCTAAAATGCAGGGTAACACTTCTGGTGGATAACGTGCCGCTGGATTTCACCATAGATAATATTCTCTGACCCACTATATTCCGATCCTATGCACACCATTAGATTACGAACGCCCATCAGTTACTACGGCGGTAAACAGAAATTAGCCTCACGCATCATTTCCCTCATCCCTAGGCACACCTTATACTGCGAACCATTTATCGGCGGGGCCGCAATTTTCTTTGCCAAGCGCCCCTCGGAAATAGAGGTCATCAATGATACCAATGGGGAACTGATCAATTTTTATAGAACTGTCAAAGAAGATTTTTCAGCACTGGAAGCGGAAATCAGTACGAGCCTGCACAGCCGTGATCTCCACAGAAAAGCTTCCCTTATCTATAATAATCCCGATATGTTTGACCGGGTCAAAAGAGCCTGGGCCGTCTGGATACTGAGCACACAGT
Source organism: Sphingobacterium sp. 40-24 (assembly GCF_001899705.1). Classification (NCBI taxonomy): domain Bacteria; kingdom Pseudomonadati; phylum Bacteroidota; class Sphingobacteriia; order Sphingobacteriales; family Sphingobacteriaceae; genus Sphingobacterium; species Sphingobacterium sp. 40-24. Next base: position 20,368 of record NZ_MKWH01000069.1, on the reverse strand, counting down.
CTTTCGCAGGAATTCTAGATGGTACCTGGGGATTCGATCTGTCAAAAAACACCACAACAAAAAAAATCAATACCAAACGTCACGGCTTTACCCGCACTTTTGCACAGAGACTCCAACGCTGTCAGCTGGAATGTGCCGATGCATTATACGTCATCGCAAGTAGGGATACCCCAGAGAGCTTCTTCTACTGCGATCCCCCTTACTTTAATTCTGATCTTGGACATTATGATGGTTACACAGAGAAAGACTATGAGGACCTGCTTAATCTGCTAAGTGGTATCAAAGGGAAGTTTCTGCTTTCCTCTTACCCCTCGCCTATCTTAAAACGCTTCACAAAGAAATATGGCTGGCAGAAATGGTCCATCAATCAAAAGATTTCCGTCAATGCCAAAGCCGGTAACCAGAAAACCAAAACTGAGGTGCTGGTGGCAAACTATCCCATAGGCCAGCAGCTCGCCGTTCAATTGACCATACCGGATACTGACGATCCTGAATAACGAACAATATGGAAGAACATTTTGAAACACTAATGGGTAAACTCCGCCAGTTATATACCCAAGGGAAAGAAATAGGACTTTCGCTGGAAGAAGCGGTCATTTACGGTACCGACTATGCCGATGAATGGCCCATGGAGGAATTTGATAAATCTAGTCAACAGGAGGATCAAGATGGCCAACCCTAAAATAAAATCGCTCCATGAGCAGGTCGCAGCCGATCTGATCGAAAGGCTTAAAAAAGGAACAGCGCCATGGCAAAAGCCATGGAATGACAGCTCTGCCACATTAGAATTTCCTTATAATGCAATTACCGGAAAGCGTTATAAAGGTATTAACATATTTTCACTGCTTTCAGCCGATAGGGCTGACCCCAGATGGATGACTTTCAAGCAGGCTGCAGCTATGGACTGGCAGGTCCGAAAAGGCGAAAAAGCGAGGCTCGTCCAGTATGTAAAAACCCAGGATCTAATTCCTAAATTGGATGATAAGGGCAAGAAAATACTGGATGAAAACGGAAAACCCATCAAAATTTCTGTCCCGCTTGACCATGCCATTGTTACCGCAGCATGGGTATTTAATGCGGAACAGGTCGATGGTATCCCGCCAATGGCAAAAGAAACAGCACTTGCCCGGGACTGGGATCCAATTCTAAGGGCAGAAGAACTCGTAAGTCTCACTGAAGCTAAGCTATTTCATAACATGGGAAACCGCGCATTCTACAATCTGCATACGGATTCGATAACCATGCCCTTAAAGGAACAGTTTTCAGGCGCAGGCCTCTATTACGGCACCCTGTTGCATGAACTGGCGCACTGGACAGGCCATAACAGCAGGCTCGACAGATCTTTGTTCAATAAGTTCGGTACAGAAGCTTATGCGCGCGAGGAACTGCGCGCAGAAATAGCTTCGATGCTCATTGGTCAGGAGCTAAAGATAGGACATGACCCCGGACAACATGCCGCTTATGTGAAAAGCTGGATCCAGCTCCTCACTGATCATCCCTTTGAAATCCATGCTGCCGCCGCAGATGCTGAAAAAATATTAAACTACCTATTGACTTTTGAAAGAAAGCTTGAAATCAAGCAGTCAAATGCAAATGAGATCAAGCCTGAGCAGGCTATTCCTGAGTTAAAAAAAATAGGACTTTTTATTGGAGATGAGATTCCTTACAAGGATAACATCTTTAAGGTAACAGGACTGTTAAAAAAAGGACGGTTTCGGATGGAAGAATTAAATAGCGGTCGTTTTTTTGCCCTGACAAAAAATGATGAACTCTACAGGTCGCTGATCAATTGCAAACAACAATTGCAGCAAACAAGAATTAAAGATTCAAAACCAGACCTGGAACCTGTAAAAGAAGATATTTCTGTCCCAGTCCCAAAAAGATAAAGCAGACGCTTCCATCCTATTACTATTTATTCAGCTGTAGTATCCGGTCCTACTACTGTCATTAATAATGATTTTTTATGAAAATAACAGATTCTCAACTGTTCGATAATTCCCGGCCCTATTACCATGGCACAGATGCAACCTTTGATAAATTTGATGCCACATTTAAAGGTAGCAATACCGGCTGGGACAATACAAAACATGGCTTTTTCTTTGCTGACAAAAAAGAAAATGCATTACTGTTCGGTGATATCCTGATCACCGCGTACCTTGATATTAAGAACCCCATAGACTTACGCCTTCACTCCATCTTCTCTCTAGAAAATCAGGCCTCCCTCATTTGGGAAATCCTCACAGGGGACCAGCTTGAAGCAAAAAAAGCTCTTCGCAAACTCAACCGGGAAATAAGCCTGGGTGAAATCGGTGATCTATATGACAGTCTGAACAGTGAAGACAGTCATCTCATGTTTGAGAAAGCTGGATATGATGGCATCATATCCAGCCTGGGAGACGACCATCCTGAATTCGTTGTGTTCCATACCTCCCAGATTGAGATCATCTCCATAGAGAGGCAGAATTTTATAGGACGATCTCGTTAATCATATTTCATTTAAAAGTTAATGATGTCATTATGAAAATAGAATTAAAAGAAATCCATCACAGCGCGCAGCTTAGTGAGGAAACACATGCCTTCACCGCTAATCTTTATATCAATGGAACACACGCAGGCTACGCCAAAAATAATGGCCATGGAGGCGCTACCTATTATCAGGCGAAAGACGAGAAAGGAAAGGTTCTCATTAAGGAAGCTGAAAAATATTGCGCAGAACTGCCGCCAAGAAATACTGAAGACAAATTGCAGGATGATCTTTTATGGGATATGGATCTAGCGCAGTATATTGATGATCTACTTCATCTTTATCTGGAGAAAAAAGAAATAGACCGGTTCAATACCAAATTGAATAAACGCATGTTAGATGGTCTCGTCTTAGGCATCCCAGATCAATCGTTCCGCGGTTTTATATACCCCTTGCCAATGGTACAACTACTGGCTCACCCAAAAGGACCGGAAATAGTGTTAAAAGATCTCTCTGAAAAAGTCCTTCCTTTGTTAACGGATGGGAATAAACTCTTAAATACCAACATTCCAGAAAGTATTATTAAAGCAGCAGGTTTAGATGAGCAGCAGTATGTAAAACCGTTGGTTAGAAATATTCGGTATGGAATGATTCCATATAAAGAAGAAGAAAGCAATAGAAATAGATCCAGATAATGATCTAATAATTGGATTATTTGCTGAAAACAATTCGGAAGCTACTTTCGTGAATAGAAAGCAGGTTGAAAACTTAATATCGGTTTCTTGTCTGTGACCTTAACCACTCATCAAGCATCCGTTCTCTTTCCTTCCTCCTTCTCGATTCCTTTTCTCTGCGGTCCACAACAAAAATAAAGGGTATCCAAATACCCATACCAATACACCAAAGAAGTAAGGAATTACTTCCCGACATATTCATCGCAACAAATAAAGTGCCGCACGAGACAAACAATGTAAATAAAAAATATAATACCATTCCCATAATCAAATTGAGTTTAGTTCCTAAACTCAATTTACGAAATATACCACTGTAATACAAATGTTTACACAATAAATATGCAATTTTACATGAAAGAATTAATTGATAAACACGTATTGATACACCCTCTATTACCTATCGATCCTGCACAGAAACAGGGGCATCTCGGCACAATTTCCTACGCAAGTTATGACAATGAGATAATGGAAGTCAGCTTCGAAGATGGTGAAAAGTCTCTTTATCTTACAGATGCCCTGCTAGTATTCAAATCGATTCGAGAGTTGTCCCAGACCATAAAAGAACAGCAACTATTAACTGAAAAAAATCTCAAGACCTTCATGGACGTCTATTTAATCCTGAAGAATGAAGGTCGATCACAAGTACCTAAAGCATTCCACATGATATTATCAAATAACCAAATACTGAGTCTAGCTACAGTATCGCTAACAAGCAGACTTGAATTGACTCTTCCCGAAGACATGCACCCATATTGGCAGAAAGGGCCAAAGCGTTAACAATTAATAAAAGAGATTGAAATAAAAGGAATTTGAGGCTAAAAAGCATCACGAGATCTAGAATAGGACACATTTTCGCAAGAAAATTAAAAGAGATCCGGATTCTTATGACGATTTAGATCAAAGGGGGTACGTCGTGGCAAATATTGACTTTAGTTTTCTAAAAAAATAGAAAACTAAAACTATAAACGATATCTTAGAGAAATTGACCGCCCTATGTCATTCGCAAACTCAATATCATTTTCTGAACCTTCAAAATGCCATCTGTCTTGATTTTTTTTTAGTTTCTGAACCATGCCATCAAGAAGAATAGAAATTTCAGAAATCCCCCTATGTAATTCCTTCTCTAAAATTCTAATTTGAAAATCTTGGCCTTTAAAAGTTATTCTAAATGATTGTGCTGGTATATTACTTTGTGCTAGTGTATCTATTGTCTCTTCCATATTTCTACCTGTAAATTTAATAAAAGGCTTTAAAATTAGATATCAAAAAAGGTTAAAAATCCTGTTTAGCTTTTTTTATCCATATCGATGATATATTGAATATCTATCCTATTTTCCCAAACCTATTGTTCACTGACCTATGCATCAACTTAAAAAAATTACGACAATCTCAGTAATTGAATATTTTAAAAAGTTAGAAATAGAAATATCCGAAGAAGACGCATCTTTAGTACTGGAGCATTTAACTGACATCGCTAAACATGCTCTTGAAGATTATTTTAAGTCTCTAATTAATCAGACAAAGTAATCGCAGCATTATCAAATTTTGATGACAAATTTAAGAATGTGAATTCAATCTTTTCTGATTGTAGTAAATTGTTCAGTTATCCGAATATCTAATCATCTCCCAAATTTCTAAATTCAGTAGACATCAATCTCTCTTTAGAAGGAATTGACCTGATAAAATCCATAACATACTGATTAAACGACAGGTAACTATCCAAAACACTAGATTTCAACTCATTAAAAGACGTCTTTTTATCAATTTTCAATAGCAACTTCCTCCGATAAAGATGGTTGTTGATCAAAATTTCCAACTTCACTTTTCCAGCTCTTATATATTCAGTAAGGCCAATTAAGCCATCGATATGAAGAATTACTAAATCTTTTATCTGAAACCCGATAATCCCAAATTCCTTAAGTTCATTTATAAGCTTATCCCGTTCTATTTTGAACCATTCAATCATTAAACTTTCAATACCAGGAACCGTTAGATTAATATCATAGACAATTAGGATCGGATATAATCTTAAAGATTGCGGCTTATAATTTTGATCAAATATAAACTTCTTTGTTAAACTTAACTTGATCCTGGTAATTAATTGCATGATTGCTTTTTCAGGTCCCTCTGTACTATAGTATTTCTTTTTTATTTCCTCTTGAATACTATTGATGTTAAAAGATTGTTTGGTAACCCCAGAAATAAAACTATCTTTAACTTCCACCAAAAAAACTTTGTTCCCATTCCGGACATAGTAATCGGGTTCTGAACTTTTCATTTTTTTTTTCATTTCAGCACCAGAAAAATTTAAAACACTTTTATTCTCATAGGCTCTTTTCATCAATTTGTAAACAAGATAACCTTCGGAAAAATGAGTAGTATAATCCGCTCGAAAACGATTTTCAGAAATACCTAATGCTGGATTTGATTTAACAATTGATTTACAATCCCAATAAATAGAATTATAAACCTTATTAAATATCATAGCCCTATTGATAATGACGTATTCGTTTTCTGACACTAAATAAAGAGGTTTGTTCCGAATAGGTAAAAAATCAAACTCTTCTATATTTTCTTTGTTTTCCTCGATATCATTCTGATGGTTATATAATTCCAGAAAATCTTGACTCACTTTATCTTTACCATTTATCGTAATTGCATCGCCATTGCAAAGCATTAATAGCGGGAATATTTTAGTAGCATAGTCTTGAAAACTAGTAATCTTCTTCGAAGCGAGATAAAGCTGAAATAAATTATTATTATATGAACAGAGAAAATCCATACAGTGTTTTACCTTTATCAATTGATAAATTGCTTGCTCAAGACTGAAATAACTAAAATCATAACTACTGATAAGTGAAGCCGTAGATAACCAAGTAGCCCTCAATATTCCTGAATATTCCGCTGGTACTGTTTTGCCAATACTATCTTGCCTATCAGCGAAAATTTCATTCATTTTAATATAAGCAATAAAAAAATCTAAATGTGACTCATCAAAATTTACTTCCATATTATGCTTCACTTCAGGAAGGCTAATTGCCAATATATTCATTTTCAAATTTGTATAATGGTTTATTAATATAAGCCGTGCACCTCCACCGATCTCCTCTCTATAACCATGAAAAATTTTAGAAATTATTATCTCCCCCATTTTTCCTTCGGTCCCGAACCAATAGATAATTTGGCGTTGAATTTCTATTATTTTTTTTTGTAAAATAGAATTCATTACTGCTATCATTTTCAGCGTAAGTGCTTTCCCATAAGGTTCTAAAATTTCCTTTGGCTCTCTGGTGTCGTAATCGAAAATTTTTGAAAATACAACAATAAGAGACATTTTGAGTTTGGAGTGAGCTGACATACAGAATATTAAAGGTTAATAATTAATCATTTAATGATAAAAATACAATTATTTTACCATTTTTTTTAGTAAATTCACCTTAGATATTAAACCCAATTAATATGAATGTTGCCAATTTATATATCCGAGTTAGTACAGATGAACAAGCAGAAAAAGGATATTCACAAAGAGATCAAGAAGAACGCTTAAAAAAATTCTGCGAAATAAATAGGATTACAATCCGTCAAGTAATATTCGAAGATCATTCTGCAAAAACTTTTGATCGTCCAGAATGGAAGAAAATGCTTCTTGACTTAAAGAAAAATAAAAGTAAGTCCAATATTCTGTTATTTACAAAGTGGGATAGGTTTAGTCGAAATGCGGGCGATGCATATCAAATGATAAGTTTGTTAAGGTCTTTAGGAGTAGAACCCCAAGCTATCGAGCAGCCGCTTGATTTAACGGTTCCTGAAAACAAAATGATGTTGGCATTCTACTTAGCAGCTCCTGAGGTAGAAAATGATCGCAGAGCGTTAAATACGACAAACGGTATGAGAAGAGCGCGAAAAGAAGGAAGGTGGATGGGCCCCGCTCCTGCAGGATATAGAAACTGGCTAAATGAATATGGGAAAAAGTCTATTGAGCTTAAAGAACCCGATGCATCACTCATGAAATGGGCATTTGAAGAACTGGCTAAAGGTGTCTATAATACGCAACAAATTCACCTTAAAGTACGAGAGAAAGGCTTGGATATCTGCAAAGCTTATTTTTGGAAGTGTATTAAAAATCCTGTGTACTGTGGACGAATTGTGGTTCCTGAATACGAAGGTGAAGAAGAATACACGGTGAAAGGCCAACATGAGGCTATTATCTCTGAGTATACATTTAACAAAGTTCAGGAGATCTTAGACAAGAGAAAAAGAAATAAGTACCGAACAAAGATTGTCACAAGAGAAGAATACCCCTTAAGAGGATTTCTCATATGTCCTATATGTTCAAAACCATTGACTGCAAGTAAATCCAAAGGTTACAGTCAACATTATGCATATTACCATTGCAAACTTCAATGTAGGCAAAGATTCAATACAGAAATAGTCCATCAAAAATTCGAGCAAGAGCTTGAAAAATTTGAGCCTAGAGCTGATGTTATTGGATTATACTCGACGATTTTACAAGAGCTGTATACGCAAAGAACAAAAGGCAATTTAACTGAAAAAGTTGAAATTGAACGAAGAATTAGGTCCCTCGAGGATAACACATCTAAAGCGAGAGATCTTTTAATTAGAGGAGATATCGATCCTCAAGATTTCAAAGAATTAAAATTAAAATATACAAGTGAGATTAACGAGCTTGAGGAGAGGCAACAAACTCTAAAAAATGCAAGAGGGTCAATGGACATTTTTCGAACTGAAAGTATCAGTAAATTCAAAAATATGGCCTCTATTTACAGGAAATGCAATATCGAGCAAAAACGTAAATTAATCAGTTCGATTTATCCCGAAAATTTGACGTTTTCAGGAACAAGTTTTCGAACTGCTAGGGTCAACCATTTCTTACACTATATCTATTTGATTAATAACGAATTACGTCCAAAAAAAAAGCAGACAAATCTTAATTTTAAAGAGTTGTCTGCTAAAGTGCCCAGGAGCAGATTCGAACTGCCACGCCCATGCGAGCGCCACCCCCTCAAGATGGTGCGTCTACCAATTTCGCCACCTGGGCTCATATTCACCTTTGGTATCACAAAAATAAAGATTTTTCGCTCTTTTACAAGTCGAAAATCGCTTTTTACAGCATTATTTTACTAAATTCCTATTGATCAAGGTTCTAATTACACCGTCGACAAGCCCAACCCTTGGAACAATGATTTGTTTTAGACGACCATGCTTCATAATCGTTAGAAAAATCTCACTCGCAGGAATAATGACATCGGCACGATCTTCGTTTAAACCCAATAAGATAATGCGTTCTTTCAAAGAAAATGAAGATAAATGCTCATACACGGCTTTTAATTTAGCATAGGATAATGGTTTATCCAATTTTTCATTGGAAAGGCGCGCAAGCTTATTAATATTGCCGCCAGTACCAATACCAACCACTTGCTTATACATATGCGTATTGCTACGTACCCATTCCCTCAGTTCATCCCAGGTTTCTGCCTTGTCCTGATTGTCGAGGATACGGATTGTGCCCAAGTTGAAGGATCTGGAATTAACCAAAACACCATTGGCAAATAACGATAATTCTGTACTACCGCCACCTACATCAATGTAAAGGTAAACTTTGTCCTTTTCCATCTTATTATCCCAATGGCTATTGTAAATGATCTCTGCCTCCTTTGCCCCTTCGATAATATCGATGTTGATACCGTTTTTCTTGACCTCCGCAACAATATCAGCGCCATTTCGTGCATCACGCATGGCTGAAGTCGCGCAGGCCATATAATCCTCCACGTTATAAACATCCATCAACTCCCGAAAGGCCTTCATCGTTTTAACCAAACTCTCGGCTTTCCTAGGTGAAATTTCCTGATGAATAAACGCATCATCCCCCAAACGAAGTGGAACACGTAACAGTGTATTTTTCTTAAAATTATATTGGTCTTTCTGTCCAATAATGTCAGCTATCAAAAGACGGACTGCATTGGAACCTATATCTATTGCGGCGTATCTCACTTTATATACGATTTCATTAAATTACGCTAAAATAAACACAGTTATTAAAAACTGTGTTATATATATGTTAAGTTATCATTAATTTAACAAATAACAAACGAATATTCCAGGGAATTCTTGTGTACACAACACTGATATGTCGTACAATAACTAAAATTCCCATTTTATCAGGAATACAAACTCATTTCCTACCAAAATCATCTCGCTGGCAATCAACTGAGTCGGAATACAGATAGCACATCCTATCGAAACTCAGTACCTATCACAATTCCATGCAGAAAATCTAGTATTGTCAACAAAAAAATCATAAAAAAAGGAATATTCATCTTAATGAATACTCCTTTCCTTTTATTTATCTTATTTTTTAGTGATGGTGTTCTTCAACTTTACCGCCAGCTAATTTGTAGATCTCTTCCACTTTTTTCAAAGACTCCTCCGAAAGGTGAATAACATCCTTGTTTGTATTGTGCTCTTCATGAGACAATCTAGTATTGATCTCACCTTGTTTTTCAACCACTAGCGCTAAAAATGCTTTATCATTGAATGCCGCTGTACTGTCCGAACCAATTGAAGCAGGAACTTGAAATGCAGGCACGCCACGTTGCGCATCGCCAACATGCAGTTCTTTTGCTAAATTGTCCAATTCTGGTAACACTGTTGCGTAAGCTTCTTTAATCTTTGCAGCTACATTTTTCACCTCTGCTGAGGTAGATTGTTTTGCAGCTACATCAGCAAGATTTACCAAGTAGTTTCCATTTTCGCCAACGAATTTAATCATTGCAAAGGCATCACCATCCGCTAAGGATGCATTAGAGTATTGACGCTGTCTATCTGCAGCTGTTTGACCACAAGATGCAAATAATGTACCCGCACAAGCCGCAACAATAAATAACTTATTAATCTTCATATCAATTTTGTTAACTATACAAAAGTAGATAAAATATATGTTCTCCGAAACCCTATCCGTGAAAAGAAAGAAAAATTACGCAACATTTCTTCCGGCATTCACCACGCCAAAGATTGTACGCGCTATTAATTTCGAATAATCTTCACGTTGTGCATCAGTCAGCTGATCCGAATTCAATGCACGAATCGCAAAATGCTGTATAACCAATAACGGTAATACAATTCCCTCGCGCGCTAAAATAGACTCACGATCCACAGGATAGTTTTCCATCAATTTTGAGGTTCCGCTCAGCTTTAACAGATATTCTTTTGTTATTTGGTACTCGGCATACAAAGTTTTCCAAAAATCACCATAAATAGGATCATCTTTCATGTATGCTGTAATATCAAAGTTGGACTTTGTCATCGACATCATACAATTGTCGATCAATGTTTGGAAAAATCCAGATGACACATACAATTGCTGCACGTCTTTCCAAAGGTTATTTTTTTCAGCCCATTGCAATGCTGTTCCGACACCATAAAATCCAGGAATATTTTGTTTCAGCTGGCTCCATGAAGTTACAAAACTAATCGCCCGCAAATCTTCCAATCGCAATTCACGGCCTGAGTTACGTTTTACAGGTCTACTTGAAATATTGATCGACGATAGCGCTTTCAATGGCGACATCGTTTCCAGATAAGGTAAAAACAATTCATTCGTCCGTAGATCCATAAACTTATGATGGCTCAGCTCAGCCAGCTTATCAATGATCTCCTGTTGATGTTTGGTTAAGGTATCGCCTACGCGTTGTTTCAAATCTGAAATAATTCCAGCGTGCAACAATTGCTCTATATTAAATCGAGCCGTATCTAAAGAACCATACTGACTACTGATTGTTTGTCCTTGAATCGTCAATTGAATATGATCGTTGGCAATCTCTTTACCCATCGATGCATAAAAACGCTGTGTCTTACCACCGCCACGTGCCGGAGGTCCACCACGACCGTCAAAAAACACCAAATCGACATCGTACTCGCGAGATATCGCCGTAAGTTCGATTTTTGCACGATAAATCGACCAGTTCGCCATCAAGTATCCACCGTCTTTGGTACTATCTGAATAGCCCAACATAATGGTCTGTTTGTTTCCTCTACGCTTCAAATGCGCTTTATACTCCTTGTTACTATACAAGGTTTTCATCACATCTGCTGCTCTCGTCAAATCATCAACGGTCTCAAACAAGGGTACAAAATCGATCGTTAAAGCATCCTTCTTCCATCCAGACCACAAGAATAACTGACGCAGTCCCAAAATATCACTTGCCTGTTGGCAATTGCTGATGATAAAGCGTTGCGCAGCTCGCTCAGAACCGGAACGTTGAATCTCCTTTAACAATTTGATCACACCAGATGTATCTTTCGTCAACGGATCTGCATCTTCTCCCACCGTTAAGTCAAGTTCTTTGAATTTTAATGCTTTTTGCTTATCATTTTCACTGAGCTCCAGATAATCCAATGGCATTCCAGTCTTTTCCTGATTGTGCTGAATCAGATAATTGGTAGCCTCACGTAATATCCGACTGTCTTGTCTGATATCCAATGTGGTAAAGAAACAACCAAAAGTCATCACTTTGCGGAGTAAGTCATCAACGATTTCTACAAAAAGTCCATTGTGATATTCCTCCAAAACATTTTTGATTGCTTTCAGATTTGTGATAATATTATCAGTTTCGTCTGCTGGATGTTCGACCGGATTAAAACTGTTTTCGTAGAACAATGTTTGGAGATTTTCCATATATTCCTCTACACCTCTAAATGTGATGCGCCGTCTAACAATACGAAAATCCCTATAGTAACATCTAAACAAAATGGTACGTAGCAATGCGGCAACTTTCTTGGTGCTATCAACACTTACGTTGGGATTACCATCACGGTCACCTCCAGGCCAAAAGCCCAGTTCAATCAATTGTTTGACTTCTTCGGTATCCACGTCCAATTCATCATCAATAAAAGACTGAATTTCCGATGCTACTTTATAAAATACGTTTTCCAAAAACCAAGCTAAGCTCGCAGCCTCATCAACTGGAGTCGGTTTATTTTTATTGATGAAAGGCGTTTTACCCAGTTGCTGTAGCAATAAATGTATACTATGGATATCATTGGTCTTGATTGCATCGATCAGGTCGTTGATAATACCCAATACTGGTCCCGGATAGAATTGCGTAGGATGTGCAGTCAACACAAGACGTACAGAAAAATCCTTCAATTTTGACACGATCTTACGGCGCATATCTTCGCTGCCCTCGGCATTTTTTATTAATGCCCCCAAGACATTTTCGTCATCGCCACGGCCCACCATCTGAAAGGATGAGTCTTCGATCGCATCAAATAAAACAACCTGACGCTCTATATATTGAACAAATCGAAACAACAAATCAATCCGTTGTTCTTCCGAAGAAAATTCTTCATGCTGATCGAAGAAACTTTTTATGATCTCATCAGGAGTTAAATGCTGATCCACACCCTTTTCACATTGCTTTGCAAAAAATGGTAATAAAGTACCTGTATCTTTAACACGTTGAAATGGCAATGTTAAAAACAAACTTTTGAAAAGCTCAAAGCGTGTCAATACCTCGTCCTGAAAGACGGCTTCATTTTTACTTTGCTTCATATTTAAATCTTTGAAAGTGGTCAAGAGAGTTTAGGTGACTCTTGAAAATTTGTAATGTCTCTGAAATAACCCTATGGCTCCAAATATAACAATATTATAGCTAAACAAATAAAAAAATATAAATTAATCAAAAAAACAATTGAAATATTATAAACATACTAACAAATTTTAGTAAATTTTCATTTTTAACACATTAATGCAATGCAGTATAGCAACGAAGACCTTGAGAACCTGATCCTGTTAAGCCCCGCTACAAAATGAACCATCCCTGATCTGACAGGAACGCAACAGCTATCTCGCTATCATCCGTACTAAAAAGGGCAAACATAGCCGAACAATTGTTTTTAATATGAAAAGCAATTTATCTAAGTTTGTACTATACATTATGAAACAGACACAAGAAATAAAAAGTTTTTTCTATAGCCAATATTTTGCGGATGGACTCCGAATTACCATCGGATGTATTGTGCCTGTCCTAATCTTTGCAACCATCGGGCAATTTACCAATGGAACCATTGTTTCCCTGGGAGCGCTCTTGGTAGGTCTCTCCGATACGCCCGGAGCACCTAGCCATAGAAGGAAAGGCATGATTGCGGGTGCGATTTTGACTACGTTAACTTTTATTTTAACCAATATAGTTAATCAAAATGTCTATCTACTGGCGATTTTTATCGGCGTAGCCTGCTTTATATTTGCTATGTTTGCAGTATTCAATAGCAGGGCCGCCAACGTAGGCCTTATGTGTATTCTGATGATGTTGATCCATGTGCAGATTCACTATCCTCTTGCTGAAGCTATCAGCTATTTAGGCTTCTATACATTAGGTGGTCTATGGTATATCGCCATTAGTCTTTCCATCACCCAGGCACGCCCTTACAGGCTCGCCGAACAGGAGCTATCCGAAACAATTCGCTATGTGGCTGATTACATCCGGCTGAAAGCTAATTTTTACGATGCTAAAATTGATAACGATAAAAACTACCTCAAACTGATCGACAAACAAGTTGAAGTCAATCAGCATCAGGAAAACCTACGGGATGTATTGTTTCAAAGTAAACGATCAATTAAAGACACCACAAAGGTGGGACGTTATTTAACCCTCGTCTTCAACGATATTGTCGATCTCTTTGAGCAAAGTATGGCGGCACACTATGATTACAACACCATCAGCGAACGCTTTGGTCCTACCGGAATCTTGGAAGATTTCAAAAACGTGATCCTAAAATATACCAATGAGCTTGACAATTTGGCTTATCAGCTCAATACCAATACACAGCCAAAACCACTGTACGATTTCGATTCGGATCTCAGTCGCCTTCACACTAAAATCGATCAGCTGGATAAAAATCAAGAGTATAGCACCTTTGCTTTACGCAAAGTGTTGATCAATTTGCGTGATTTGGTTCGCCGAATCAAAAATATCTATGGTTACTCGCATCTACAACCGGACGATGTCAAACGAAAAGAAATTGACGACGCAAAACGCTTTGTCCAAAGTTCTGCAATTGATTTCAAAAAGTTCCGCGAAAATCTTACCCTAAAATCCACCATCTTTCGACATGCGTGCCGCATGGCAATTGTCATGTCGGTCACTTATTACGTGTTTGAGGTCACCAATATCACGAATAATGTATATTGGATCCTCCTGACTATCATGGTTATCCTAAAGCCCGGCTTCGGGCTCACAAAGGAGAGGAATATCCAGCGTCTAATCGGTACAACGATCGGTGGGCTCATCGGAGCCCTCATCCTGTTAACCATTCATGACCCAACGATCCTTTTCGTTCTACTGGTATTCTTTTTTCTGACGGCATATAGCTTATTCCGGGTCAATTATGTCATTGCCGTACTTTTTATGACCCCTTATGTATTAATTATGCTGAGCTTCGTCAGCGCCAATACATTGGACGTCACCAAAGAACGCATACTGGACACCTTTATCGGCGGCATGATTGCATTCTTATCCAGTTATATTATTTTTCCAAATTGGGAAAGCATGCAAGTCAAGGAATCCATGCGAAAGCTGCTGATAGCCAACTACAATTACATCTTTCAGGCATTGAAAGAAATTGCAGGCCAAGCGCCTTCCATCACCGACTATAAACTAACACGCAAGGCAGTCTACGTGGAAACAGCCAATATGGGGTCGACATTCCAACGTATGCTTACGGAACCCAAGAAACGTCAAAAATATAGTAAGGAAGTCAACAAATTCGTCATATTCAACCATATCCTAGCTTCTTTTTCGGTGACATTGATGAACCATCTCGACGAAATGGACAATAATTATATCAATAAGGACCATGTCCGGACGATTCGAAAAATATTAAGCTCCTTGGAGCAATCCATTCAGCTGCTGCATTCTGCCGATAGTGTCAATGCATTTGTTCCTTTGGCAATCGAAATTCCAAACAACCAATTTGATAATACAGATGTCAGTTCAGTTGATGGACAGTTATTGAGCGAACAGCTGGACTTTCTCAATAAAATTGCACAGGACCTCCATAAAATAGTTCAGGACCTTCACGCTAAAAGCACAGCAATGTCAGAAAATGAACTGCCTAAAGCTTTAAGCTGATTTATTCTTTAAAATTCTCGACATTTATACCATGAGCGATACGATAACACGGTACGACCTGATCATAGTTGGCGGCGGGCCAATTGGCTTAGCTTGCGCCTTAGAAGCCAAAGAAGCAAATTTAAACTACCTTATTCTCGAAAAGGGCTGTTTGGTCAACTCATTATATAATTACCCCCAAAATATGACCTTCTTCTCTTCCTCCGAAAGATTAGAAATAGGTGATATTCCATTTGTCACCACCAATCCCAAGCCAAAACGCATGGAGGCGCTGGAATATTACAGACGTATACAGCAAAAGTTCGCACTGGATACCCATCTTTTTGAAGAAGTACTGGAAATTAAGAAAGAGGACACGGAGTTTCTGGTCAGCAGTAGCAAAAGCATATACCTGAGCAAGAAAGTCATCATCGCCACGGGTTTTTATGACATACCGATGTTGCTCAATATCCCGGGCGAAGAACTTCCCAAAGTGAGGCATTACTACGACGATCCACATTATTATAGCAGCCAAAAGGTGATCGTTGTCGGCGCCAGTAATTCATCCATTGATGCCGCCCTTGAAACCTACCGAAAAGGAGCACAAGTTTCTTTGGTAATCCGCGGTAGCGAAATCAGCCGCCGGGTAAAATATTGGGTAAAACCTGATATTGAAAATCGAATTGCCGCGGGTGAAATCGATGTCTATTATAACAGCCACTTAACAGAAGTTACTCCAACTACTGCGCATATCCAAACCCCAGATGGTATCGTCGAACTCGATAATGATTTTGTACTGGCTTTAACCGGCTATCGCCCAAATTTTGATTTTTTGAAAAAGATCGGAATTGATATTCCCCAAGAAGCACCTTGCATTCCCAGCCATAATGAAGAAACAATGGAAACAAATATTGCCGGGATTTATTTGGCAGGTGTCGTTTGCGGTGGCTTAAATACCCACCTTTGGTTTATTGAAAATTCACGAATTCATGCCAAACAGATTATCGGACATATTCGCTCAACACTTACTTGAAGACTTGAAAACGTAAGCCATTTAAGAAGATTTTCATCATTTTCTTCTGTAAACTGAGAATATGATCGAATTCTTCTTTTGTTGGGAACAACATGTTTTTCATATCCTTTAATATGCCCATACGCATACCGAATAGTGAATACAAAAGAATCCGCGCAGTTTCATTGATATCTTCCACCTGTATCTCGCCGGCATCGATACCAATCTTGAGAATCTTCTCAATAATTTCTACCTCACGGAGATAAGACTCTTTGAAAACCTGTTCCAGCTCGTCCGGAAGCTCTTTGACCATCTTCATGGTGTATTCAAATAAATTATAATACTGATTGATGATCTTGACACGCATATCAATGGAGTACATCATAATCTCCTCAAAGTCTCCCCCTTTTCCAATGACATCCTCAAGGTCCTCGATCATTTTGTCGATGACATATTCGAAAACCGCAGAATATAAGCTATTCTTATCCGGAAAATAATAATACAGCAATGCTTTTGAAAAATTGAGATCCTTGGCTATTTCCGACATCGTTGTCTTAGCCATTCCAAAATGTGCAAAGCGCCTTGTCGCAGCTTCTAGAATTTTGATTCTTTTTACATCTGCATTACCCATTAAACTTATATTTTTTATCGTTAAATAAACGGTTTATACTATCTTTACCGATTATCATGCTAAAGATAGCTGATTTTTTTGAATTTCTGAAAACTAAAGTCAACATGAAGTTAAACATTCAATCGAATATATCTTTAAAAGCTTTCAATACTTTTGGAATTGAAGAAAAGACAAATTTTCTAATCGAAGTGAATGACAATGAAACATTGACCGAAATTTTTAAAAATGGTATTTTTAAGGAGAACTTCTTTGTTCTTGGCGCAGGTAGCAATGTCCTTTTCACCAAAGCATTCGACGGCTATATTATTCGTATGACGAGCAAGGGCATACAGTCAAAAATTGATGGCGATGATGTCTATGTCACAGCGCAAGCGGGAGAAATCTGGAATGACTTCGTTTGGTATTGTATCGAACATAATTACGCGGGTATTGAAAACATGGCCCTCATTCCTGGCACTGTTGGTGCTTCACCTGTGCAAAACATCGGTGCCTATGGTACCGAGTTGATGTATGTTTTTCACGAATGTCAGGCTTTCGATACGCATACCGGTAACTTTGCGACCTTCAAAAAAGAAGATTGCGATTTCTCCTATCGCGACAGTATCTTTAAAACAGCACACAAAGGGCGTTTTATCATTACTCAGGTCACTTATAAGCTAAGTCAAACAGCTCATATCAATACAACTTATGGTGCAATTGAAGCCGAACTCGCCAAAGAAAACATAACAAACCCGAGCATTGCCGACATTGCAACCATTGTCTCCAAAATCCGCGTAGAAAAGCTTCCTGACCCAAGTACAGTGGGAAATGCAGGTAGCTTCTTTAAAAACCCTGTAGTGACAGCATCAACTTTTGGACCTCTTCAGAAAGAATATCCTACAATACCGCATTATCCAATGCCCAATAATGAAACAAAATTGGCTGCTGGATGGTTAATAGAACAATGTGGTTGGAAAGGAAAAGAATATGGACAAGCAGGTGTATGGAAAAATCAGGCACTTGTACTAATAAATAGACAAAACGCTACAGGACGGGAAATTTACAATCTATCGGAACAAATTATACGTGATGTAGCCAACAAATTTGGCATCAAGCTAGAGCGTGAAGTTAATTTACTGTAAAGATTTAAAAAAAGTATTTTTACTCTTTTTAAATCTGAAAGCAAAAGAAAAACAGGCTTCACTTTAGCTAAACATCACTTTGAGCTAATTTTATTTACTTAAAGTTAGCTTACGCACACGTTTGCTTTGCTTAAAATAATCTTAAAATTATATTAACAAATCTAATTTTGCCATTTTTGGCGCATTTTTTGCCTCATACTTAATGAACCGCATTTATAAACGTACTGTTTTGTAAAAAGAACAGTTATAATTCATTAAGCTATGACAAAGAATGAATTTGACACCATGGTTATTGAGCAATCGGACTCATTAAAACTCTACGCCAGAAATTTTACCAGTGATTACGAAGATGCCAACGATCTCGTTCAGGACACAATCCTGAAAGCTGTAACCTATTTTAAAAATTTCAAAGAAGGAACCAATTTGAAAGGATGGCTTTACACCATCATGAAAAATACGTTTATTAACAACTATAGACGTATTGTGAAAACCAACTCTTTCATTACGAAAGACGAGGATATTTCTAACGCTAACCTCCTATTATCCGCTTCCTCAAATCAGGGCGAAAGCAAATTTGTCATGGAAGACATCCATGAAGCTTTATCTAGTCTTTCCGAAGAATATTACATCCCTTTTTCATTGTACTTCGAAGGTTTTAAATACCACGAGATATCGGAACATTTAAATATCCCCATCGGAACGGTAAAAACAAGAATACATGTCGCTAGAAAATTAATGAAGAGATCACTATCGGCCTATAAAGTAGCTTAGTTTTTCTATCTTCGCCTTTTTAAAATGACGAATGGCAGAAGAATTATCGGAATACAGCAAAAGCCAACTGGCTTTACGTAATGGTCAGGACAAACCACAGATCTGGGTTGCTTATCGCGGACTTATCTACGATGTCGGAGAAAGTAGACTGTGGAAAAACGGAATGCACTACGAACATTGGGCCGGACAAGATCTAACTGAGGAGCTCCAAGAAGCCCCTCATTCAGCATCTGTATTTTCAAAATTTCAGATCGTCGGAAAACTAAAAGATCAATGATTATAAATTAAACTGAGATAGGGCAACAAAAGCATTCAAACGCTTTTGTATGTCCTCTTCGGTAAGATCAACCAACCGATCTGTTCCAAATTTCTCTACACAGAATGAAGCTAGCGCAGAACCAAAAATCAATGCGTTCTTCATGTTTGTAAAGTTGATACTTTTTACTTTGGCAAGATAGCCAATAAAACCTCCAGCAAAGGAATCTCCCGCACCAGTTGGATCAAAAACATCTGCTAATGGTAGCGCCGGAGCAGAAAAAATCTGATTCTCTCCAAAAAGAAGCGCACCGTGTTCACCTTTTTTGATAATTAAATATTTAGGTCCCATTGCTAAAATGACTTTTGCAGCTTTAACCAGCGAATACTCTCCAGAAAGTTGCCTTGCCTCTGAATCATTGATGGCTAAAACATCAACCTTGAGAAGCACTTTTCTTAAGTCATCCATGGCAACATTCATCCAGTAGTTCATGGTATCCAGAACAACCAACTTAGGCTTGTGTGCCAAGCGCTCCAACGTAGTCAATTGTATTTGAGGCGTAAGATTGCCCAAGAGAAGATACTCGCAATCCTGGTAACTTTCAGGAATAATAGGATCAAAATCAGCCAATACATTTAAGTCTGTCGCCAAGGTATCACGGCTATTCATATCGTTATGATACCTGCCAGACCAAGAAAAAGTTTGCCCACCAGTAATCACCTGAACACCCGTAACATCTATACCACGGCTCCTGATAAGATCGAGATTATCATTCCCAAAATCCTCCCCAACAACACTGACCAATTTGATTTGATCACATAGATATGACGCCGCTAGACTCGCAAATGTACCGGCACCACCTAGAATTTTGTCAGTTTTACCGAACGGTGTTTCTATTGTATCGAAAGCCACCGTACCAATAATTACTAAACTCATAGTTTTTTAATAAGCATGGTAAACAAAAAAACCGGCATAAAGCCGGTTTCAATATTGCTCCTGAAGCTGGGCTCGAACCAGCGACCCTCTGATTAACAGTCAGATGCTCTAACCTGCTGAGCTATTCAGGAATTTATTTTTCGAGAAATTCCTTTCTCATAGAGTGTACAAAAGTAGTACATTTTAATATCATTTGCAAATAAAATATTTGCATTGTTGCTCCTGAAGCTGGGCTCGAACCAGCGACCCTCTGATTAACAGTCAGATGCTCTAACCGGCTGAGCTATTCAGGAATGAAAAATTGAATATTTTAAA
>NZ_MKWH01000068.1:0-38869 GCF_001899705.1 Sphingobacterium sp. 40-24 | reverse complement strand
CCTGCTGAAAGGTATTTTCTTTGGACATGGACTTTTGCTCCCGAAAAGGCAACACCAGGGAATCATCAAGCCCATTGGCTTTGCGCCAGATGTTGATCCCATTTTCCCCGAGGACCTTCTGCATGGTGAACACCTCCATTTGCTGTAGGGTTCCGATCTTGGAAATCCCCATATTTCGGAGCAAGGTAAAGGACTTCTCGCCTACCATGGGAATCTTGCGGATGGATAGCGGTGCGAGGAAACCTTTTTCGGTACCATTTTGTACCTGCTTTTCACCACAGGGTTTGGCCGTACCGGTGGCGATCTTAGAGACGGTTTTGTTGACCGAAAGACCAAAGCTAATGGGTAATCCAGTCTCTCGGATAATACGCTGGCGGAGCTCCTGGGTCCATTTCCAACAACCAAAAAAGCGGTCCATACCGGAGACATCGAGATAATGTTCGTCTATACTGGCTTTTTCGACAATAGGCGTTTCTTCTTCGATAATCTGTGTAACGATACCAGAATAGTGGCTGTATCGATCGTGATCGCCCCGGACTACAACGGCTTCGGGACACATGCGTAGTGCCAGCCGCATCGGCATAGCGGAATGCACGCCAAACTTACGGGCTTCATAGGAACAAGACGCAACTACCCCGCGGTCACTACTTCCGCCTATGAGCACGGGTACTCCGATGAGCTTGCTGTTCTGCAAACGCTCTACAGATACAAAAAATGTATCGAGATCACAATGTACTATACTCCTCTCCATGTTTTTTCAATTGTATAAAAAAGCCGTCCCTCGGCTTCTCTTAATTTGGTAGTTGCTCAGTTCAAAATTACTAATATTATTAGCAAACAATCAAGAAGGCACAATGGTTTAATTTTTATCACATTCATTGTCAGCGATATAATTTATATTCGGTCGTTGGCTTAAACAAGATGGCGGCCGTGCTGTTTATTACAAAACGCGACCTATGAACGAAAAGATACTCAGCTATTTAAAGCGTGAAGGATTCATGTACTTATGGCGAAAATTTGGCGAGCACGCCTATAAACCCATGAAAGGAATTCTTGAACAGCTGCTCGCGCAGACCAGCACAACACCACTTTGGGAAGACGATTTATTGTCGATAGATGATGCGCTGTTATTGGTCGGCACAGAAAGTGTACAGGACGATTGGACCGTGCTGGTAAAGAAGAAAAGGGGAAAATAAAAAGCCTTGATTCCTACCTCGGATCCAACCTCGAATTAACGGACTCGAAGTAGTTATTCCTTTTTATAGCTATTAAAATTGTCCTGTATAAGTTTTGCGACCAATTGCGGATTTTGGTAGTAAATACCATGTGAATATTTCGGGAGCAGGACAAGCATGCTGTTGTCATTGTCTTTTAACAATGTTGCATAATGCTGGATTCGCAATTCATCGTATTCTTTCCACCAGGCCTTAAAATTGATACCCAGATTTAGTTTACGGTCCAGCTCTTCATCGGGCAGTTCAATATTTTTGTTGTAGGATATGATTACTGTAGCAGCAATTTCTTTTTTCAATGGCGGCAATGTTCGATATTCATGAAAGTATCCTTTTGAAATGGACGTTAGCGCTCGAGCAGCATCAATATGTGCTCCCGCACTGGAATTTTTATTTTTGGACATCTGCTCCATAATAATCTTTGTAATCTGCTGATAGCTCGTTTTACTCTTCGAGACCACCTTAGCATGTTCATCCTCTTGCTCGGTTAACATAAAATCCGTCGGGTCCGAAAATACCAGTCCGCATACTTCATCGGGATATCGGGCTGCAAACAGACGGATGTAGGGGCCTCCCATGGAATGCCCCACTAACAAGTAAGGGGGCTGAATGGCCAAGGTTTGCAAAAGGCCATGTAAGCGCGCCACCACCTGGCTATCTGTCACAATACGGGAGTCGGGTTCGGAACTACCAATACCACTTCTTTCGTACTGAATACTCGCGATATGGTTGGGCAAAAGGGGTAAAATCGGATCAAATGTACCGCCGCCCAATCCGGCTTCGAACACCAAAATAGGTTCCCCCGCTTTGCGGTTGGCAAGATTGCTGGTTTTATAGGCCATTTTTTTTCCCTCAACCATAACCGATTGACTCGTATTAGACTGCGCCGATACAGCTTTCGTAAAAGCTGTGCCTAAAAACAGCAACAGCATTGCTTTGAATAGTTCTTTCATATACAATAAGTATATGGAGGTAAACATCTGTTACACTGGAGCTAATATTTTTTTTACTCCTGCCAAATGAAACGTATACCTTGATGCCGGATATCGATCTGTTGGATTGTATTGAAGAGACGGCAAATTGGAAAATATGTTCCCTCATGTACAAAAAGAAAAAGCCCTCTTGAACAGCGTCCAAGCTACCTTAAAACCTAATATGGTTAGTTACTTTAGCGGTGAAATATTTTAGAGTACATAAAGCCGAGTTCCTCGTAAAATATTTTGCCCTGATTACAAATATTTTTTAGGCGAAACAGCATGGGTTTTGATATTGTTATCTCTTAAAGATTAATAAATGTGGAAAGTTTGACCTTCGAAGCTTATCAATAGCACGAATGTCGAACCAAAAAAAATATTACTATGTCATTATTTTCAAACGATTTGAGCAAAGAACCCGTATTTGACGGGATTGGTTACGAACCTTCTTTTTTTTCAAGAAAGACAATGGTTACGACCAAGACAAATTACAGCAAAAAAAAGTACAGCGATGTCAACAAGGACACCCGAAAAAAGATTCTTGTGCTTTGCACAGAAGAACGGTATATGACCATGAAAAATGGAAAGAAATTTTCAACAGGCAATCATCCGGTCGAAACACTCGTTCCCATTCTTCATTTCGAACAGGCTGGATTTGAGGTTGACTTCTATACACCAACCGGTGCTCCTGTAAAATTCGAAATGTGGGCTATGCCGTACGAGGATGAAAACATCGGTAAAATCCTCGACAAGTATAATACACAATTTTCAAACCCGCACAACCTACGGGATTTTATAGCTGATACGAACAAAGGATATGTTGACTACGTGGCCGTTTTTATTCCAGGTGGACATGGCGCAATGCTCGGGCTACCTGAAAATAATGATGTAAAAGAACTTATCAAATGGGCGGTAACTGAAGATAAATATCTCTTGGCAATCTGCCATGGCCCGGCAGCGCTCTTAAGCGCTGCAGATTGCGGAGACGCTGAGTTTCCCTTTAAGGGGTATAAGATCAATTCGTTTCCCGATGAAATGGATAAGACTTTGCCAGAAAGTGGTTACCAGCCGGGCGAGATGCCCTGGTTTTATGGCGAAAAACTCAAACAACTTGGGGTTGAAATCTTGAATAAAAAAATTGCCGGCGATTGTCACGTTGACAGAAAATTGATTACTGGGGATAGCCCATTGGCGGCCGATAAATTCGGAAAACTCTGCGCAGATGAACTTCTCGCCCATGAAAAATCAAAAGTGGAAAATGGATAGGCGATTTTTTTCAAATAAAAGGCTCCCTTATTAACCGATAAGGGAGCCTTTTTTTGGCTAGATCTCCGCTTGAGCCAATGTTAAACCGGCTTTGGGCTTTGCTCTAATTTAAAGTTAGGTATATTTCTGAATTTCTGCCTATTCTTTCGTTAATAAAAGGGCTATATCCTGTTTTGCAAGCACATGTGTCTAATATGCAAAACCCCTTTAAAGGTATGCTTCTGTTATACAGCTTATTTCGCTTTATAAAAAGTTTCACTTAAATTACTTGCTGCTCGGATTCATCATTTTCAATGTTTCTGCTGGGTTGGCAAGATAACTGCGGTAAATATCATCGGTCTTCCCTACTCTGATTTCAAGTTCATCTTCCGTGAATCCCTGAATAAAACGTGTAGCTACTTCAGACGCGGGAATACCATTTTGTCCACCAATGGGTGCCGAAAATTCCGTATCAACTAAGGGCGGCATAAGTTCAAAGACCTTTACTGTCGAAGAGATGTTATCGAGCGCTATTCTTAACGACTGTGTATAAGAATGCAGAGCAGCCTTACTTGCTGAATATGTTGCAAGGCCTCCCGGCACATAAGCAACAACAGAAGAAACGTTAACTATTGCCGATTCTTTTTTGGCTTGAAGCAAAGGCAAAAGCTTCTCATTTAGTCGGATTATGGATAAGTAATTGGTAAGCATTTCTTCGCGCGCTTTTTCCTCTGCGTTTATATTTTCTGTTAACAGATTATAAACATGTGCTGCACCTGCATTATTGATCAATATGTTAACATCGCTGTGTTTGCTTTGAATTTCTCTTATCAGGGCGTCGGTATCTTCCGGTTTCGAGATGTCACACTGAATTCCTATGGCGCCGGGCAAAAGTTGTAAAGCTTTATCTAACCGTTCTTTTGTACGGCCTGTTATAATCACTTTATTTCCATATGCTGCAAATAGCTTGGCAAGCTCCAAACCTATTCCGGCGGTACCGCCAGAAATAATAACCGTGTTGTTTTTTGTGTTCATATTTCTTATTTTTTGAGATTAATTTTATTAATGATCAGCTGCTGCGACCACAATTTTTTTATTGCTTTTCCGCATCGAGAAAAATAATAGCAGAGGTAGTGATAGTGCAAATGCCGCACCGATGAAAAGATAAGCGTCGATGTAACTTAACATGAAAACCTGTTTTTGCACAAACATATCCATTAGTCCGACGGCCCGATGCTGTGCATCATCATGCCCAAAACCTTTCGTTTGAAAAAGAGCTGTATACTTATTCAGTCTTTCTACCACTGAATGATTTGTGTAGGTGATGTTTGAAACTAAATCCGACCTGTGCTGGGCCATTCTTCTGACAATAAACGTATTGATGATAGAAATACCAAAAGATCCGCCCAGCTGCCTCATCATATTATTTATGGCTGTTCCCTGTGGTATATCTTCGGGTCTTAATGACGAAATAGCAAGCGTAGAAAGAGGAACCGTCAGCAATGCCATTCCCAGTGCCCTGAAGATCAAATTAACTGAAATTGTTGTGAACGGGACTTCTAGAGTTACCCTTGACATCGACCAATTGAAATAGATGAAGCAACAGAAGCCGATGAACACTACTAATGCAGGTGGTACACCCTTCTGTAGCACACGCCCTGTAATTATCAGCGCAAATACGGCTATGATAGATCCCGGAAGGAGCATTAAACCAGCCATTGATGGGGTAAACTGTAAAAGCCGCTGAGCAAATACTGGGGTCAAATAAATAGAAGTAAACATCCCCATACCGGTAATAAAAGTGAGCAACGCAGAAATACTTAATGAAGGGGATCTTAAAATAGATAATTTCACCACAGGGTGTGCTGTGGTAAGTTCTCTGTAAACAAAAAGAAGAAGTGAAAGAAATGCGATAACTGCAAGTACGGTGATATACCGGGTTTCAAACCAATCTTCGGTTTCCCCACGTTCAAGAATGGTCTGTAAAGAACCAATCCCTGCGATCAATAATAAGATTCCCGCCCAGTCTATTTCTTTGACCTTTTTTCTGGTTGGAGATTCCGGAAGTATTCGATAACAGATAATAGCAGTAATGATACCGATAGGAATATTAATATAAAAAATCCATTCCCAGGAAAAGTTATCAATTATGTGTCCGCCAAGTGTTGGCCCGATCGTCGGTCCGATAAAAACACCGATACCGAACAGAGCACTCGCGATATTTTGTTTTTCTTTTGGAAAGCATTCGTAGACCACCGTCGCGGAGACAGAGAGTAATGCCCCCCCCGCCGATACCCTGAAAAAAGCGAAAAGCCACCAATTCCCAAATACCGGAGGCGTTGCCACACATAAAAGAACATAATGTAAACAGTATAAGGGATCCTATATAGTAGTTTCTACGTCCCAGG
The DNA here is from genome assembly GCF_001899705.1 of Sphingobacterium sp. 40-24. Classification (NCBI taxonomy): domain Bacteria; kingdom Pseudomonadati; phylum Bacteroidota; class Sphingobacteriia; order Sphingobacteriales; family Sphingobacteriaceae; genus Sphingobacterium; species Sphingobacterium sp. 40-24. The sequence continues at coordinate 33,010 of NZ_MKWH01000068.1, read as the reverse complement.
TTATTCACAAGAAAACCCGTCATCGGAATAATGATAACGTTTGCGATGCCGTAAGAAGTCACAACCCAGGAAGTATCTTCCAATGTTGCACCCAAGCTTCCGCTCATATGATTGATTGCCACGTTGACAATGGATGTATCAATCAATTCCATGATAGCCGCTGATATAACGGTAATGATCAGGAGTATTCTATTCATTTTTTTATTTTTAAACTCTTAAGCCGAAATATACCGATTGGTATATTACGACTTAAAAAAATCCTTAAAATAGTTAAAATTGTCTTGTATTGCTGTCCTGTTGCAAATGTGACCATTCCATCAGCCTTGGTTCAGCAAATTTGTGAACTACTTCAGCACAATATCCATTACATTAGTTTTAGGTGTGCAGGTATGTTAGTAAACATATTCCAATTTTGAAGGCCTCCATGTGCCTCGATCGTTAATTTTAAAAGATTGTTCATAAATTATTATCATATTATTTTATAGCCATACGAAATTGAAGCAGCATTTATGCATTCACTGATTCGGTTTAACACAATCAAGATGTTGCTGAAATGCTTCAACCGCCAATTCACTCTTGTCTGAATCGTACACAAATATATAAAAATATAATACCGTTCGGTATATTATTTTATATATATTTTCATTTACTAATTTGTGATACCACTTTGTAATGCCGCGACTTCAGTAATCAAGAGTTTTCATCTCCAGCATCGTGTTCTTGATTAAAAATTGATTCGCGATATTTCTTTGATTTAAATTATATAGGCAAAGTACCCCACGTTAAGGGGTTATCTTAGACATAAAAGGGTTATCTCCTCGGTATCGGAGTTATATCGGAAAGTCTTTCAAGCTGATTACTTATTGGAAACCATAGGCGATTTAATCAATAGCCGTAATGCCCGCCTCCGTAATATAATTATTTCTACACCTAACATAGATCTTTCTTTCTGATTTGAAAACCGGCAAAATTTGCCTATGTTCAAACCGTTCTGAATATTTTGATAGAACTCGAAAACTCCACATACAGCAGGACGTAATCAGTTGTATGTGTAAAACGTCAGTCAGCTCATAATAGCCAGAGGTCTCCTCATATTGTGGAAGGATCTTCAATCTGATAAAAATCTTGAAAGTTATATTTCATTTTAATATTTCTATATAGGCTTTCACAGCTAAGTCTAAAAGCGAGACTTGAAGAATGGTGTATGTTACCTGCCTCTTCCTCATCTCTCTTGCATAACCTTTTTTCAGGGAAGGTTGAAAATAAAGGAATTCTAAAGAAATAGCGGCCAGAATAATAATGTCGACTAAATAAGATTGTCTGCCATAAAGAAATACTCAGTTAAATAAATTTGAAACGATTATGAAAACAATTGATGATATTTATAGTACTATTGCCAGCAATATTAATTCTGTAATCAAAGAAGAGTGGATTGCGGCAGCGTTAGACATAGAGGCTATTGGAGAAATGGTCAGTTTTACGGGAAGTTATGTCAATAAAAATGATCAAAAACAGCAACTAGACGTTGATCAGTTCGATTTTGACTTAACATTTGATATTCTGGAACTTCAGAAAATAACAACGGAAGATGATAGAAACAGGTGGAATAGAGCTATTTTTTCCTTACAGTCAGACGGTGAGTTTGACATACAGTTTATCTGGGATCAGGAGCTCCATGATGAAGTAATAAGATTATCAAAAGAATAGAGAAAGCTAGTTAACTTCATTGATGTTTCTCACTTTGACAGCAGGCATCGTCTTGAAAATATCCTGCATGTACTTTCTATGGTTGGCCCCAGCTAGGACTACAACTCTTTTGGCGCCTACCATCTTAGCCCTGTTGACAACGTTATCGCACATTCCCTCATTTCTCATAATCCACCAATGTATTTTTGACAGCATATCTTCTTTGGGAAACTCATTCATATTAGACATAACAGGCAAGTAAAAATCTCCCGAGGCGGAAATTTCGGCGGCCTCATCCGTGTTCAACCATTCCGTTATCATATTTGAAGACTTTTCGATATGAGCATATTTCTCAAAGCCTTTGTCAATAGCTATCAAAGCTGTTTTTAAATGATTTTTTGAAGAATCAACTATATTTTTCTTGAACAAGGCAAACTTTGCGTCAAATGCTCCCCAAGATGCTTGCCAATTCAGATCATAGTCCTGGCAATCCATAGACATCAGTTCCTCGATGCCCAACTCCTGCATCATCGGGAAGGCGATATAAGCATACTCAGATGTTTTTAGCCTTTTCATACTACGGCCTGTGGTATCTACACCCGGGCTAAGCAGTTTTTCGATATAGGTTTCAAGTTCGCTATTAGGATGATGACACAGAAAATTATACACCTGCCAAAATTGGTAATGCCCATTTGCCACATCTTGATCAAGATAATAAGCATGCGCTAAATCGGCTTTTACATGATAATCATGGGATTGCTGCTTAGATCGTCTCTTCAAGCTGTCAATTGTATGCTGCAATAATACCTCTTTTATAGTTCGATTGCTTCTTAGTTTTTTTAGCCGATCGATATTTGGCTGTTTGCACCAATAATCCATCAGCAACCGCTCGTCCTCTTTACTCAAAAACTCACCAAAAAAGGCGTCAGGTTCAAATTTTCTAATTTTATGATGGATGCTAGAAAAATCCTGGACAGGATATTTACTGTAATCATGGGAAACACCTATTAATAAAACCTCAATATCCTGTGCTTTGGCATTGATCGATATTAAGAAAAATAAATAAAAGAAATACTTCATATTTTGTGCCTTCTTGTTTCGTTTAGGTATTAGATGGTTCTTTTTTTAGCTTCGCATTTGGTACTACAGTTTACAAATCCGCTGCCAGGCGCTTATGCCGTCTACAGAACTAAAAATACAAATAAATCCCTAAAGTTTAACCTCATCGGCGAAGCATTAAAGTCGCATAAAGCACAATATAGCCCGGATGTAAACACGATTCGCTCATTATTACCTAGGATAAGTCCGAGCTATTTATAATCCCTTTTTACCGGCTAACCAGTAGCCGTGTAAATAAACGGTACCATTGGTGTTTTCTCTAATGATTTTTCTGAAGAGTTGAGCCGATTTTGCATTACCTGTCAACACGAACTTAGCTTCTTGCCAATCTGGAGTATCGATCACCGGCAGTTTGCCTACCCACTCCTGCTTGTTGGACAAAAAGTTTTTGGAAAATATCAGGCAGTTTTCCAAACCCAATAATTTTGGAACATCTTTGTTCTCTTCCTCTAATTCAAAAATAAACATAAACTGATGCTTGTTCTTCTTTAACACTGGAAGAAAAGAACAAGCAAGTGCTAACGAAGTTTCATCGCCAAAAATGACAAATCTTTGCGTTGTTTTATCATAGTACCTACTTAACGCTCTTGGCTTATACATCACAATTTGATCGCCCACTTTCAAATCCGCCATAAGACGACTTCCACAACCTTTACCATTCAAATAAACGACGAATTCAAACAAGCCCTTTTCAGTATCTGCATGGGAAACGGTATATCTTCGAGCCTCTGTATCATTAATTCTGAAGTCTATGAACGAACCGACCGTAAATTGTACATTTTTTAAATGCCCTTTGAAACAAATCCTCTTCACAGATTTTGATAAAGAGACTGTTTCGACAACTTCGATCAAAGGCAGCTTGGGCGTTAAGAATTCTAAGGTATCAAATAACCACTTTGGTGCACTTGGCATAGTATTTATATTTTGTTCAAAGCAAAGTACAGCAGAACCGATCGTATAAAATAGAACGGAAAAGAGTAGGTATTGGATTAATCGTGGTTTTTGCCCACGAAATGGCCGAGCGTGGTTTACCTCCGCTCGTTAAACATCGCCAGCAAATTGTCAAGTCCACCTTCCGCGTGTAATATTTCGGTGTTTTCCAACGTATCTTTGGTAACTTCGGCCGCCCTTGCCTGCATTTGTTTTTCATACTGTGAAATTGCCGTCTGAATATCCGGAAAATGATCGCTGGTCAAATTTTCGGCCAGCTCAAAAGCGTCCTGCATTGCCTGGTTTACACCCTCACCGGCATAGGGCGGTATACGATGTGCCGCATCGCCAAGCATGGTCAAGTTGGGTAATGTGGGCCAAGTCTGGTCCAATGGAAAATAATATTGCGGGCGTGGCATAAACCAAATTTCATTACTTGCAAAAAGTTCATGCCATTGTTCGCTCCAGGAGGAGAACGCGACTTTAAACCAATCAAATACCTTTTGCTTGTTGTTAAAGTCAATGCCGCTTTCCTGCACCCAATTTTCAGGGACTTTACAACCGGTATAAAACGATAAACTGCCCTCTCCTTTTGCACTTAAGATAATGGATTGTCCGTTTCCAAGCGCAAAGACTTTTCCGCCTTTTGTGATTTCCCAAAGTTTCGGTGCGTTTTCTTCAGCCTCGTAGACATTTCCCTCAACAATCGTCACGCCAGAATAAATCGGCTTAATATCGGTGAGATAAGGGCGTATTTTTGAGTTTGCACCATCGGCCGCAACGACGAGGTCAGCGTAAAAAGATTTTCCGTTTTTGAAATGCAGAAGCCAACCATTATCCTGTTCTTCCATTGAAACAAACTGACTGTCCCAGACGATGGTACTTTCATGCAATGCGTTTATTAAAATATCACGCAAAGGGGCACGATCAATTTCAGGACGATCTTCCTGATCCTTATGTGGAAGCTCGTGCTCATCCATTTTGATGATGGCCTGGCCGTCCAACACCCTTAAACGTCCAGCCTCGGGTCGAAAGCTAGCTTTAAATTCGTTCATCAAATTTGCCCTGCGAAGAGCTTCCAATCCACTTTCTTCGTGCAGGTCCAGTGTAGCTCCCTGCTGGCGAACTTCTTTATTACTATCACGCTCATATACAGTTACATTTACTCCTTTTAATTGTAAGAGTTTGGCTAGTGTGAGTCCGCCTGGACCACCGCCAACGACTGCCACTTTTTTGTCTTGTAATTTCATATCCAGTACAATTTAATTTTTTTGACTGAACAAAATTAGGTGGATCTGAGCGTTGAAAATTGTATAAAACGCTCATTTTGGTTCTTCAACAGTTCTTTTGGTGAAACACCAGCAAGTTTCTTGACTTCTTTAATAAAATGGGATTGATCGGCAAAGTTTTGTTGTGGAAACAATTTGCCTTCTTTGATGTGCTGGAAGGAAGCACGGAAGCGGATAATATTGCAATATGCTTTTGCTGTAAGTCCGAACTGCTGATCGAAATAACGGTTGATCTGCTGCCGACTCCAAAACGATTGTGCTGCAAGTTCTTTGATTGTAATCGCCCCGTTTGATGTATAAATAAGGTCGAACAGTGTTCGTTTCCTGTTGTCAACTTCACGTGGCAAAAGTGACTGTATTTTTTTTGTCGCTTTCGCACAGAATAAATCAAAGTCATTCAGGTCGTCGGCACTAAAATTCCAAAAATTAGGAGGCAAGAGGCTTGCCCTGTCCACCAAGTTGGCGATGCTGGTCTGAAAAACAGATTGGATTGCAAGCGGGTTAAAACTGATGGCGTAAGTCTGTCGCAATGGCGCAATGGTCGCCCGCCCCGGCTGAGTTTGGATGCCCAAAAGCGTCATGTGGAAAGGCTCTGTTGCAGATTGCGTAAAAAATAGATCAACTCTTCCGTCAGGCAGTACAACAACCTCTTTATCACAATCCGATTGGTTTTGTAAAAGCCAAAAGCTGTCAACAAAATCCGCTAACGGCCTGTCAGGTTTTACTGCCTGATATATTAATTCATTTTCCATTGCTTTAGTGAGTTTGTGCGCAATAGCCTTTCCCGCTAAATTCACTACGGCACATCCGGTGAAAAGCCCCACACGTTCAATCAAAATTACGGATTATTGTATAACCACACACGAAATAGATCAAATACCAAGCCTATTCGGATGACGATAGCGGCGATCCGTGTTTTTCAATGACAAATGCTTTAAGCTCTGCCATTTTTCCATCTTCGAATCGCCAAATGTCGCAATAATCGAAATGCTCATATTTTCCGGCCTTATTTCTCAACCCAATTTCTCCGGTCACCATAACAGAATCGCCTTCCTCAATCGATTTTTCCACATTAAAAACTGGTGGTTCCTGATAGAACTCTTTCATATAAGCACGGACTTCTTCTTTCCCATGGAGTATACGATCCCCTACAAAGACCCATTTCGTGTCTGCAGTACAATAAGCTAAGAAGCTTTCATAATCTCCCTTTGCTATAAATTCATTGGCTATCTGTAATATTCTTATATTTTTCATTTTTATCAATTTGTTTTGAATCATTAATTTTTGTCGGTCTACAAGCATTAGATCTTGTGATGGATCAGTATGATACGCCGTTAGTTTATAAAACCACACAGAGGAACATGTTGTTTTAAACGATGAAATAAGATATATTCAATGCTACGACGAACTGTAGAGATTAGGATTTAAGTAGGACATTCGATAATTGTGAAGTAGATTTATTCTTTACTCATTGTCGTCGTTTATCAACCATTTTCTCAAAAGCTCCAGCACCGTTTTCTTAACAAAAGGCTTCACTGCAAAATCGTCCATTCCACACGAAATGCATCGTTCTTTTTCTTCCTTAATATTGCTTGCAGTCAATGCTATAATTGGTGTATGCATCCTACCGTCCTCATTTTTCCTAATCAATTCAGTTAACTCATATCCATTCATTTCAGGCATCTGTATATCCATGAATACCAAATCAGGACTATTGTCCTTAAACAATTCAAATCCCGCGAAACCATCGACAGCCTCTATGATTTCAGCATTGGGAAGAACATTCTGTACAATGGTTCTGGTGAGCAACATACTAAATTTATTATCTTCAATAATTAAAATCTTGTATTTGCCTTCCAAAATGAGCGTTTCTTTTTCAGCATATTTGATAGATCCTTCATTCAGCTGTAGCGCAGCAACTAATGTTGAATACAGTTGATCTACTTTAACTGGTTTGTTAATACAATGAATAATATTGCTGCTTTCAGCAATAAGGGCTGGGTTGGTTTCAAGCACTGATAACATTAAAACTACAGGCTGTCCAACTCCTCTGTAGAGTAACTTTTCCCTGATTTTTTTTACAGTATCGATACCGTTCATAATAGGTAGATCATTGTCGATAATAATCGCATCATACCGTTCTCCTTTAGTCAACAATTGAAGAACTTCAAATCCGTTATCGGCCAACGAGACATTAACTTTCTTAATCTGCAACATCAATGCAATATTTGCTCGTTCGGCATCTCGCCGGGCGACTATCATAATATGTAAAGATTCTAAAAGTTTCCATTCATATACATCCCCTTTTAGAGATCTCAATGTTATTTCAAAATAAAATTTGCTACCTTTTCCGTATTCACTTTCCAATTGTAATTTACTGTCCATCATTTTTAGCAATTGGTTGGAAATGCTAAGTCCTAGCCCTGTTCCTCCAAATCTTTTACTTATTGACGCGTCTTCTTGAGAAAATGCTTCAAATATCTTTTGCTGTTTATCCGGTTTAATACCGATTCCGCTGTCCGTAACACAGAAGCGAAGCGTCGTGGAATTTTCGTCCGAAGATAGTACATCAACATGTAGCGCAACACTTCCCTTTTCCGTAAATTTTATTGCATTACTTAAAAGATTCATGAGCACCTGTTTGAGACGAAGTGAGTCAACCCAAACATAATGTGGTAATGATTCTGATAAATTTACCCGAAAATCTAATTTTTTGGCTTTCCACTGAAAATCAATCAAACTTGCCACCTGAGCAAACATCTCATACAGATCATTTTTTTCAACAGAAAGCTCCAATTTGCCAGCTTCAATTTTAGAGAAATCAAGTATATCGTTTATGATACTCAAAAGAAGATTAGCAGACTGATCAACAATGGAAAGATACTCTTTTTGTGTATCGTCTAGTTTTGTTCTACTCATCAAATCCGTAAACCCTATAATCCCATTAAGAGGTGTACGAATTTCATGACTCATATTGGCGAGAAACTCTGACTTCGCCACGCTACCTTGGTCAGCAAGCTTTTTAGCTTTCTCTAACTCTTCTCTTTGAAGTACAATCTTCGTGATGTCTGTGGCAATGCCAAGATAACCTATAATCTGACCAGAAATATCACGCATTGCAGTAACGGCAAGAGATACATAAAGTTGCGTAAAATCCTTTTTTATATAAATCCACTCTCTTTGCTCGTATCCGTAGCGCTCCGCTATTTCGACGAACACTCTAAATTCACTAATCGGATAGCCAAATTCAATTTCAAGTTCCTTCGCGCGATCTCTAACTTCTCTACTGCTATGAAATAATGTCGGCGTAATTTTACCGATCACTTCTTCACTTTTATACCCCAATAAATTTTCTGCGCCCCGGTTGAAAAGGGTTATCACCCCTTCTGCGTCAGTTGCTATGATAGCAACGGCAGTAGTGGCATTCAAAACATCTTCAAGCATTTTCTTAGAACGTATCGATTCCGCTTCAGAGCGTTTACGCTTATCGATATCCTGAAAAGTGCCATATAGTCGAACACATTTACCCTTTTTAAAAGCTGCTTTGCCCAATGCTCTAACCCACAACCTTGTACCCTGATAGGTATCAATCTCTAATTCAAGATCCCAAGATGCTCCCGTAGATATTGCGCAATTTATAGCCTGAGTAATTTTCATTTTATGTTGAGGATCCTTGTAAAACTCTATTGCTGTTTCAATAGATGGACGATAGTCCTTTGGGACCCCATGAATAATCTTGGTCATTTCAGACCAATCGATATAATCATCAACTAAGTCATACTCCCAGCTCCCTACTCTGGCAACCTGACTGGTCATGTCTAGTGTAGATTTCACATATTCCAATTTACTAGTTAACTGGAGATGCTGGTTTTTCTCTTGAAGTAAATTAAGAACTTCTATACACAATAATGAAAGAAGAGTCCGTTGACTATCCGTAAGATTGTTGGGGCGTCTATCCATAACGCTTAAAAAACCAACTATTTTTCCGTCGTAACCGATTAATGGTGTCTCATAATAATATAGTATACCAAAATTTTGAAAAATAACTGAATTGCGCTGCGATTGAGGCTCAGTGCTAACGTCTGGAATTTCTAGCGTGCCGTTGACATCAAACACATAATCGAAAAATACCTTATCGATACTTACATTGCCATCGACATCATGAAAATAAGTCTGTACAAAATTTTGACTGTTATCAAATAAAGTCAACACTGCAATTTCCGTATTACATATTAATTTAGCTTTAAGGAGCACTCCAAAAAGATCTTTTTTAATCATATCAGCGACCAGCTTATAATTATTATCCATGATAAGAGGATGGCTGTTATCGTTTTTGGGGTATCTTTGATTGTGCATAAAGTTGTAATATGCTATAGAAATTTAGTTTATAACAAAACAACAATTTTATTTGAATAGTTTTTTAATAAAAAAAGAATTAATTCAAATTAAAATATGTTAGATAAACAACCTTAAATCGAGAACTTAAGGTTGTTACTATCTGTTATTAACCTTATTTATGAAAAGTATTGTTATAACAATGGACGGTTCTCTTTCTTTTGATCTTTATACAAAAATTGTTTATTCATTCTCTAGTTCGTTGATCAGGCGAAATGTCAAGTTGATCCTTGCGCTCATCTTTTGCGTAGATTTTGCGATTCGATGTTCCCATGTCTCCTGCAGATTGCCTTTCATCAACAGCAAAGAACCATGATTCAGTAGCAACGAATACTTCTTATTATGATCGTCCACTTTCCTGAAATCAAAATAGCGTGCTTGTCCCAGACTCACCGACCCGATCACGGGTCTATTGCCCAATTCGCTCTCGCGATCGCGGTGCCAGGCGACTGAATCGTTGTTGTCGCGATATAGATTGAGCAAGACGGAATTGAATGTACAATGAAACCGCTGTTCAATCCGCTCCTTCAACGCCTTTAATGAGATAAGCCATTCGTTCACGGCTATCGTTTTTCCGGCCATTTGATAAGTAGCATTTTCGTCGCCATACCAGGCGGTCAAGCGAGGAGTCAATATCGTTCGGTCGTACATTATTTTGGATGTCTGCTGCCAGGGTACTTCTTTCAGCAGGAAATCAAACAACTGATCAGCTTCCTCCTGCGTAAGAAAGTCTGGCTCAAAGTCCAAGAGACCCTGCGGAAAAATATATCCTTCATGTTGAAATAAGCTAAGCTGATCCATGGAGTAATGAGCTAAAATTTATACGATTTTCCGAAGCATCAAAAACCTATGCCTGCAAAGAAAGAACAATCCTAGCCGCAGAGCGTTTGCGATTTTAGGGGAAAAGTTTTGCTGATTATTTCGTTTTATAGCTATTAGAATTTTCCTTTATGAGTTTCCAACCAAATGCGGATTATGGACGTTATTCAACAATAAAAAAATGGCAAATAGCGAGCTATCGCCATTTTTTTAATCCTGACGTTATTTAACCAGTGTTGCTTCCAGTTCTACCTTCAAAGTTTCAAACAATGTCTTGACTTCCAAAACTGTACTTGTTTGCTTTACATTATTTTTAGTAAGCCAATCCTGAATTACATCAAAGTTTTCAAATAGCGCTGTAGAATCGGTCGTGTAGATATTGAGGCGAACGAGATGTCGAGCTTCATATCCACTTGATTGAATAACTTTTTCAAGATTTTCAATAGTATGAAAAATCTGCGTTCTCATATCAGCAGTGCTCGATACGCCATCATCACTAATAGCACATTGTCCAGACACATATAAGGTTGAATTGGCATGTTTAATTTCAACAGCCTGCACATAATTTCTGGCTTCCTGCCAGTTCCAAGGATTGATTATTTTCTTTTCCATTTCTGTAAAATTATTATGGAGCAAAGCTCAAAATATTTTCACATTCACCTGTGTGACAAACCTCACAATTAAATAAAATCAAGAAAACAGACGGCTTAATGTCTCCCTGGATACGCCTAGGTAAGAAGCAAGCAACAATTTTGGAATCCGTTGCAGCAAAGCGGGATTTCTTTTGATCAGCTGCTCATATCTTTCCTTTGCTCCCGAGGTTAAAAATGATAAGATCCGTTGCTGTGAACCGATATGGCCGGCAATTGATTTACGAAGGAAAAAGCGTTCCATCTTTTGAAGCCTATTGCACAACCTTTCAAAATTTTCCAGCGACAGGCAAAGTAATTCTGTGTTCTCAAGACATTCCAAAGTAAATGAAGCATCTCCGCCCGTGTAAAAGGCCGAAACATCGGTTTCCCACCAGTCTTCCATTGCAAATGAAACAATATGTTGCTTAGCGTCATCGTCTGTATAATAAAATTTAAGAAGACCAGACAATACAAAGTAAATATAGTTTACGGAATCTCCCTCCCTAAAAATACATTCCGACTTTCTATACTGCCGTTGAATAAAACATGCTTTTACCAAGTCAAATTCATCTTCAGTAAGTACAACGACTTTCTCTATATGTTCTTTTAACAGATTATATTTATCTTCCATTAGATTGTAAGTACCATTTACTGCTGATTACAAGTGTTAAAACTTCCATTGTAAAATTGACTAAATGAAGTGTTTTCTCAAAAACGCTGATACAAATCCGCCGCGGAAAAAATAGTGCGGAGAGTTTAAGTATCCGTAAAAATTAATTGAATTGGGCTCTATATTGTTGTGGACTTTGTTTGGTTTTTAATTTAAACAATCTGCTAAAAGATTGCGGTTGTTCAAAACCTAATTCAAATGCAATTTCAGAAATGCGGAGAGCTGTGGTAGATAACTTATTCTTTGCCCGATAAATCATTTTATCATGAATGATTTGCTGAGTGTTTTGACCGGTAAGGTTTCGCAACAGATCGCTTAAATAACTCGCTGACATATGCAGCTGCTCAGCAAGATAATTCACGGTGGGAACTCCTCCACTCAGGACCTTATCGCTATTGAAATAATCCTCCAACAATTGATCAATACGCTCGGCAATACTTGGATAGTTTTGTTTTCGGGTCAGAAACTGCCTGTTATAAAATCGTTGGGCATAATTAAGCAACAGTTCAATCTGGGCGATGATCACATTGTGGCTCATCTCGTCTATACGGTTCTCAAGTTCTTCTTCTATATTTCTGAAAAGTGATAGAATGGTTTCTTTTTCTTTGTTCGAAAGGTGCAACGCTTCATTGGTAGCGTAGGAGAAAAAGTGATACTGATGGATCTTTTGGGCTAACGGATAGTGCAATAAAAAATCAGGATCTATGAGCAGCGTGATCTGTGGGCGAAGTATGCTTTGTTCTCCAGTTTCCTTCTGCTTATCCGTTTCTATAGCAGAGAGAATCTGCTGAGGAGCAACAAAAAACAGACCGCCCTCTTTAAAATCAAATTTGGTATGGCCATAGATTAATTCCCCTCCGGCATCTGGTTTAAAAGCTATTTTATAATAGTTCAACACATGTGATTTAGGAGGAGCATGACCTTCAAGTGGCTTGTCTACCCCATTCAACAAAACAATTAAGGGATGCTGCGGCGGCGGAAAACCTGATGCCTGCATGACATCGGCCAGCGTATTAAATCTTTTTACGGAATGATTCGATTTTTTGGAAACCATATTATAAAAATTCTAGGTTACAAGTTAAACAATATTCGCTTTTCCTCACAAAAAAGAAAAGCGAATAGATCGCAAGATTGTTAACGACGACATAGATCACTAGCCTTGGGCTGCTTGAGAAATCGCTTTCCAGGTTTCCCATTCCTGGAGACGCTCTGAATAAATTTGACGGATAAATGGCAGATCATTTTTACCCAAAAGGAATCGCAACGGTGGGTTTTCAGCATCTACAACAGCAAATAGCGCATCGGCAGTGGCACTAGGATTTCCCCGCTTCATCGTTTGTAAATTTTTCATCACCTGACTTTTCAAATCGTCATAATCCGGTAGCTTTTTGCTGGCTATTTTCAGTGATTCGGTGCTGCCAAATTCGGTATTGTAAGCCCCAGGTTCAATCAGCGTTACTTTGATGCCAAATGCCGCAACTTCTTTAGACAAACTATCGTAAATAGCTTCAAACGCAAATTTCGAAGAACAATAGTAGCCGATTAGGGGATTACTATAAATGCCGACAGCACTGGATGTACCTAAAATATGGCCATGCCCTTGGGCTCGCAGTATGGGTAATGCTGCCTGAATCACATGGATAGGTCCGATAATATTTGTTTCATACATGGCTTTTACCTCATCAGTGCTACTCTCTTCAATGGTCCCCACTAAAGAATACCCTGCATTATTGAGCACAATATCCAATCTGCCAAAATACTGCTTGGCTTGGTGGATCGCATTTTGCACTTGGGAGCGATTGGTTACATCCACTTCAAGAACCAAAACCTGATCGCCATACGTTTCTTTTAACGCGGCAATACTATTTATATTACGTGCTGTAGCTGCCACCTTGTCGCCACGTTTCAAAGCGGCTTCTGTCCATATTTTTCCAAATCCTCTTGAAGATCCTGTAATGAACCAAACTTTTTCCTTTTGCCTATTTTCCATTTTTAACTAATATTAATATGAATGCAAAGTTGCTTCTAAAATGGATTTACTTACGTTGCCATAATGAGGATAATCCTAACCAAAATAAAGAACAACGGGCTACTGGAATTTAGTATCATGGTATTAGAAAATTTCTCAATATGTTTTCAAGGCTGTGAAACAGCATTGGGATGATCTAGAAAAAACATTAGTCGTACAGCAAGATGAAGTAGCTAAAGGCAATATCTGCAAAAGGCAACCCGACATATACAATAAATATCCCAGGTTCAAGATTTGCTACCATATAGTAAAAAAGGCCGGAATAGTCCGGCCCTGATATATAGTTATGATCCCAATAAGGGATAGTCGGTTTCAAAAAATGCTGGCTTGACAAAGTGTAAATCAGGCCAGCAAAAGCAATCGTCTCATTTTTCGTATTAGGAACAACCGGAATGCAGTATTCGTTTGATCTTTTATAAAAAAGCCGAGCAAAAAGACACATTTCGAAGATGTACTTTATGACGTTGATTTTGTGCTAGAAGCCATTGGAGGTATTAATTTTCAGAAGTCAGTACAGGTACTAAAACCATTTGGAACGATAGTTACCTTACCTTCTGGTCATACCAAAGCGGATGAGCTTCACGCTCAAAAAAAACAGTTACATGCCTGTTATTTCATGTCGGTTTATTCAAGTGGTCGCGATATGCAGAAAATAGCATCCTTACTGGAAAATGGTATTTTAAAACCACACATTTCGCATGTTTTCGGTTTCGACGAGATGGCAAAAGCTCATCTACAAATCGAAACCGGCCGTACCGTCGGAAAGATAGTGGTTACCTTATAAAACGGTCAGCGATGCAAAAAAATGTATCGAGATCACCATATACTATGATCCCTGCTGGTCTTTAACTGGTGGCTAATGCTAAGACTCGTCTTTGGTATTTTTCACCAGACCGATACCGGCAAAAAAGAAAATCAAAGCTAATACGCCCACTACCCCTAAATTGGTGTACGCAGTGCTTTTATTGATGAGTTCATAGCCTGTATAAATTAAACCGACAATACCAAGAATAGTCAGTATTGTTCCGAAAAAGCGTTTTACGTTCATAAATACTCGTTTAAAGTTATTGATTTTTAAAAATGAAATTTATTTATAATATTTATCCACTATACTTTTTAGGTTAATCCCTTTTCCCAATACAGGTTTAAAAATATCTCCTTCGCTCTGCATTCTTTCAATCGCGTTTAAAATATGAAAATCGCTTATTTTTAACCCTTTTTTCACTTCGTCCCAATGAAGTGGCATAGACACTGTCGCTCCTGGTTTGGGGCGGACAGAATATGCGGCTGCGATGGTCGCGTGTGGCCTGTTCTGCAAAAAATCAAGATACATTTTCCCTTTGCGGTCTTTTATGGACCGCTCTAGACTGGTGAATTTAGGAAGCTCATGATGGACTAGCGTGACAATTACCCGGGCAAACTCTTTAGATTGTTCGTAGGTATATTTGCCACCGAGCGGGATATAGATATGAAGCCCTGTAGAGCCACTGGTTTTGCAGTAGCTAGTCGCCCCCATATCATCCAATATGCTCTTTGTGACCTGAGCAGCTTCAACAACCTGATCAAACGAATTTTTGTCCGGATCAAGGTCAATTATACAAAACGACGGATTTTCAGGCTTTTTAACCGTACTGCTCCAGGGGTTCATTTCAATGCAGCCGAGATTTGCCATATAGAGCAATGTGGCTTCGTCCTTGCCCACAAGATAATGACGGTCCTTTTCATCTGTTTCACTGTGGTAGAGATAGGTCTCTGCCCATTCCGGTGCCGTATCAGTCACGTTCTTAAAATAAAAACCTTCGCCTTCAATGCCGTTCGGAAAACGGTTCATACTCTGTGGCCTATCCTTAAGATAGGGCAATATAAATGGAGCAGCCTGATAGTAATAATTGATGAGGTCTCTTTTGGTTATTCCCTCTTTCGGCCAAAACACCTTATCTAAATTGGTAAACTTTAGTTCATGGCCATTTACCTTTCTGACCTGGGTTTTATCGGTCGGATTTAATAGCGTTTTCCGCGGCCCTTTTACTCTGGGTGTAACAATTTTATCTTCCATATCGTCTACCATTTTTTCTGTAGGAGTTTCCTCCTCAAGAATTACTTTTTTGGCACTTTTATCTTCCCGCATTCCGTCAAACGAAGGATGCCGCATAATACCGTCGCTGGTTAATTCCGCAAAGCTCACCTCACAGACAAGTTCAGGTTTAAGCCATGTCACGGTAGCATGTGGCGGATTTGGCCTGAAACGCGAGGGCTTATTGACGTCGGGCTCTTCAGAAAAAGGTGCTTTATTAATAACAAGCGGTTTAAATAGCTTCATCATTTCTTTTTGAAGCTTAACATTAAAGCCAGTACCGACTTTTCCGGTGTAGATCAATTTTTTTCCTTCATAGACGCCTACAAGAAGGCTACTAAACTGCTTACTTGAATCATCATTCAGTGTATACCCGCCTATGACAACTTCCTGTCTTTTGTTTGCTTTAATTTTAAGCCAGTCCTTTGAACGATTATGGATATGATAGGTGCTATCTTTACGCTTCGCCATAATCCCTTCTAAACCAAGCTTTTTAGCTTCCTCCAGAAAATGTATTCCGGAAGTTTCAAAATGTTCACTGACCAGGATGCTGTTGCCTTTGGGAATGATTTCTTTTAAAATTGCCTTACGCTCGAGCAATGTTAGGTCTTTCAGGTCCTGTCCCTGATACCAAAGGATATCGAAAACGTAATAAACCAGATCGCCATCCGCTTCACTCCGCCAATTTTGGAGCGAGCCAAAATTGGCCGTGCCGTTTCCACCTAAAACAACAACTTCCCCATCCAAGATGGCATCTAATTTCAGCTCCTTCAATTGATCATAGATGGGATAGAATTTTTCATTAAAGCTCTTGTCATTACGGGATTTTAGTTCCACCTCACCTTTATTCATAAAAGCTACTGCGCGATATCCATCCCACTTGACTTCATAGATCCAGCCCTCATCATCAAAGGGTTTATCGACCAAGGTAGCGAGCATAGGCTCGATATGGGAATAGAATCTTTGTTTTGGCGCATTTTTTAAAAGTGCCTGAATATTCGTTTTCTTTTTGGAAGTCGCCGTAGGAACAGCTTCAAGCTGATCATTGATTAGCTCAGATGCTTTGTTTTTTGTTGAACGCTTATCTTTTACCGTACTGTCTTTTTTGATAATATGTTTACCATAAACCTGATCGGGTGATTTTTCCATCTGTGGAATTGTCTTGCCTGAGATCACTGATTTATCTTTTGTTGTAATATCTTTCTCACTGGCATATTTATCGTCTAGTTTCATGAGCAGCCACCCGTTATCTCCACGTCCGTGGGCTTTAACAAGAGCGAACTCTCCTTTTAGCTTTTGACCATTGAGCTTAAATTTAAGCTTGCCGGAATAGAGCTGATGCAACAGGTCTTTTTCTTGTTTAGCTACTTCCTTAATGCCACTTTCAGCTGGCTCATACGTCCCTTCATCCCAGACGATCACGGTACCGCCACCGTATTGACCTTTGGGGATCACCCCTTCAAAGTCTCGGTAATCATAGGGATGATCTTCTACCATCATAGCGAGGCGCTTAATACTAGGATCCATAGAAGGTCCTTTTGGCACCGCCCAACTTTTCAGAACACCATCCATCTCAAGACGAAAGTCGTAATGTAAATGAGAGGCATCATGTTTCTGCACAACAAAGCGTAGTTCAGTCCCATTTGGCTGTCCCCCAAACGGCTCCGGGGTTTTCTCTTCAGAACGCTTTTCACGATATTTCGATAGTCCCATAACTATTTATTTACTTTACCCCCATTTTCTCTATAACACAATAGTAGCATGAAAAAGGTTTAAAATATTTCCCTCAAAATGTTGTTAAACTGTTTATTACTATTCATCATTTTGCTTCACAATAACATCTGCTGTATTTCTACCTAATTACAGTTAGGAAAAATTTGAGCGAAAAAGAACATAATAATCTTTGGATTTGACAGCCCGGGACCTGTTCAAAGGGATTGTACAGCATCGGTTAATATAGCGTTTACTGTCAAATTCCGTAAACAATGAAGCTAATCTTCATGAATTGAATTAACTTTACAAACGACAGCAATTTATCCATCATGAAGTTAGAACTATATCAAATAGATTCCTTTACAGAAGAAATTTTCCGGGGAAACCCAGCCTGCGTGGTACCGTTAAAAGAGTGGTTACCCGATGAGACACTGTTTAAAATTACACGTGAAAATGCGGTGGCGGAAACGGCCTTTTTCATAGATAACGGTGATACAATCCATTTAAGATGGTTTACACCTGAAATTGAAATGGACCTATGTGGCCATGCAACCTTAGCGACCGTCCATTGCCTGGTTAAGCACCTAGACTATCAAAAAAGCAAAATTGTTTTTGAAACGCAAGTAGGTGAATTAACTGTTGATATAAAAGACGAAGTTTATTATATGGATTTTCCATCCAGAATGCCACAGCCTTCCGCACTGCCCGACGTTATTAAAAACTCGCTTAACATACAACCCAAAGAGACTTATAAATCAAGAGATTATGTTTTACTATACGAATCTGAGGAAGAGGTCAGAAACATCCACATTAACAGATCCATTTTTGATCTGATTAATCTTGATCCCGGAGGTGTGGTCGTCACAGCAACAGGAAATGACAGTGATTTTGTATCCAGATACTTTACACCGCAATCAACGATCCTCGAAGATCCCGTTACTGGGTCTGCCTATTGTTCCCTTATTCCGTTTTGGGCATCAAGATTGGGCAAGGATACTCTTTTTTCCCGTCAGCTGTCTGAAAGAGAGGGGCAACTTTATTGCGAAAACAAAAACGATAGAGTGATCGTGGCCGGTAAGGCCCGTACGTATTCTCAGGGTTTCATTTGGATCGATTAACGATCATTGCTTTAGAAGTACATCGTTAAAATGCTGTAATAAGAATAAAAAAAAACAACTTTAATCCAAACAGGAAAAAGCGAAGTGATCATAGCTTGTTAACCGATTACATCATTTTAATTCACTAAATTTATAATATGGACAATAAGGTTATAGATAAGGTCGCATTGATCAGCATTTCGGATAAAAAAGTGTTGACGGCACTTTCCAAATCAAAATCAAAGCTCTATTTGCCAGGAGGCAAAAGAGAACCTAATGAATCCGACATAGAATGTCTGAAGCGAGAAATTAAGGAAGAACTCAACGTTGAGGTCCAAGAAGATTCGATCCGTTATTTTGAGACCTTCCAAGCTCCGGCCGATGGCAAAGAGGCCGATGTAATCGTGAAGATGACCTGCTATTTTGCGGATTATTCGGGCACACTACAGGCAGCAAGTGAAATCGATTCATTTGAATGGATAACCCTGAGTGATGTTGGCAGAACCTCTGCCGTCGTCCGACTTATATTGGGAAAATTGAAAGAACTAGACCTGATCAACTAGTGCCAACCGGAGCTGCTGCGACTTTAATGGGCTTAGGATAAATACCAAGTTGTTTGAAAGTTTGTGCATGGCTCAGTAAAACAGTGAGATAAAGACAAAAAACCTTGAGGGGGGATCTCAAGGTTTTTACTACCTGTTATTAACCTAATTTATGAAAAGTATTCTTATAACAACGGTTGATTTGCTTTCGTTTTATTTTTTGTAAAAAAAGGCGTAGTTAGCTTCTCGAACATGGTTTTACCTTCAACCCCCATGTCCATTTAACAACGAAAAGTAACATAAGCTAAAAATATGTCCTGCGCGAAGTTTTAATCATTCTACCACAATAGTTTCTTGATGAATGATAGCCCCACAATGATCTCGCTTGACATATCTATAGACTCCTTTTGGAAGATCTACCTGTAGCGAATCCTTTTTAGAAAGTGATAAGTAAACTGGAATAGCTGTTTTATCCAATTGATATTCCTTTTCATGATAAATGTAAATGGCCGATGTGCCTGATTTGGTCGAATCAGTATTCGGTATACTATAGCTGCGGTTTAAATCTTTTGCTCCAATCACTATTTTATCGCTATTCAGATTATTTGATAAATACAAGTCATAACCATTCAATATCTTTCTCTCGATAACATATACCAAATCATTAACATGGTTAATAGATAAAAACTTAACTTGATTAATTGTGTAAGGGTCAATTTTGCTTAGTTTCTTAAAATATTGAGCCATACTTTTATTTTAAGCAGTATTTAACATCTAATTCAAGATTTAAATTAAATACTTCCCTTTGTTTTTACACAATAATTATTGATCTTAATCATAATATTTTGACGGAAAAAAAGATATGGATTGGATTACACGTGAAAGACCAAAGATCGATAGGATTGCTTGTCCATGGCTGATAAAGCGTTTTATAAATCCGGACGCAAAAATAATATATGCCCCCCTAGATACGGTCTTTGAAATTGCTAAACAAACGAACGCCATTCCGTTTGATATTCCTGGTGTAGAATACAGTCATTATGCAGACGAGTGTACATTTGACTATTTCCTTAAAAAACATGAATTAAACGATCCGGCATTAAAACGAATTGCTGCAATTGTTCGTGGTGCGGACATGGATAGACATGATTTAATGCCACAATCTGCAGGTCTCGAGGCGATTTTTTCAGGTCTAGCTTACAATATCAGGGACGACAATCAGCTTTTGGAGATCGGAATGGTCATTTATGACGGCCTTTATAGCTGGACTCAACACCTCTACCGACTGAAACATGGCAATGAAGGGCCAACTGAGGTTTTGCTCCTTAAAATCTATAATGAACATTTAAATGATAAGCAAAAAGAAAAATCTCCAGAATGGACCGCATTATTGCGGGAAATGATACAGGATCAAATCGATACAAATACAACATTAAGCTTAAATCAACTTTCCGAAGAACTGGATATTAGTTCAAGCTATTTATCACGCGAATTCTCAAAATATTTTGAAAACTTAAATTATGGTGAGTACATCCGTAAAAAAAGAATAGAAAAAGCCATTGAACTTATGTCTGACCGCTCAATTTCCCTTACTGACATTGCCTATCTGACAGGTTTTTCTGATCAAAGTCATTTCACACGCATTTTTAAAAAATTTACAGGAAGTAATCCTTCAGAATATAGGAGGAAATCTTTTAAAAAGTAAGGAATATACAAAATAGTAAAATTTATTCTATTTTGAGATGTTACGTATTAGTTATACTTGCTTTTATAAAGCAGATATTATGAAACTAAACCGATACCACTCCTCTTACCATAAAACTTTTTGTGCAGTGATCATTATTATACTCTTATCATCATTACATTTAAGAGCCCAACAACCGAGCAAACTAGTTGCTTATGTTGGTATAGTAAACCCCATTGTTTCCCTATCATCTGGTACGATAACGCCAAATTTTAAAGATAGCTATCAGGTAGGTATGCCGACAGGTATCAATATACTTAGAGAAGGACACTTGGGATTTTCACTGGAAATGGTTCCCTACATTAAAATAGCATCCGGGAACAGCAAAATGAGCAATTTCTTGTTCCATCCGGGCGTATTATTTCCCATCGGAAAGGAATTCACATTTATCGCTAGGGTTGCATTTGAAACTTCTGGACGATATGGGCTTACACCAGTATTAAGCAAGGTCATAACACATGGTCAGGCTGGAAAACTTTTTCTAGCCACCCCCTTCCCCGTCCGATTTGGCAATGAACAAAAAATTTCTATTGCTGCTGCTTTTCAATTCGGATATATATTCTAAGTCGAATGGTGATCGATTAAAATCCCCAAATCAACAACAATAGTGGTGTTCATTTGTTGCAAGGGATAGCTTATTATTTATACGTAGTAATATTTTTAAAATATAATAGATCAGAATGAATAATTTTAGAAACTTAACGTCACGCAGAACGCTATTGAAAATGGGATTGCTCCTAACAGGCAGCGGACTAGTTGGTCTTAAAACAGTTCATGCGTTTTCTACGACCACGTCGAATACGCCTGATCTAACCGAGGCTGAAATCCAGGGAATTGAAAAGGCTTTAGGAAAGAAAGGAAAATATAATGCAAAAGAAGTTACACATAATACCAGTTTTCCCCGTAATGATCTAGCTGTGACCGTCAAAGGTAAGGATGTTCCTATATCTTTTGGCTTTGGAGGATGGGCTGCGATAAAGAGGACCATGGACGGAAAGAGTGCTGTGCTTATGAGCGATTGTGTTCTACTTCAGGAAGAAGTAAATCCCCTTATTACTGCTGCCCTTGAATCAGGTCTGGAAGTTGGGGCAATCCATAACCATTTCTTTTATGAAGAACCCCGAATCTTTTATATGCACATCCACGGTATGGGGGAACCAGTCGAATTGGCTCAGAAATACGCAACAGCTATCTCAAACACTAAAATAGCTGTTGGAAATCAACCAGCACCACTGAATCAAAAACAAGATCCAGGGGATAAGATATTTAATGTTACCGAATTAAATAACATTATCGGTCATGAGGCCGCGATAAACGGCTCAACAATCAAATATACCGTAGGACGATCCGATTTAAAAATTATGGCAATGGGAGCCGAAATGACATCATCGATCGGTTTAAACAGTTGGGCGTCATTTACCGGATCCGAAAACGAAGCCTATATTGCTGGTGACATCGCAATGTTAGACCATGAGGTCAATCAAGTTATCAGTACTTTAAGGAAACACCATATCGAAATTGTAGCAATCCACAACCATATGCTTGGAGATGATCCACACATGATCTTTCTTCATTACTTTGGAGTCGGTCCTTCTAGGGAGCTGGCACTAGCTTTCAGAGATGCACTTCTTGTACTCGGCAAAAAATCGCATGGACATAATCATTAATCGAATTAATTGATCTATACGCTCCATTGTACTTTTAATAAGACGTGGTGTAATATGCGCTTATTATATACGGCAACGTTAAATTTGACTATAGGATGTCCGCTAATCTATCTTTCTGTAAATAGCGGTAGGTCCATCCATTGCATCGATTGATAGGATAAATTCTTCTGAACTAACGGAATAGATCTGTGGAACGCCATCTTTGACATCATCATATATGATATACGATTCTTCCTTCCCTGTTATTTTACTTAGCTTTCTTTCAATGGAATACAGCCCCTTTTTTGTCATGTTGTTACCCGTCATGAAATAATAATCTTTCACGCCAAATTGTACAATTTTACTATTTCCTTTATCAAAATTTTCCCGCTGCCCGGTAAATCCATTTATGGAAGCTTTTATCTCCCATTTACCAAGAATTGATGCCATTGGCAACTTTTCATCTTTACTGCAGGAAAAAATTACTGCAATTCCGACGACTAATAATGTAACTAATGCCTATCTTCTTTTCATCTCTGTGCCAGATTTATTGATTAGGTTATACTTATTCCAAAGAACGTATTTAGATTACAGAATGCTACAGTTATTAATTCATTGAAAATATTGGCTATTCTTTCTCTTTCCTCTTTATTGATGGAATTTTTTAAAAAAAAAACAACTGTTTATGGTATATAAATTTTATATAACCACTAATTTTATCGTATTTCAAAAAGCTTCATTATATTAGACTTTATTAAACTGATCTAGAATCTTAACCAATACGATGACAACTGAATTATTTGAATTTGAAATTTTAAAGGCTAGCAGAATCAGGTTATTACAAGTAATGGAAACAGTTGATAATACCATATTATTTAAAATTCCAGAGACCTTTAACAATAATATCGTTTGGCAAATTGGCCACTGTATCACTTCTCAGCAGCGGCATATGTACATGCGTAGTGGACTACCAATGCATATATCGCAGGAATTTATGGAGGCATTCAAAATTGGAACGGCACCACATACGTGGAAAAATACGCCAGACATTGATGAAATAAAACATCTATTGCTTTATACAGTAAACCAACTTAGTAAAGATTTAGCATCAGGTATATTTGTTGAATACCAATCGTTCAGCTTACCAATTGGCTTCTCCATCAATAATCATATCCAAGCGCTTCAAGCCGCTAACTTTCACGAAGCCGAGCACAGCGGAATAATATTAAGTTACTTAAAACTTCTAAGGCAATAAGATTTTTCCAGTCTTTCTTTGGGACAGTTATGACACTGGATACGATATCTTGATATGGCTTCAAGGCCAATCGATATTGAATCTACAAAGATATCCATTTTCAGGATGTTAATCTTTAGATAATCATCGCAAAAACTGGGGTTCAAAAAAAGAGTTTTATACTGTCTATTCATTTGTAATTCCCTATTTGACGAGTCTGTACTAGAAGTTTACAAATTAAATAACCATACGCATTTGGCCACAAATTGCTCAAACTTTCGATCCGTATTTCGCATGACCGGGCCATGACCAAAGCATATCATAGAAGGATTTAATCCTGCTAACTTTTGGAGCGATCTGATGTTTTGCTGTTGATCCGACGTGAATATTTTTGGAGGGAGCCCTAGGCCAGGCACTGTAGTGAGCAGGTTCATATTTGTAGCAGCATCCCCGATTATCAATATACCATCCCGCTCACGGAATAAAGAAATATGACCGGCTGAATGGCCTGGAGTTTCTATGATCCGAAAGTTTCCAATGCTATCATTTTCAACGAGTGTACCATCGACTTTATGGCCCTGCCCCGCCCAGTATTTTTGTTGAAGTTTTGCTAACCAATGTTTGGGATTTGGATAGTCATTAGTTACCATACCTGTTTCAGTCCTAAAAATTTCATTTTCATGGCAAAGTAAAGGTATTCCAAATTCATCACATAGTTGATCACTACAGCCCTGATGGTCTGCATGTGCATGCGTAAGCACATGTTGATGGACGGGTATTTTCTGAAGGACTCCCTTCACCGTATTATATGAACTGCGTATCCCACAATCAACCAACACACCCTCTACTATATAGCTGTTGATACTATTTCGTGGCATCAATGGTACATGAAAAACTTCTTGGGCAATTTGATGTAACATAGCTTTTTTTTTGCAAAACTATGGCACTCTATAGAAATAAATAAGGACATTTGTCCTATAATACTTTGGCGCGATGTATTTGTCCCTTCGCTCTTGTAAGAGATCGCTGCGTGATGCCCAGATATGAGGCGAGGTCTTGTGTCGCTATGCGCTGAACGAGCTTTGGTTCATTCGAAAGGACATGATGATATTTATCGAGCGCTGACTTATTATTGTAATTCAGGAGGTATTGTTCCTTTTGGATATATTCCCGTTCCATCACAGCTTGTATAACCTTGTTCCAAGAAGTCACTCGACCAAGCAGATATTGATAGTCAGCATAGTTTATCCGATGAATTATACTATCTTCTACAGCCCTGATACTCCTTCTGGATTTTTCCTGAGCGACAAACTCTGGGAATGAAGTTACAAACTCGTTTTCAAATTTGAAACAGGTTATATTTTCTCTCCCCTCCTTGTCGACGGCATATGCTTTTACCGCACCTCTGGATATAAATCCAATATGACGACAGGGTTCGTCCGCACGAATAAAAAAATCACCCTTTTTCAAATCGTGTGGTTTGAAGAACTGAACAGAAAAATTCACTTCGTCAGCTGACAGTGTTCCTATCGAGAATAGATATTTTATTAGTGCATCCGTCATAGTATCATATTGTGTCTTCTATTGCTGTTCTTAAAAAGCTCGGGGTCCCATACCAAATCCTGCATGCAAAATTAACAATAATCGACTATTGAAAGAAGTTGCTCCCTTTGTTCGGATTTCTCCATTTACCTGTGTCATAATATGCGTATTTAAACGCCCGGATTCTTTTCGCATGGTTGGAGAATATTTCGCGATGATAATTTCTGAAATATCAATATCTTAATATGGAACATTTCCCTTTCTTAGTTTCAAAACAACATCTTGAATTTGAGGCAAGAGTACTAAAATAAGAATGACAAAAATTAAACCTGTTAACATCAGATCATAATAATCCCTAATAGCACGAGCCAATATCTGCTGACCTAACATCTGATTCAAGTAGCCCGAGGATACTATTTTGGACGTATATATATCGCTGCCTGCATTTGCGTATTGTGCCTGAATATCCAATAAGGTAACAGGCAATTGAAGGTTCGTCTCCGTGAGTGATTCCCGAACTTTTTCCCTTACGGATGATTTTGCAAATAATTGAAGTTCGTTGTTAAGCGCCAGACTAGCTGTAAATCCTATGAACCTTGAAAATATACCAATCAGAGAGGCATTGATGGCAATTTTGGAAGGTGCTGACGCGGTGGTAAATGAAACAATCGGAACAAACAACACCCCTGTTGCCGCGCCATACACAAACATAGGCAGAAGGAAGTCGGTTGTTTCACCCTGTACAGAAACAAATAGTATCATATAGGTATAATATACCGCCATCAACCCAAAACCAACAATAATCATCCTGATCAGGTTATACCCCATCAAGACAAATCGAGAAGTGATAAACATACTCAGTGTAGTTCCAGCAATTACAGCAATCCATACGGGAATGGTACTCAATGGATGGTTTCCTAAAATTACTTCAAGATAACCATAGGCTAGCCCAGTGCTTCCTTTAAAAATATAAAAGGTAAAAAGAAGCAAAAGTCCAATAACGAAATTCTTTGCCCTAAAAATCTGTAAATTGATTAGTGGTCGCTTAAGTTTTAGTTCTCTGCTAATAAAAAGAGAAAGAATAATTACATTAACTAAACAAAGTGTGCTGATTAATGAACTATCAAACCATCCCAGTTGACGTCCGTACACAAGGATGTATCCTACGATCAAGATAAAGGACACATAAAATAAATAGCCGATCCAATCCACCTGATACAGTGGTATTTTTCTGGTAAACCTGGCCTTACCGTTCATGGTAAGTAAAACAACACTTGTCAGCATAATGACTACAATAACAAATCCGTAGAATATCCAGTTGAAGTCAAAGAAATAAAGGATGACACTGATATAGATGGAATAAAATGGCACCGCTATTTGTATACTGCCATAAAGGAGGCTATAAGCAATCACACGGGCACGTACAGACTGTAACCTTGGAAAAATAAGCTGTAACACAATGCCCGACATTAATGCACAGGTAATGCCCTGCAAAAACTGACAGAAAACAAATAATATCCAATCTCTGAAATAAAAACAAACCACAGCACATAGCACATTTACCCCAAGTGCCAGCAGTAGATATTCCCGTGGTGCGAAATACTTTACAATTCTAAAATCCAGCGCCAGGAAAGCTACGGTTGAACCATAGATAACGACCATACCATATTGTACATCGGTAGCTTGTATTCCGTAAAAGCCCATCGCGGCACCTAGACTTCCGTAAAAGGCAAAACTAAACAGACTTGTCATGAGAATAGCAAATATGACAGACCTTGCCATCCATTCGGATACCCAGGATTTAAAAATTGGTATTTTGTGTACTTGCATCGTTAATTTTTTAAAATGTAAACATTTGCGTTCATTCCGGCAGATAGCTTAGTTAATTTTTCGGGTATATCGATCAGTTTAATCCGAACAGGAATACGTTGGATGATTTTAACAAAATTACCGGTAGCATTATCTGGCGGAAGCAGCGAATACCGGGATCCTGTGGTTGGCGAAAGGGACTCGATAGTACCTTTGAATTCTTCATTCGGAAAAGCATCGACTTCAATAGATACCGCTTGACCGATTTTGAATTTCCCAATCTGTGTTTCCTTAAAATTTGCCATTACCCACTTTTCCTCGGCTCTGTTCACTAAGAATGCCAATGTCTGTCCGGGCTGTATCAGTTGTCCCGCCTGAATGGTCTTTTTCCCAATTTGTCCATCAAAAGGTGCTGTGATAACGGCATATCGAATATCCAACTCTTGCCTTTTGAGAAGTGCTTCTTTGATCTTTATTTCTGCCTTTATGGCATTGTGCTGTACCCTGAAATCATTTAATTTGGATTCAGCGACGTGTAAAGAAGCTTTGGTCTGGTCATAATCTGATTGGGTGATGGATAAAGTAGCACTGATGTTGTCGAATTTTTGTTGTGTGGTCGATTCGTCCGCCAGTAGATTTTTATAGCGGTCAAATTCTTTTTGCTGCTGGTTCAATCGTGCTTTAGCACCTTCCAATTGGGCCTTAATGACGGCAATGCTTTTAACCTGCGTTTCCTCGCTTGCCGCCAAGATCGGTAATTTGGCCTGCGCGCTCATGAGTTCTGCTGACGCAGCATCTCTCTTTAACCCGTACTCGTCCTGTTCGATCACTACAAGGGTATCGCCTTTTTTTACCTGCTGATTGTCCTTATAATATATTTTACGGATATAGCCCCCTACTTTTGCGTTTATCGGGGAAAGATAGGCATCAATCTGAGCGTCGTTGGTCTGTTCATAGCGATATCCTTCGAAGAAATAAACAGCTGCCCAAATAATAATTCCCACGAAGAATGTGATACCGAGCCATTTGGTTAGGCTTACAACAATTTTATCTGTTTTATTTTTGTTCATGATATTTGTATTAAAGAATTCCGATAATTGCCAATAGCCTGATATGCTTAAGTTTAACGTTTGTTTGTGCTGTTGTCAGATTAAATTTAGCTTCCAACAAAGCATTTTCGGCTTCCAGAAGATCGGTCAGAAGGGATTCCTGGTTTAAGTAGCTACTTCTGATAACACGAGCAGTTTCGGCGGTTTTAATGATATTTTGCTCTGCTGTTTCCATGCTTTCCAAGGCCTGTTTTTGCTGTAAATAAGCCTCTTTTACCTCAAGGTAGATCTCCTGTTTTTTAATATTTGCTTTTTCTCTTGCCTCATTACTGATCACTTGAGCATGAGCGATGGAATGCTTGCTTTTGTATAAATTATCAATAGGAAACTGGACTTTGATCCCGGTCTGACCAAATCCCCATAGATCATTCGAATATGGATAAAATGAAATCTGCGGATAGGTGTAATTGTAAGTTGAATACAAGGAGATTTTGGGTAACAGCGTCGCTTTTACCTGCTTGATGTTCATTTCGCTCAATTTTACAGCGCTATAGGCTATCTTGTATTCCGGCGATTTGTTAAATGCGATGTCTAGATAATCCTCATAACCACCTTGAGTCATAACCTTTAACTCGATTGTATCTTGGTATTTTATTGCAAGCTCAGCATCATTTTCTTTCCCCATCAGGATATTGAGCCGTTGTTTAGCGATTTCAATCTTCTTCGCGATATCAGAAAGGCTGAGTTCCAGTTGCGCTAATTTCACGGAGGTTCTTAATACATCGCTCTTTAGCACGGTGCCATTTTTATGCAAGCTTGCTACCAGTGTCAATTGTTTTTTTTCGGCTTCAATTTCTGCAGCAAGAAAATCCTGGAAATGCAGAAATTTATACAGATCAAAGTAAGCCGCTGCAACATTGTATTTTACACTGTGTTTTTGCAGATCGACTTCATATTGTGTAAGTATCGCTTCTTCCTTTTTCATGGCGATGTTTCTTTTGTCCTTACCACCATTGTAAAGATTGACGTTCAGGCTGTAACCCACGCTGTAACCATAACCTTTTACAGGCACCTCCTGCGGAGAAGAAAATAATCCATTGTCATAGATCAGGAATTTGGAATTGAGTTTTGCATCTCCACCAACAAAAAGCTCAGGCAACAAACGATCTTTCGCTTCCAATATTTCCAAATTGCTCTGCTGAAGATGTAGATCGGATAGTTTCAGTTGACGGTTATTTGTTTCGGCTACTTTCCAAATTTCTTCCAAGCTTAATACCAGCTCATTAGCTATATTTTGGGCATAGAGTGATTGTACAAATAGGGTTAACAATAAGCTCAAAATCGGGACTATTTTATATTGTTTCATCGGTTTTGTTTATATATTTATTTCTTTTTACTAGCCATGGTTTTACAATCTTTTTCAATTCATCAAAAGCAAAAGTTAAATCTACCATTGGCATAAAAGCATAGTTATACCCATAAGCAAACCAGAAAATATTTGCACTGTCAATTCCTTCATCTGAATGATGTAATTTATTAGCAGACTTTTGGTCTTGTGTTTCAAGTTGAAAATCTTTGCGCGATGTTATGATTTTATGTTTCATAATGACTTTACTATTATTACATAGCAAAAGTATCCAGCATGGCGAAGTATCATTTTATATAATTAGCCTAATATTTGTTAAATTTGGCCATATGGAAATTCTGAGCCAAATCATACATATTGTTGATCAAAATCCTGATTCTATCCTGGTGATGCGACAGCAGACAGAACAACGTTTGCCTGCCCACCAGCACAAGAAGGCTCAGTTGTTATTGGTTTATGGCGGGATTGCTTACCTGCAGACTGACGAAAAGGATTTCTATATTCCCTCAAATCATTATATCTGGATACCAAAAAATTATCGGCACAACCTGATGTTCAACACCCAGGACCTGTCTATTATCAATATTTATTTTCCGGAGGAAAGTGCTGGTAATTTTTATGAGGAGTTGGGGATTTATCCGGTGAGTAAGCTGCTGGCAGAAATGCTTTCATTTAGTGAGAAGTGGCAAGGTGATTATTACAAAGGTTCGTGGGAGTTTGAATTTTTAATCACGCTTAAAGGTGTATTATCAAAAGAAAATCTCAAAAAATTCTCCATACAACTTCCTACAACTGACGATCAAAGGCTAAATACCATAATTGAGAGTTTTAGAAATCGACTAAATGAAAATCTAAGCTTAGCTTTTATTGCTCAGCAATCGGGAATGAGTGTTCGTAGTTTGACCAGATTATTCCAAACCAAACTGCACATTACATTTGTTCAGTATTTAAAAATGCTACGGATTATTAAGGCAATGGAATTAATCAACGATACAGATTTGAATATGACCGAGATTGCGTATGATATTGGCTATTCAAATATAGCGGCTTTTAGCAATAACTTTTACTTGCTGACCAACATGAGGCCGACGGAATTTAAAATGAAGTAAGGAATAAAACTTTACAGTCCGCCTGTACTCGCTTTGATCTGCGCATATGGTCAGAACTCTGTCATAGTTCAATACCGATAAGCCCATATCAACTGCAATCGCCCCCTAATCCCTGAAAACTAATGGAGTAACTTTAGTTAAGCGAAATTCTTGATCCATGTCAATCTTTTTTTTCGAGAAAAAAAAGAACTTAGTCTATATATAAAAACAAAAGAAATAATATAAACAGATTTAAAAGGAATAGGATGAAAAAGATAGCAATTAATGGATTTGGTCGCATCGGACGCGCTGCCTTAAAAATAATAACAGAAACTGCCGATCTTGAGGTCGTTGGAATTAATGATCTGATGAGTATTGAAAACGCCGCATATCTGCTTAAGTACGATAGTAACTATGGGAAATATGAAAAAGATGTGCGTATCGAAGGAGATACAATTGTGGTCGATGGAAAGGTGGTTAAATATACAAGTATCAGGGAGATTGAAAAGTTACCTTGGAAAGATATCCAAGCGGATATTGTTATAGAGAGTACGGGTATTTTCACGAACAAAGCGGACGCTGAAAAACATTTGACCTCTGGAGCAAAATTTGTCGTCATTTCGGGTCCGACTAAAGATACGCCGACAGTGGTCCATGGGGTAAATACTGAAGATGGAAGGGTTTCTGTCTTTTCGTGCGCAAGCTGTACTACAAACAATATAAGTCCAGTAATCGAAATATTGGGCAGGAGACTGGGAATAAAAAAAGCAATACTAAATACGACACACGGTTATACAGCTTCACAGGCATTGGTCGACGCTCCATCAAAAAAAGAACCGCGTATGGGACGGGCTGCAGGCATTAACCTTGCCCCCGCGGCCACGGGTGCTGCAATAGCGACGACAAAAGCACTTCCGCAATACGCCGGAAAGTTTGACGGCATAGCTGTGAGGGTACCTGTTCCAGTAGGATCCATCTCCGATATTACGTTTATTGCAGAAAGGTCCACCACAATCGAAGAGATCAACCAAATCTTGATCGAAGAATCAAAAACTGATCGCTATAAAAAGGTGCTAACGGTAACCGACGAGCCCTTGGTATCTACCGATATTATCAAAAGTCCATTTGCAGCGACAGTAGATCTAGAAATGACTCGAGTTGTCGATGGCGATCTGGTAAAAGTGATGGCTTGGTACGACAACGAATGGGGATTTACCAACCAAATGATTAGACAAATTCAATCGATTTAGCGCAATAGCAACGAAAAACTTAACGTGCGAGGGGTTATCTAAAGTGTAATAGCCACTACTTGATCTGACAGTTGGGTGTTCTTAAAAATTGTCAGGTTGCCTATTCGAATATAGTGATGTTTCTTCAAAATCTAAAGATGTGACTTGTTGCTTATTCTCCTGTATTGGATAAGTAACAAGTTGATCTTCTTTTAGTGTCTCCAGCATCTTTTGTTTTGCCAAATGAATTGTATCGTCGAAGGTCTGCATAGGTGTCTTCCCAAAGCAGTACTTTCCAGTGTGGGTACGATCCTGATTATAGTATGCCATCCAACGATCTAGATCATTCTGGAGCTCCTGAATGCTACGATATACCTTCTTTCTGAATGCAACTGCATAAAACTCATCTTGAATAGTACGATGGAAACGTTCACAAATACCATTTGTTTGGGGGCTTTTTGCTTTGGTTTTCGTGTGATCTATATCTTCGATTGCTAAATAGAGCTGATACTCATGCTGATCTCTTACACCACAGTATTCTGTTCCGCGGTCTGTTAATATCCTTAACAATCTTATGTCATGTTGCTCGAAAAATGGTACCACCTGGTCGTTTAATATATCTGCGGCAACTAATGCATTCTTGCGATCATACAGTTTTGTAAAAGCGACTTTGGAATAGGTATCTATGAAAGTTTGCTGATATATATGCCCGACTCCTTTAATATTTCCAACATAATAAGTGTCCTGAGCTCCTAAATATCCAGGATGATACGTTTCTATTTCGCCGTGTGCCTTTTTTTCTTCTTTAGCTTTCTCCAGTGCTATAAGCTGGGCTTCCGTCAAAACAATACCTTCCTGTGCCGATTTTGCTTCTAAAGCCTTTAATCGAAGCTTAAAAGTTTGCAAATCATGACGCATCCATATGCTCCGAACTCCTCCAGGTGATATCAATATCCCTTGCTTTTTTAACTCATTAGATACCCGTAATTGGCCTAAAGCAGGTTGGTCTATGGCTAAATCCACAACAGCTTTTTCAATATGTTCTTCTACTCGGTTCTTTAACACTGGCTTTCTTCTAGAAAGTTCCTGAAGTGCAAGTTCGCCTCCTTGATCATACAATTCTTTGAATCTATAAAAGCTGTCTCTGGAATAGCCCATTACTTTACAGGCTCTTGATACATTTCCTAAATGCTGGGCAAGTTCTAAAACACCCAGTTTGTTCTTGATGATTTTTTCTTGTGTTGTCATAACTCTAATCTATTTTACAGTTGTTAATTTATCGCAACTGTCAGATTAAGTCTTGACTAC
>NZ_MKWH01000067.1:0-248532 GCF_001899705.1 Sphingobacterium sp. 40-24 | reverse complement strand
GATATCTGTATTAAAGATGCTAAACTAGGAAATTTTTAATATTCCCCCAAGAAGTCTGCTTGATCCATTTAAATTTATAGGACATATCCAAGGAAATAACGCAAGGGTAAAAAACAAAAAAACACCCGAAAGCATGGGGTACTCCGGGTGTTTTAGCCATATTATTAACCTATTTTATGAAAAGTGCCCTTGAATGGGCAACACTAAAATAGAAAATAACTTTGTATAAACAAAATAAAATTTAAAAAAATCATTTTTTATAAATCACTAAACCGGTTAAACATGGAAATTTAGCAGCACGGCTAAAGGATTTCAAGTCCCCTTTTTGTCTAGGAACAAGTTAAAATCAAATTAATATTATCTTAATATATGATAGGGATATTACAGGGGGTTATCAGGGGTATAACAGGGGGTTAGTAGGGGATTTACCCCTACTAACCCCTTGATAATACGCTGTAAAAAGATTGTTATTTCCCTATTAATTGGGGATATGAAGGGAACTTGATGCATCCCTTCGCTATCCTTGTGAGATTTTGTTTAATTTTAAATCGATCAAGTAACTGTTAGCTATGACCGAACGTGAAATTCTGAGACAACATATCGACAAGACCGTCCAGTTGAATGACGAACAATTCGACTACTTCTTTTCTTTTTTTAAACCGATCTCCTTTAAAAAGAAACAACAGATTATCAGCATAGGAGATCTGGTCGAACAAGAGTATTTTGTGCTAAATGGTTGTTTAAAGACCTTTTTTACCAACGATGAACAAAAGATGCATATCTTACAGTTTGCCACACAGACCTGGTGGGCTTCTGATTATAATGCATTGCATAATCAGAGCAGGGCTACAGTCAATTTAGATTGTGTAAGCGAGGCAGACACGCTCTGCTTATCGAATGCGGACAGGGAAAAAGTATGTAAGGAAATTCACGAAGTTGAAACCTTTTTCAGATGGCGTTCTAATAAAGGATACATTGGGCTGCAAAAAAGAATAATGTCACTGTTGAACAACAATGCGCGGAGTCGCTACGAGGAACTCATGCAGCAATACCCTGAACTCTATAATCTCGTTCCCAAACATTTGATCGCAGCATATCTGGGCGTTTCCCGCGAAACACTAAGCAGGCTATACCAAGCCAAATAATGTGATCTAGATCACAAAAGCAAAACCATTCTCCAAATTGTGATGTATATCACATAGGGCTCCAGCAATTTATTCCCTACTTTGTACTATCGTTTTAAACATATAATTTTTTAACAGACTTGGTTATTTAATATGAAAAAAGACAAATTAAAAGTATTGGTTGTATTGACATCACATGACCAATTGGGCAATACAGGAGAAAAAACAGGTTTTTGGGTGGAGGAATTTGCAGCGCCTTATTATGTTTTACAAGATGCAGGAGTGGACGTCACCATCGCATCTCCAAAAGGGGGGCAACCACCAATCGATCCTAAAAGTGCACTCCCAGATTTTCAAACAGAAGCAACCAAACGTTTTGATGCAGATAAGGAGCTCCAAACAAAATTGGCAAATAGCTTAGCCTTGGATACGATCAATGAACAGGACCACGATGCGATTTTCTATCCTGGGGGCCATGGTCCTTTGTGGGATTTAACCAACGATAAGACATCCGTTGCATTGATCGAGTCATTTTGGGCCCACAACAAACCTGTCGCCGCCGTATGCCATGCGCCAGCTGTATTTCGCTATGTCAAGGATAGTAATGGTCAGCCACTGGTCAAAGGTAAAAAAGTTACCGGATTTTCAAATAGCGAGGAAGAAGCGGTTCAACTAACGGCTGTTGTTCCCTTTTTAGTAGAAGATGAACTCGTAAAATTGGGTGCACAGTACAGCAAAGGGGAAGATTGGCATAGTTATGTAGTCAAAGATGGCCATCTCATTACCGGGCAAAACCCTGCGTCTTCGGAAGAAACTGCTAAAGCTTTGTTTACTCTATTGAGCAATTCCTAGCAATAAACTAATCAAAAAATAAGTAAGGACTGTTGTCATCGAAACAGTCCTTGCTTATTTTTTGACAAAGCATCAACATCCTCTTCCAATTGAAATCTATGATCCTTGTAACTCTTCAGGATAAGAACTATTTGCAAAATGACCTCAATCTTTGTCTTCAAGTTCAAACAATTCTTCAACACTACGCTCAAGCACATGGGAGATTTTTAACGAAAGTACAGTGGAAGGAATATATTTTTCGGCTTCCAGCGCATTGATGGTTTGCCTGCTTACACCCACCAAATTTGCGAGCTGTTCCTGTGAGTAGTTTTTTATTAATCGATGGATTCTTATCTTAATAATACGAATGATAACAGTTCCTTTAAAGAAATAGGCTTTTCAAAAAAAAGCCAGCTGCATGCAGCTGGCTTTGGCCGTTTATATTTTTTGTGAGCAATATTTAAAAACCGGCTCCATTTATCTGTACATTCTCCCCTCCTTTTTTGAGGTTGGCTGCATCTTGTTGGATTTTAAAATATTGTGCCGCTGGGCAGGCCATCTGCGTCATCCGTCCCGCATGCATAGGTACTTCGATCACTTGCTTTGCGTCATAGCGGAGTAAAGTGCTATAGGACCAAATCGCTTCCAATACTTTCGTTTTTGTTGCCTGCACAGGTTTTCCTTCATTGGCCACCTGATCAATGGCGTTCACTCGTTTAAACTCCCCCAATCCACCCAAGGTATATCCTGCACTTTCAAACGTAGCTTCATATTTCTTGCCGTTACCCTGTATAGCAAATTTTAATATGCCTGGACCAACAATTTCCAATGTCATCAGCACCTTTTCGCCAGGATACCAATAATATTCGTCTTGTGCCGGTGCATTTTGATAAAGACTTGCTTGACCAGAGCTGTGTGCTGCCCTTCGCAAAAAAGGTCGGAAAGCCCGCCTGTCTTCGGTCACATTTCCTTTTTCATCTTTTACAACTTCCCAGGTAAGGCCAATATCCGTTTCTTGTCCCCCCATGTTACCGCCCATATAAACAGAGGGGTTATCCAGGTATTGCTTGGGTTTGCCCGGGTTCAATCGCGCCGGATCAAATTCCATCTTTGGTAAGGTAACTTCGGCCTTAATGCCGACCCAGACATCTGTACTGGAAACGACTTTTCGATAGTAGGCTCCTTGAAAACAAGCTTTTGAAGAAGCCGGACGCACCTCATTTTTGAGATACTCATTCCCATCAACACCTACAACCGGAAATTCTGGTTTAACAAATTCATTTTTTGCACTGCAGGCGGTCAAGCTTAGTAAAAAAAGT
The DNA here is from genome assembly GCF_001899705.1 of Sphingobacterium sp. 40-24. Classification (NCBI taxonomy): domain Bacteria; kingdom Pseudomonadati; phylum Bacteroidota; class Sphingobacteriia; order Sphingobacteriales; family Sphingobacteriaceae; genus Sphingobacterium; species Sphingobacterium sp. 40-24. Next base: position 245,258 of record NZ_MKWH01000067.1, on the reverse strand, counting down.
AAGCGTATGTGTTTCATTATTTCTTCGGATCAATGGGTACAAAAATTAATGGGGTCGGTAGGCAGGAAGCTCCCGGAGGAGAATAGGTGAATTCAATTTCCTGTATTTCCTTCTTCGGGTCGGGCCAATAAGTTTCGATTAGAATTGCCTCTGGATAACCTTTTGTAATCAGCGTATTTTTGGGATATTGCATCACGGTCTTTTGACCATCTTTACCCACAAGTTCCATGGTCAGCCCCATGCCACCACACCATTGGTTGTCTCCGGAACGGCTGTTCCAGCTAACCAAAGCTAATCCTTTTCCGTCTGTACTCTTCCATTTGATCTTTGTTTTATACAGCACACCATAGTTTCCGGCATTCTTGGCAAATTCTTTTTTCGCACCAATCGTTCCCGTGATCCATGGATCGTCCTGCCCGTCGGCCACAATCAGCTGCACTGCTCCTTTTTTGGTATCGAGCGTATCCGTCGGATTAATCTGATAATTAGAAATCGGAAAAATACCGCGACCAGCGTTTGCGTGACTATGAGGAATCAAGGTCTTGATCCGCGGAAACACTTTTGGCCCAGACTCATCTGGAGCAAATTGAATGACAGCGATCTGCGCCGGCTGGTCAACCACAAACTCATAAAACCCATGGACGAGTTCATCGTATTGTACCAGCTGTTTTTCCAGTTTTTCATCGATAGCCATTACTTCTCCTGGTTTAAGCACTTTCACCTGATTGTTTACAGCAGATAAAAAGTAGTCCTCAAGCCCCTTCTTTCCAATTTCAAAATAGTTTGAACTCGGTTTTTGTGAAGCATACTTCAGCATGCGAAAATGCATATTTTCATGGCCTAGATTTTTAATGACCGCTGAAATCTTACGCGGCATTTTTTGTGGTTCTTTAACACCATTGACGTTATAGACATACAACCTAACAGCCCCAGGGTCAACCGTCTCCTGTAATGCAATAGCCTCAGGAACACGAATATACTCGGGATCATCAGATATGATATACTGCGGTCCTGGTAATACGGTCTTTGTGTAAGGCAACTTAGGAAAGTCCGTTTTTAGAAAATCCTCCAACAAGACGATATCGCCTTTATTTGCGCTGACAATCTTTTTGGACACGCTACTTAAATCATTTTTTTGTGCAAATCCAACTTTACACGAAACTAAACCTAACATCAACAATAAGCTTGTTTTGATGTGCTTGTTCATAATTTTATTTTTTTACGAATGAATACAATGTTCCTCCACTGCAACACAAGCTGCGTGAAGGAACGATTATTTTAATTTGAATCGGCATAAATTGTAAACTCCTGCGCGACAAGATAACCAAAGGTCGTCAACATATACACCTGAAGCCTTTGTCCATTTTCTGAAGTTCCCATACAGATGTCGCTGGTTGCATTACCATTGGTACCACCAGTAAACAGTTCCGACTCATAAACACGCAATTGGTTATAGGTAGGTGAACTCAGTGTGGTACCAATGCGGGCTCGATCGCTAATATCATAAACATACATCTGACCAATCTCATTGCTTCCAAACAATTTGACCTGAGCCAAAATATCTGCATTGTTAAAACGCTGAAAGGCGATACCACCATTCATGGCAGTACCGGTAATAGCCGGGAATGCTGCTAGCCGCCCCCATGTACTTCCCGAAACATAAGCAAGTTCGGCGTTAGTGCTCGCGATCAGTTCGGCGTTAGCGCCGACCCCTAAAGGAAGATATTCCGGTAGAAAGCCTAATGATGCCGCACCATCCTTATATTCCAGGACATCGGCAGCGGTAGATTTTATCTGGCCATTTTCGACTGTCCAACGCAGGACGTAACGACTGGTTGCAACCGAAGCAAGTAACTGACCGTTTCCGTCCATATCCCCTACCCAGTTAAGTTTACGACCGATATTGCCATCGCCGGCAGCTACCGCAGCAGGTTTGCTATAAGGTAGATCCAATAACTTGACAGGACTGGTATCAAAAACATCTTTGTATTTGTATAACACAAAGCTCTGTCCATTCGGCGTATAAGTTCCTAGCATAAATCGTCCTTTTTCATCGCTCACACCTTGGAAGATCAAGCGACCTGCCGGGAAAGGATTTGTTAGGTTATGGGAATAAGCTCCTGTGAAACGGTTGTACACCTTAAATACAGATGGTGAAGTCCGGCTCACAATCACCAAGTAATCGCCACTCACAAAACAGGACGTTTCACTATTTGCAGTGAAGCCCAAGTCTGCCGCTTTCTTCAGGAACAAGCGCCGGCTAATGCCCACCCCTTTATCAAGCTTTACAGGCTCCTTGACAACTAACTTTAATTGTCTCTTGATATTCCCTGCACCTGAAATTGTCAGCGGCGCTTCCACACCGTTTGCCAAATTCACCTGTCCGCCGCTTACTATTGAACCGCTGGAGTGTTTGTTGATGACATAACTCAAATTAACTTGCGATAGATCCATTCCCGGCACGACATAAAACGTGACTGTATTCCCATTTAAAATCCCCTCGACTTCATTGACTTTCTGTTCGCTATCCTTAAATGTAATTTTAATCCCCGAAATATCGGTATTGCCCTTTTTCTCCGCAATCACCACATAATCCTTCGCATCACCATTGCCGGCAGTAACGGTGATTTTCTTCGCCGTGGTCAGATCCGTAAATCCGTTTAATCCCGGCGTCACCTGGGCATCAGCTGGAACGGAAGCACGCAACATCAGTCGCGAAAGATCTACTTCATTGTCCGAATCAATCGGATAATAATAATCTACGTGCAAATACACCGTGTCATTGCTGATCGTACTCAGAAAAAGTCGATCTTGCCCTTTCCCATCAATCGTAGCGTAAAAATCCATCAATTGATTTTTCACATTCCGCTCCAGATAATTAGGTTTTTGACATCCTCCCAAAAGGATTGCACAGGCCCATAAACTGTAAAATTTTATTTTGTCCATTGCTAGTCTTTCATGTTTTTACCAACCTTTAATTTGAGTCAAAGCGCCGTTCAATTGCACTTCATTTTCAGGTATGGGCAGATAATATAATTTTGTACTGAAACTTCTGTTGGTTGCGTCTGCTGAGACAACTTCATACGTTAATCCTGTTGGGTTCGGACTGATCTTATGCCCTGTAAACTTCACATTATCCAACAGGAGGTGAGCTTTTCGCCAACGGCGCAAATCCCAAAAACGGTGTCCCTCGAAAGCGAGTTCAACCTTACGCTCATGCTCTACAGCGGCCATTGCCTGATTATTATTGACAAGGCTAAGAGCATTAAGTCCACGTTTCTGGCGGAGCTGATTGATGTAGGTTGTTGCTGAGGCAAAATCGCCCAATTGCGCTTTCGCTTCCGACATAATCAACAAGACCTCGGCATAGCGCATTTCGATCCAGCTTTGTGTATTCTTATTTTGAACGAATGTCGTGTTTGTAGGATCAAGCATTTTGCGTACATAGTATCCCGTAACGGTACGTTTGGGGTCGCCACTCGCGCCAAATGTTGTGAATCCTTCTATCGCATCGGTCGTCGACGTATTCAATGTTCTTCCTTTCCAGGTTGCACCATTGTACAAGATCGTCGCATAGAAACGAGGTTCACGATTTGTATAGGGAGCCGCTGCCTGCGCAGCATTCTGCCAGGAGAATTTGGATCCGTCAGCCATTTCAAATTCATTGACCAGTTCCGCGGTTGGTACACCATAAACCAATGTATTACCCGGAGCATCCCGAGGTGGAGCATAGCCCAGGTCGTATTGATGCGTTACATCAGGTGCTGCAAAATCTACCCGAAAGATTGCTTCCTTTGTATTTTTATTGGTAAAAATGCCTGCAAAATTATCGTCCAAGGCATAGAGTCCCCCATTAGCCATATCGATGACTTTTTGCGCTGCATCGGCTGATTTTTTAAAATACTCCGCGCTCCTCGCTTGTGAAATACCCGTCAAAGGATCCTGATTGAACTGCTTGAGATCATATTTAGCAATAGAGCCTGCATATAGTCCTACACGCGCCATCAAGGTATAGGCCGCGCCCTGGGTAGCCCTGCCGGCAAGATTGTTGAGCGGAAGATGATCCACCGCAAATTGGAGATCCTCCAGGATAAAATCATAAACGGCTTCCTCACTGGAGCGTTCGTGATCTTTTTCAGTATACTGATCCATACTCTTGAATAGAATCACGCTTCCATGGATCTTTGCCAGCCAGAAATAGGCATATGCCCGCACGAACCTGCCCTCAGCCTCATAAACCTGTTTTTGAGCATCGGAAAGAGTGGACTTCGTGTTAATCCCATTGATCATTTCGTTGATACGACGGATACGTTCATATCCGCTCGCCCAATAATTCAGGCCCACGCTTGCGGAAGAAAACTGGTTTGAGTTGGATACAAGAATATTGACTGTACCATTGCCAGCCGTATTTGAGGTAAATTTCATTCCATCGGCTAAAGCATCCATTGCATTGTCATAGCCTAAATTGGGAAATTGACCAAACTGGAATTTTTTAAATTCAGCATAGATGCCCGATACATATAGTTCGGCCGAATTGGGGTCAGCCCATACTTTCTCTTCTGCGATCCGGTCCTGTGGAATTAGATCGACAGAGCAACCTTGCAACGCCATAAACAACAGGCCTAAAAATGAAAGTTGCCGACAGCTGGTATATAGAGTTGATTTCATCTGAAATAGTAATTTTTAGGAGATTAAAAAGTAACGCTTAAGCCAAATTCAAAAATCCGTTGCTGCGGATAAAATCCATTATTGACATTTGGCATTTCGGGATCGAGGTATTTCAGGTAATCCCATGTGAAAAGGTTTGAGCCCGAAGCAAACACACGTACATGTTCAATCTTCGCGGCATTCAGCAATCCTTTCGGGAATGTGTAGCCCAACTGCACGGATTTAAGTCGCAGATAATCGCCTTTTCTGATCCATCCTGAATTGGCATTTGCATTGTTCGTCGACATTCCTGTTGCTTTATAGGCACTCATACGTGGAAATTCGGCGTTCGGATTGTCTTCACGCCAGGAGTTTTCAACCAAGAAATAAGGGGAGTTCCCATAGTTGTAAAAAGGACGTGTAAAAGGTGTATTATCCTCCACCCCTGAAGTTCCTGACGATCCTTCGTACGCTCCTGCGAGGGCAACATCAACTCGTGCGGCACCTTGCAACAATGCCGAAAAGTCGAAGCCTTTATAAGCCATATCGAAATTCAAACCAAATGTTAATTCAGGTACATTGGAGCGTCCAATATAGGTCATATCGTCCGTTCGGGTAATCCGGCCGTCGCCATTCAAATCTTTAAATTTGAAAAAACCGGGAGCCATAAATCCCGAACTTGGTGAAGGTGTGTTACGGGCTTCCTCCCAGGTCTGCACCATCCCCTCTTTGACAAAGCCGACTTTTGTTCCGATCGGTTTGCCGATGAGACTTTGCCAAGAAGGAATCCCATTGGCTTCATCGAGTTTCAGATACCTGTTTTTCGCCCAGTTGATATTCCCGGTCAGCCCCAATTTAAATTCGCCAAAATGGTCGTTATAACGCAATTGCGCATCGAACCCACGGTTATCAACTTCGCCTATATTGGCCAAACTCGGAAAATATCCACCCATCGACGCTGGATAAAGGTTTCCTACCTGTCCCAGAATACCAGAAGTATAACGGTAGAACCATTCGAAATCAAAACCAAACTTGCCATTTAAAAACCTTGATTCAAAACCCACGTTTGATGTGGTTGATTCTTCCCATTTCAACAAAGGGTTTTGAGGTGCATTGGTATATAAAGCTTTGACCGGTTTGCCGTCTATGACAATGACTGGTGTTGTATTTTGCGAAAGGGTATTAATGTAAGGGAAACTACCCACCTGCGCACGATCATTGCCAGTACGCCCAATAGATCCTTTTAATTTAAGGAAATCTGCAAAAGGGACAGCTTCCTTAAAGAAGGACTCATTTGAGACAACCCAGCCCAATCCAATGGCCGGAAAAGATTTCCAGCGGTTTTCCTTGGCAAAGTTAGCGGAGGCATCCCAACGCGACACCAACTCCACTAAATAACGATCGCGGAAAGCATAATTCAGTCGCGTCACAAATCCCGCCCGTGCAGATTCCGCATCACTGGAACCTGTAGACTTGATAATATCTTCCTGGGAAGCCGAACCATAGTTTATTTCCTGAATAATACTGATCGGAAAATTACTTGCGCCGGCACCAAATTGATTACCATGAGTTTTTGCATATTCATATAAACCTAACACACCGATGCTATGATCACCAAAAGTCCGGTTGTAATTTAAACTCGCTTGCCATGTGCTTCGGTAGCTAGCCGCAAAACTCTGACGAAGGGATGTTTTGGTGATCCCGGGCAATGTGGTCATGGCTACGAAATCGCCTGCAACCTGGTCCCGCTGTCTTCCCATCGTCGGATACGGAGTCAGCCAAGATTTGGATTCATCCGAATTATAGTCGTACGCACCCTGAACTTTTGCCAGCAAACCCGTTACTCCTGGAACTTTAAAATCGATGTTTGCCGTTCCCTGAAAGATATTGCTTTTGAGCTTCTGATAGCCCGAATTTGCTACGGAAGCAATTGGATTAACCCAGCCTGCTCCGGCCTGATACGCTACTGGGAGTCCATTTGGAGCATACATCGGCAGATTGGGCAGCATCCGAACAGCCTGGTAAAATGGATTCATATAGGCGAAGTTATCGGGTGAAATACCCGGTAAATTGGTATTCTGATTACGCAAACCAATGTTCAAACCGACCGTCAGGTATTCATTAAGCTCACTTTTAAGGTTTGTACGAATGTTGTAGCGTTTGAAATTGGTATTATCGATCACCCCATCCTGGTTCATGTGACTGACCGATGCAAAATACTGCGTTTTGCTCGCTCCACCAGAAATTGTCGCGGCATGATGTTGCGAATAGCTATTATTATCTGCCAATAGTCCAATCCAATCGGTGTTGCCAAACAAGGGATTGGTATTGGTTCCATTTGAGACCGCATCGATAAGTTCCTGCGTGTAGATGTATGGTGCTTCAGTTTGCTTCGTATTTCGAAGAAAATCATTGTCCAATTCTGTCCCTTTATTGTACCAGTTCATATAATCCGGTCCATTGAGGAATTTTGGAAAGCGGGTATTTTGGCCAATGCTATATCCAAAGTCATAGGTTACTTTGGTCTGCTCCTTTCGTCCATTTTTTGTTTTAACCAATATAATACCATTGGCAGCCTGTACACCATAAGCCGCTGTGGAGACGGCGTCCTTTAAAAAGGAAATGGTTTCAATCTCACTTGGATCCAGGTAAGCTAGGGTAGAAAGTGGGCGCTCGATATCATCGACAATCACCAAAGGACTTCGATTACCACCATAAGTCCCCACTCCGCGCAGATATAATGTCGCATTGTCTGCTCCAGGGCGTCCTGATTGTTGCAATGCTGTCAATCCGGGAACACGCCCTACAAGTGCATTGGTCAAGTTCATCGACGGGGCTTTCTTGAGCTGATCACCTCCAATCTGTACGACAGATCCAACGACGTTGTTCTTTTTTTGCGTACCATAAGCCACAACAACCACCTCATCAATCTGACGTTCATCGGGCTGCAAAACAAAACTCTGTGTACCGGCAACTGTAATCTTTCGCGACTGCGACAAATAGCCGATATAACTTACCTGAAGTTCGGCTGGCAATCGGTCCACCTGCAGCGTAAAACCTCCCTTTTGATCCGTCCGCGTTGTTGCAGAAGTTCCCACTACTTTAACCGTTGCCCCAGCAATAGGCTGTTCATCGTGATTGCGTACGGTACCATTTACAATGGATTGGGCAAAGCTTATTGCGGATTGCATAAAAACAATAAGTAATCCCAAAGCCTTAAAAAGATACCTGCGTTTTACATGTGTTGGTTTCATAATTTAGGAATGAAAAAATAGTGTTATGTTAAAAAATAGTATTTATGGTCACTCGGTTACCTCACATGAACAGACGTTTTCCATTGGATATAACACGCAACGTTCTGACACGGACAAGGCAACGTATTTTGGTTTACAATTATTAGGTATATTATTTATACAACACTAAATAAGAAATAAAATTTTAAATATTCAAATTATTTCTAATTTTTTTTATTAATTCAAACAGACTAAAGAAGAAAAAACATAAACATAATTTAGGATGATGAGATATTTACTATATTTACCCAAAAGTTAACGTAACCAAGTTATGGGCATAAAATTTTTGAGTGATTTACATGATGCGAGCTATAGCGGTGTAGCGTATAAAAACATTTTACTTAAAAAGGAAATTTTAACCTTTTTTGCGACCAAAGGTCCCTCGACCATTCCTGAGTTGAGCAAGGAATTCAACATTAGCATTCCCAAGATTAACGAATGCATCAATGAACTCATCGAAGATGCACTAGTACAGGACAATGGAAAATCGACTTCGGGAATTGGTAGAAAACCAAATTCCTACGGTCTACTTCCGAATGCCGCATTTTTTGTCGGCGTGCAGGTGAGCCATGATCATCTCAGTATTGTGGTCATGAATATGAAAAAAGACATTATTGCCAGTCAGGAGGAAATTCCACATCGTTTGGAGAATAATCAGGAATCACTCCAAAATATATGCCGGGAGATCAATCAGTTTATTGCCACACATCAGATTCAAAAGGATAAAATATTGGGTGTAGGTATCAATCTTTCTGGTCGTATCAACTATCGAACAGGTTATTCCTACAGTTATTTTAATTTTTATGAAGATCCTTTATCGAAATATTTCGAACAGGAGCTGCAATTGCGCACCTATCTTGAAAACGATAGTAAGGCGCTTGCTTATGGCGAATTTTCCAGCGGAATTTTAAAAGACGAGAAAGATGCACTCTTTGTCAATGTAGACAACGGTATCGGATTGGGTATTTTAATCAACGGAAAGATCTATTATGGGAAATCGGGTTTCTCGGGTGAATTTGGACATATTCCCATTTTTGACAACGATATCATCTGTCGCTGCGGAAAAAAGGGTTGCCTCGAAACGGAAGCATCTGGTTTTGCACTTAGAAACCGTGTAATAGCAGCACTGCAAAATGGCGCAACGAGCATCCTAACAAAAAAATTCAATGATCTGGAAGATATCCGGCTCAGCGATATTATCGCTGCTGCAAAAAAAGATGACAATCTCGCTATTGAGTTGATCAATGAACTTGGGGAAAAATTAGGTCGTGGACTTGCTACATTGATCAATATTTTCAATCCAGAAATCATCATCGTAGGTGGTATTTTAGCCAAGAGTGAGGAATACCTGATGTTACCGCTGAAAAATGCAGTCAATAAGTTTTCATTATCCATTGTCAACAAGGACACCAAACTTGCTTATTCAAATAATGGAGAAAAACTTGCGGCCTTTGGAGCTTGCCTTCTCATTCGGGACCGTCTGCTTTCTATTATCGATTAAGACATAAGGCGTGGATTTCAGCGAAATCCACGCAACTTTATCTTTCTACAATCTCCTTCACAACCTCTCCATATTGATCTTTCACCTGCTCTTTCCGTTGTGCAAGGTATATCCACTTCTTAAACGTTCCGATAAATACAATCGCCATCAATGACATCGCTGCTACGGCCAAGCCCGCCAGTAGGTACTGTCCTTTAGGCACATATCCTTGTACCACCTGAAGATAGCCGGCCCAAAATGTAATCACGGCCATAAAGACACCGGGAACCGCTGCAAACAAGACATATTTTCGTCTATTCATCCGGATGAGCATCGTTGTACATACAATCAGACCACAGGCTGCCAAGAGCTGATTGCTAATACCAAATAATGGCCAAATGCTACTTACGTTACCGGTATAAACCAAATATCCCCAGGAAAACGTAAACAGGGCACTGCAAATCCATACACCTGGTTTCCAGTTTTTATCGCTAAATTTAGGGAAAACAGTTCCAAGCATTTCCTGTAGAAAAAAACGTCCCACCCTGGTACCTGCATCAATCGCTGTAAGAATAAAAACAGCTTCAAACATGATAGCAAAATTATACCAATAGGCCATCATATCGTTCATAAAAGGAACCTTATCGAAGATATGAGCCATCCCTACAGCCAACGACACTGCCCCGCCCGTCCTACCGTGCAGATCTACACCTATTCTGTCTATAAAATGTGGTAAATCCACAGCTGAAAGATGGGGGTGCTGCGTTAGAAACTGTGCATAATCGGCTACCGGTGTATTGATTGCAAAATAATCACCAGGCATCAACGTACAAGCTGCAATCAATGCCATCAAGGCAACAAAGCCTTCAACAAGCATGGCGCCATATCCCACAAACAAGATCTCGCGTTCATTACCGATCATTTTGGGTGTCGTCCCGGTTGCGATAATAGCGTGGAACCCTGATATGGCTCCGCAGGCAATCACAATAAAGATAAAGGGCAAGACAGGTCCTGAAATTACGGGTCCGCCACCATGGATAAATGAGGTCAAGGCGGGCATCTGAATTGTTGGTGCAACAAAAAATATTCCTACCGTCAGCATAATAATTGTACCTATTTTGAGATAGGTCGAAAGGTAATCTCTCGGAACCAATAATAGCCAGATGGGCAATACTGAAGCGAAGAAACCATATACAGCAATACCGATAGAGATCTTTTTCACATCCCAGTTGAAAAGTGCGTGAAAAGTTGGAACCTGCATCAGGTGATGACCGGCTATAATACCTGCAATAAGCAAGATACCACCAATGATACTCGCCAAGGTCACCGAGCCCTCCCGATAGCGCATCATCAAGCCCATTAAAATAGCAATGGGCATTGTCAGTACAATCGTAAATAAAGACCATGGTGCCTCGTGCATCGCACTAATACAGGCCAGCGATAATCCGGCCAACGTTAGGATCAAAATAAAAAGTACGGCAATACCAGCAATAGTGCCAATAGGTTTACTGACCTCCTTGGAGGCAATGGTTGCCAAACTTTCGCCTTTATGTCGTACAGAAGCGAAAAGCACGACCATATCGTGCACACCGCCACCTAATACACAACCAATTAAAATCCACAGAGCGCCCGGCAGATAACCAAACTGTGCCGCGAGAACTGGACCAACTAGTGGTCCTGCCGCAGCTATCGCGGCGAAATGATGGCCAAACAACACTTTTTTATCGGTTTTCACATAATCATGGCCATCAGCAAACTCCACCGCCGGTGTCTGGCGACTTCCATTCAACCTGAGCAGCTTATTTGCTAGAAACAAGCCATAAAAACGATACGCGATCGCAAAGATCAATATCGCTGCGAAAACTAAGGTCAACGCATTTATTCCATTGAGAGCATCCATACCAGTTAAGTTACACGATTATTTTTGCTTTTTCAAACACCTCATATACCTTCCATAAGGCACGAGGTACATGAAAGCATCCCTTCCATTTTCCGCCTTTGAGATCGAGCAATACCTCACCTCTTCGATTGAGGTAGCCAAACCATTCGCCATGTTCGGGGTCCCTAAAATGCGTCCAGGTATATTCATGAACCCGTTCGAACCAACGTTTAGCCTCTTCATTTCCCGTTAGTACCCAAGCTTTCGCCATACAGACCAGTGTTTCACAGTGCACCCACCATAGCTTCTGGTCCCATTCCAACTGCTGGGTCGGTTTACCCTGCGCATCCATAAAGTAGAATATACCTCCATATTTCTCATCCCATCCATGCTCCAACATACGAAGACCAATACGCATGGCTTTTTCAATCAACGCTGGTCGCTGCAATCTTTCTCCCAGATCCATCATAAACCACATGGCTTCTATCGCATGTCCCGGATTGAGCAATCTTCCTTCAAAACTATCCAGCAATGAACCATTGGGACTTACATTTTCAAAGACAAGCCCCTGCTCCTCTTTATAAAATACATCCATTACCTCCACCACGATATCCTCAATCAATTCCTGCACCAGGTTAGGTTCCAATAAATGCTCCAGTTCGATGGAGAGATTGCTCAAGATCATAGGCAAAGCAAAATTCTTTGATGGACGTGTCCCTGGAACAGCCTTATCGTATATGCCCTTGGTATGTGTTCGACGTTTCAATATATTATGAAAGGTATCTTGCGCAATTTCCGCGTAACGCTGCTCCTGGGTTGCTGTATACAGGGCACCAAATCCCATTGCAGCAAAGCAATCGGAAAAAATATTATAGGGCCGCACAAGTGCCTTCCCTTGTCGATCAAGCGAAAAATACCAGTTTCCCTCTTCGTCACGTCCATGTTTTTCCATAAAGCTGGCACCATGAACTGCAATATCCAACCAGGATGACCGTGTTTCAATTTTGTTGTAAATACTCGAAAAGAGCCAAACTTGCCGCCCCTGCAGCCACATAAACTTATCCGTATCAAAAACTCCACCTCTTCTATCCAGACAGGTAAAATAGCCACCATACTCCCTATCGAGCGAATGCTCCGTCCAGAAAGGAAGAATATGATTAAATAATTCGTCTTTATAAATTGTACTATAATGATTCATATATAAATGAATTTGCTCTTTAAAGGCCATTTAAAATCTCTGGCCTACTCTTATCAATAATGCGATTTCTTGTTCTCTGACTTCTTCGAGATTGCTTTTGTCGTCATTTCGCGTGCTGTAAACACGCGATCCCTATCACCAATTGTGGTTCAAGGCATATTCCCGGTACCGATTGTAAAGGTGTCCTGCCTGTAAATAAGCGGACTGTGGACTCATAAAGTGAGCAAATTCGAAAGTAATAGCCTTATCATAACCCGCCTTTGCTGCAGCCTCAAGTTTTAGCCTTAGTTTATCAAACTTGATCGGCAAAAATTTGATCGGCATATCCCGGTCAAAAGATTCGGCATTCGTCCAACAGGCCATACCATATTTATCAGCCAATTTCTTATTGACCTCAAAGAAATCGGGAAGCTCATCGTAATCAATGTGTCCATCCTGAAAGGCCACTGCATCGACAGCTCCTTGTATACCTTCAAAAATTTCGCCCCATTCCCGTTCGTGTTCCAATACCGAAACTGCATCGGCTTTACTAAGCTCGGGGGAAGCGGCAAGCACAGCTTTTTTCCCATCAATCCAGGGCGATATAAATGTCGGCAAGCCCCCACTGACGGCCTTGCACTGTAACCCAAGTGTACGAAAAGCATGAACAGCCCCTTTCGTTTTACGGCTGATTTCCGTACTGATATACCATCCACCGAAACTTTTATAATGCCCATATTTAGCCCAAACCTCTTCAATTACATATTGATTGGCATCGATTTCGTGACTCAAATCTCCTGTCTCCCAATAAATACCGCTGTCATAAAGTCCAAAATAGAATTTCATGTCGTACTTGTCTGCAAGCTGCAGATAAAGCTCTACAAGATCCAACGATGGTTTAAAACAGCCATATTTGTCCATCAGATAAGCCGATGGATAGGTTATAAATTTACGATAGCCACTACGAATCATAATAACAGTGTCTATACCAATTGCCTTCATATATGCAAAATCCCGATCCCACTCTTCCGGGCCCCAATTTTGGTGCGGAATATCGTGGGAAATCTCGTCAATAAATGTCCCTGTAATTCTCATAAATATTTCTTTTCTTTTAATAATTGTACCCATTTTATGTAGGCACTTGGTATCAGATGGATACCATCAGCAGAATAAACTGCGTTAAGTTTTCCCTCATTGTCCTGAAAAAGTGGACAGAGGTCGACAAATGGAATATTTTCATCTGCTGCAAGCTGTCTTAGTTTTTCATTTAAGATTGGAACCAGCACATTTCTACCTTTTGTATAGGGCTCTTTTGTGAGTTCTTCATTGATTGGTAAAGCACTCTGAAGATAGATAAGGGTCTTTGGTGAGATCTTTTTTATTCGTTTAATGATACGCTTGTAGTTATTGACCGACACTTCCTGCGGAAGCTTTCTGAATTGGTCATTAATGCCATCCATCAGAAAAATTGCCCGCGGACGTCCGCGCAACACCTCATCGATACGCGCAAGAATCCCAAACGAATTATCTCCGCCTATCCCCCTGTTCAGTACAGGATATCTTAAATCTGCAAGCAATTCCTGCCATTCTGCCCGTTCAGTAATACTGTTTCCCAAAAACACGATTGCTCCTTTAATGGTTGGACTTTGTTCGAAATAGGCCATTCGTTGTTGATAATACCAGTTGGCGTAACTGCTATCTATTTTAATCTCCTGAGCTGAGAGGGGCTGGGAAAATACCGATAGATATATTCCAATGAGGAAGCAACCTTGGAAAATACGATACACCTTAAAAAATTCCAATGATCTCATAATAGTTTTTGCTGTTTTAAATAATTGGCCCAAATCAAATAGCTGGCCTGCTTCAGATGTAAACCATCAATTGTTAGCTCAGCTTTTAGTTCCCCATTACCGTCCGCCAATATCGGCTGTAAGTCTACAAAACGAACTTGATGTGCCGTACATAATTCTTTCAAAGCTTTGTTCAGTAGCACGATCTTGTCATTCCGAACCTCTTCATAGATTTTTGGCAGTAAAGATTCATTCACAGGTAGAAGTCCCTGCACAAAAAGCGCTGTATTTGGCGACTGCTTTTTAACCTGCTTTATTATCCTTTCTATATTCGTTGAAATAATGGAAAGCGGTATTCCTCTTTTCATGTCGTTCACCCCACAGAGCAGAAATATTTTTCGTGGTCTGGACGCTAATATCTCGTCTAGTCGTGCTAAAATACCGTAAGTCACATCGCCGCTAATCCCACGATTGATCACATGCTTCCGCTGGAGGATTTCTTGCCATTTTCCACCTTCGGTAATGCTATTGCCAAGGAAAACGATTTCGTCCTTCTGATTGGGCATCGCTTTAAAAAACTCAAGCCTTGCGCGATAATGCTGATTATCAAACGTAGAATCAATACCCTTTGATTGCGCTAAAGTCAATGCCGGTAAAAAAAAAGGCAACAATAGGGCCTTCCAGTTCCTATAAGAAAGTCTGTTCATATGCATTAATTATTTTCGTCGGTATGCTCTTTTTCGGGTTTTCGCAATGGCACCCACCAGGAAACCAAAAAGGCTGGAATAGTAGAAATCAACACCCAGATAAAAAATTCTTTATAGCCCAAATGATCACTCAGCCAGCCGCTGATCATCGAAGGAATCATAAACCCCAGATTAACAAGTCCACTTCCGAAAGCGTAGTGTGCCATCTTATATTTGCCTGGGGCAATATTTTGCATGATAAAAAGAATAATTCCGATAAAGCCAAAACCATATCCAAAGTACTCGATGGCGACAGCAGCAGCTATGAGATAAAGGTTCGTCGGCAATGTGATCGCAAGAAATGCATAAGCTACAAATGGAACATTAAAGAAGGCACAAAGGATCATAAGTGTCCTCCGGTCTAAGCCCTTTTTGGATACAAAGTGCCCTGCGACAATCGACCCCAACACAAAAGCTATGGCACCAAATACACCATAAAGCAATCCAATTTCCGAAGTACTCAGGCCAAGGCCGCCTTCGGTACGTTGCGCTTTAAAAAATAAGGGGGTGATCTTAATGGCCTGCCCTTCAGCAAAACGATAAAAGACAATAAAAAGCAAACTAAACCAAATATTCTTTTTCTGAAAAAAAGTTATGATAACGTCTTTAAGCGTATCCATCCCCTCCTTTAAAGAAGTGGATTTGGGAGCTTCATCGTGAGCAGGTAAAGCACGTATGCTGTACAATCCTATCCCCAACATAATAAATCCATAAGCAAACATCACCACCATCCACGCGGATTTAATGCCGATTTCCTGCTCCAATTGCCCCGCCAAATAAACGAGTACGCCGCCAGAAAAAACTTTGGCCACATTATAGAAGGCACCTTGCCAGCCGACATATTTTGCCTGTTGTTTTGCATTCAGTTCATTCAAATATACCCCGTCGGCTGCGGTATCATGTGTGGAGCCACTGAATGCGATCAGTGTCAATAAGGCAATGGAGAAGCTAAAGAAATGATCCAACTGTAGCGTAAGACCAAGCAGACCAAAGAGTAGCCCCGTGAGTATCTGCGTGGTATAGACAAAAAATTTCTTGGTCTTATACAGCTCCAAAAAAGGCCCCCATAAAGGTTTTATTGTCCAGGGCAGCATAATCAAAGAGGTCCAAAAAGCAATCTTTGCGTCCGATACCCCCAAATTTTTATACATAATGGAGCTCGCACCCGAAAGGGCAACAAAAGGTAGCCCCATGGCAAACCATGTTGTGGAGATCCAAAAAATAGGCGGAAGTGCCTTACGCCCTTTGCGAAGCTCCATCGTTTGTTCTAATAATTCATTCATTTTATGACTTCCAATAAAGTTTTAACCGGCTGCTCAGTATCGTCAACAGCGCCACGATTCCAGTGAATAATACACCTCGCATCACTCCCCCAAAAACACCCTGTGCCCCCATCTGATCAAGAGCGCTCTGTAGTCCCGTAAGCGCCAAAAGTGGGATCAACACTAGATTTCCTGCGGTATAGGCGACCATGGGATTTTTACCAACCAGTGCTATACCTCGAAACAGCGATTTTCCAAAAGCAAGTTTCTCGATACAACACAACATTGTTAGCGCATAACAGGCTAAGCCCGTGCAGACAAAATAATAGCTGTATGTGGAATAATCCTTTTTTATTCCACCCTCATACGCTTCGAAGATCAGTCCTAAAAAAAGCAGATAGCTTCCGAGCACAGCCATTTTTGCCTGTAGTGTCAGTACTTCGCCCTTCCGAAAAACACCTGAACAGAAGCATAGTGAAAAGATCAACATCAGGGTAAGTCCGATATTGATATCGAGATAACGCATATAGAGATTGAAGACATTCAGCCCAATGAGAATGGCACAGAGCGAACCTTGTAACGCTAGTTGAGACCGCTGCATCCTGGGTTTGTCGACCAACGACCTATCAGCAATAATCCACTCGCCGACAACTGTAGCCGGAAGAATAATAAAGAGGTATTTGAGGTAATAAAATTGATAAAGCCAAGTCGCAGGGCTAAGTTTGTAGATAAATTCGTTGATACTACCGACTTCTTTCGCGCCCAAAAAAACGCCCATAATAAATGGTAAAATCGCCATACGTAACCAGATTGATTTCGCCGTCAGCCACCACCACAGTGTTCCAAACAAAGCCATATTGGCCAGTACCAGAATAATAATATCTGTCTTCTCGAGGGTAAATTTATCCGTTTGTGCATACAGCAGATACAGCATCCCTACAGATAGCAACAGGGCCGCTACGTGAACAAGTCTCGCGGTCCGCATCGGCAAATAGGGCGTTAAATCGGCATAGAGGGCAAAGAGCAGGACAAAACCCACGATTGACAAGAGATACTGCGACGCAGCAGGCTCACCACTCATAACCCAAGCGCGCATATAAAAAGAAAATAAGGCGAAAAAGAATAAGGCAACGAAACGTTTAAAAATTGTACTCACAATACGCCAAGCGTTTAGGTTAGCCACTTTTTTCCGCATAGCCAATGGGATGGCCGCCCCCATCGTAAAAAGGAAAATCGGAAAAACCAGATCTACCCAGGTTATACCCGCTATACTGGGATCAAATACATGTTTGGGCGGTGGCACCTGTGCATGGTACATCCAAGCAGGAAGGTTTCCAAATGAAATGCTCGATGAAAGCACCATTAAAAGGATGGCAATTCCTCGCAGCACATCTAAACTATCGTTTCGCTGTTGTGGAGTCGCTGTGGAATTTGGTAAAATTGGTATCATCTCGTTTTTCTATGCGTTAGGAAATCAATTTTTTGTTGCTATAAATTGGCCGGTAAAATCCACTGGCCGTTCAAATGGCTTTAGGATATCATCCAACACAACCGCCACTTGAGCCTTTGTTAACACTTGATTTTCTTTTGCTGCAATGACGGACCAGATTTTATCTTTATCCAAAGTGGGATCGACTTGGAGCAATAGAGCCACAAAAAATCCTGCGGTCACATCGGCACCCGAGCCAGCGACTTTATCGGCCGCTGGATAATAACTACGCATACCATCGATCAGATCCACTTCGCTTATACGGTGTTCGGGATAGAACCAGGTCTGATTGGCCCATTTGTATGGCACTCCTCTGCCTTTAAGAATACCTGTTGCTCCAATACGTTGGATTACCTGAAAAAGGCTATCTTTTGGATCAACATCTATAAAGGGCATGAGATAGGCATGATTATCCAAAAGTACTTGTTGCACTTGTCGCAACGAAAGTTCTTTGGGGCTTACACCTTGTTTTGCGGACAGCGCTGCAAGTACTCCGGCAGCTTGACCAACACCCAATACCACTGGCTGAAGGCGGGTGGCTCCAGCCACAATATTGCTCACACTGATGCTTTTTTCAGCAACGATAAAATCCGTTACTTTCTCAGGAATCAAACTTCCAAGGGGCACATTATAAGAAGGTACCCGAATCTTAACAAAATCGATTTTGGGTGCATCCGGGTTCTTCAGGTGATGATGATCGATGGTATAGTCCCCTACTATCCCTCCAGTGCGGTATAAGGGCAGCTCCTGCTCATAAGGACGCTGCACATAAGGCAATGTCAACTGGACCAAGCCCTTAGCGCGTCTAGACTCGCGATGATAAGCAATAAAGGGAAGTTTATCGGCCGTATCATATTCATCATCAGCAAGCCCCAAGTTTTTAAAACCAAGCTGATTTTGAAGATGATATACAAAACGTAAGGTATGATCTTTCGCCTTTTGCAACTCCAAAGCCCTCGCCTTTGGCGACATTTCGATAATATTCAGGTAGATATCATTTCCATCTTTAGGCCAGTTTATCATGTATTTTCCATTCGGCAATTTGCCATAGGTAATCATTTGATCACAATTGATGATAGGCGTATCACTGTGTGAAGCAGGATCTTTAACATCACAGGCATGTTCAAATTCTTTAGGATCATAACCCTGAGGTTTCTGTAGCAATCTTTTTGGATCAGCACCATAGTCTTTCAGAATAGCGACATAAGTAAGGTCTTGAATTATTGAATTGGCCTTTTCGGGAGCAAATTCCTCTTTCGTATCGTAGCGGCTATCCATACCGATGCTGTAAGCAACACCCGCACGCGGCAAGAGATCACCCAATTCCGTCGCATCGACTAAAATAGAAGCGTTTACGGTTTTCTTTTTTCCTTCCTGTTCAATGGCAACGGTCCAGCCTTTAGCCTGTTTTTTCAGGTCTAAAAGGGTACTTCTATACCAAACGTCAATATTTTTTTCGGCTCCAACCATCTTTTTTAGCAAACGGTTACCGACCGAAGGTTCAAATAGCGTATTGCTTACCCAGCCTGTTTCCACGGCCTTTGGACCACCATAATAGGCATAAAGCTCTGTCCTAAATTCGCCCCATATTCCCGAAGGCATACGATGGTTACCGTCAATAGCGGAGACCCCAGCGGCAGTGAGCATACCACCCAACCAGCTTGTCTCTTCCACCACAAGGACCTTACTTCCCAAACGGGCAGCCTGCAAAGCCGCAGAAACACCGCTTGCGCCTCCCCCAACAATCAATACATCGTATGAAGCAACAGCCTGCCCCTGCGAGGAGAGCGTGACAGAAACCAATAAAATAGAAAAAAAAGATTTAAACCAATTCATATGAAGTTAATTGCAGTAAATAATTTGAAAAATACGCGCCGAATACCGACGTAAGAACCAGAGATACACGGTTTTGTTGTCGGACTAAAGGATCAGTATAAGGTGAATAAAACATAGGTTATCGATTAATGGATCAGACGATTAAAATAAGCGAAATGAACCGGAATGGTTTTAGCCCAATAGCCAGAGGTATGAGCGCCGGGCTGAGCAATATAAGTGGCTTTGATCTTGAGTACATCACAGCTATCCCGAAGGGACTTATTGGCCCCATATAGATAATCTTCAGTACCACAATCAAAAATAAATGTCTTTTCAGTCCCTACGATCTTATGGACATTATGAATGGCACTAAAACGATCGAATAATGGATTTTGATCGCTGTATTGCCCTAAATGTTGTGCTAGACTTGTCTTCTTGAAAGCCGAATGTCTCAGATTGACAACTCCCGAACTGCTACCGGCACTCTTAAAAAAAGATGGATAGTTAAAAAAGAGCCAAAGTGCACCATGCCCCCCCATGCTCACACCCGTAATAAATGAGTTGTCCCGATCCGTATGATATTTATCCTGTATGTAAGGCATTAATTCCCCTGTCAAAAATCGACCAAATTGTGCTCTGCCTTTTTGTGGACTGTCTAAAAACCAGCTCGTACCAAGACCATCAGGGCATACAACGACAAAGCCATATTGATCGCTCAATGCCTGAAAATCGATAAATCTTGACAGGCTTTTATAATTCGCCCCATGGCTATGCAACACATATACAACAGGTAACGCACGGTTGTCCGGCTTCATCTTTGGTGTATAAACGTAGCCAGAATCTACTCCAGAAAGATGAGCAGACTGCAAGGTATAAAGCTTTTGTCCTTTGGCCAACATGCTGCCGACCACACATAAAAGGCATATGATTAAACGCATTGGTATAATTGAGTCAGTCTTTAGATTTATAGTGAAGCTAAATTAATAATAAAATTTATAATAAAAAAAGTATTTAATAATTTTTTTTATTTAATACTGCTTTATTACGGTATTTTATAACGAAGTAATTACGGATAGACCGCTGAAATAAAAAAAAGAGCATGGAAGGTTTTTCCAATGCTCTTTTTATTCCCAAGATGAAACACCTGGTAATGAATTGACTTACTTATTTCGTAAACCTTATTTATTCTTTATTTTATCCGGCATTTTACCGTTGCTGTTTTCAACCAAGGTGCGGTAAAACGTACATCGACCGTTTCTCCAGATTTACCCAAAGCCTGAACATAAGTGATCATCTTTCCGTGATAAACGCGCTGCTTCTTGTCCGTATAATCGCCCATATCGGCATTATTTCCAGCTTCCATTCCAAGTAGACGCGCATTTCCCACGATGTCACAGGTAATTTCATCCTCCGATATTAAGACAGGAACGCCCTTTTCATCCAGGATCTGCAAAGCAATCTGGATCACTCCACCAGCTTCGACTTGCTGATTACCCAACATGACAGCTTGAATAACTGCGGGTCTCTCGCTGGATTGAATCGCATGCCGAACGACCTCCTTGCCATTCGCATCCAAACCCACCACCTCTAGCTTTCCTGCTTTATAAGGAATGTCCCAAAAGATGATCCCTGTTTTCTGATCGTAGTTTTTCTTTTCGCCCACCACTTGAGCATCCAATTCTAAGCGCGCGCTAGCACTATTGGTATAACAGACCACCCTGATCTGCTGGCCCTCTTGGTAGTTCCAGACTGGCCAGGCGTCCATGGAAGGTGCCTCATTTTTCCGTTGCCCCTGTTCAGATTCCAATGCAGACCAAACATCTGTGGCTGCGGCACCTCCCTGCAATGGATAAGTACCCAAGTAAGCCATCGGTTTATCCAACCACAGTGATTGACGGTAATAGCCTCGCGGCTTGATAAAACCTGCGAAATCCAGCAGTCCTGAATAAAATCCACGTGAAGGCCAACGCCCCGACTCTCCGAGGTAGTCAATACCTGTCCACAAAAATTGGCCAAATATATGGTTGTTGTCACGTACCGCAAGCCATGCTGGAAGATCGTGTCGATTCTCGCTTCCAAAAATTACCCGTGCTGGATAGCGCTGATGATCCTGCTGATAACGACTTTCGGTATAATTGTATCCAGCAATATCAAGTGCTCCCGGATAGGCTGTTTCATTCGACATCGCTACCCCGGCAAGCCCTGCTGTAACAGCCCTACTTTTATCATATTTTTTTACAACCGCTACCAAGCGTTTGGCGATATCCCCCAATCGCATCGCATCTGGTGCATCCTTTTTGTAACCACCATACGAGGCCTGCGTGAAACCACCTTCCTTCTTCTCGCCGTTAAGGACAGGATGTGAATAAGGGTCATTTGGATAATCCACTTCGTTGCCTATGCTCCAGGCGAAGATCGAAAGGTGATTGCGGTCTCTTTTGACCATATCGGCCAGATCCTGCTCTCCCCAGGATTCAAAAAAGTCGTATGATCCCTCAAAACCCGGTGTCCCGACATTCCATCCCTGTAACCATTTCCTCTTCGGGTACTCCCACTCGTCGAAGGCTTCGTCCATAACAAGTAAACCGAGCTCATCACATAAAGCATAAAGCGATGATGCCTGCGGATTATGACTGGTTCGAATGGCATTAACCCCCAAAGATTTTAAGGTAAGCAGTCGGCGGCGCCATACTTCAGTATACATTTCAGCTCCCAATACCCCAGCGTCGTGATGCAAACAAACGCCTTTGACTTTCATCCAGGAATTGTTTAAGGCAAAGCCCTTGTTCGGATCAAATGTAAAGGCCCTAAAGCCTGTTTTCACCTCTGACTGATCAATCCGCTTTCCATTTTGGCTTACGATGGTCCGCAGGGTATATTGTGTGGGTTGATCCAAACTCCACAACGATGGATTCGATACTGCCAATTGCTGTGTTACAGTTGCCTTATTCGAGGCCCCGACCTGCACTTTCTGCGACTTTTTGGCAACCACCTTTCCTGTTGGATCAAGCAGCTCCTGCTCCACTTTAATCGGGGCAGCAACTTGCGTACTGTTGACAAGGGCTACTTCTGTATTTAAAATACCTTTTCCTTGTCTTAGTTCTGGATAGGCATAGACTCCCCATTGATCGATATGCAGCGTATTCGCCTTTACAAGCCATACATCGCGATAGATTCCTGATCCTGTATACCATCTTGAATCGGCGCTTTTACTATGGTCGACCTTAACAGCAATGGTATTTTCCTTCCCAAACTCAATGTATGGTGTGATATCGTACGAAAAGGAAACGTAGCCATTGGGCCGCTTTCCAACCGATTTACCATTGACAAAAACTTCGCTTCGGTTGTAAACCCCCTCAAAATATAGAAACAACCTTTTCCCCTGATCTTCCACTGGTATGGTCAGTTGTTTTCGATACCAGCCAATGCCGCCGGGTAAATAGCCCGTCGCACTGGCTAGCGTTGGGCTCAGTGGATATTTTACGCTCCAATCATGGGGCAAACTAATGGGCTGCCAGCCTGCGCGATTCTTTTCAGCGCCTGCCTGTCCTTCAATATCGCCCAAATGGAAACGCCAATCCGAATTCACACGTTCGGCGATACCAAATCCGGGCTGTGCATATAAGCTATTCATACCCAAATAACTTGACACAGCTAAAACGGCCAGATTTCTTATTATTTTTTTCATTGTACTATATGCATAAGGTTTAGTGATTAAAGTGTAGGAACGACAGGCAATACATGGCCCTGATCATCAAAAAATAACCGGTCCATGCACACCTCTCGATTAAACCCAGCAGCATCGCCCATATCGATACCTTTGGGATAATTGAAACGATGGTATACAATATACCATTCATCTTTACCTGGAATCTGCAAAATAGAATTATGCCCTGTACCATAAATGCCTTTGGTAGGATCTTTTTGCAAGACTAAATTATTTTCAGGAACAGTGATCGGTCCATCGGGAGAAGTCGCGGTTCCATAACGTACCCGATAATTTTCACTTCGGGTGTCGTCCTCCGACCAAAAGAAATAATAAAGACCTTTTCGGTAGACAACATAGGCGCCTTCCCGGAAAGTCTTGTCGGGTGTTAACACTTTGAGTGTATTTCTTTTAATCGAGATCATATCCTTATTGAGTTCAGCAACAGCTAGGTAGCCATTTCCCCAATACAGGTAGCTTTTTCCCGATTTCGGATCGTTAAACACTGCAGGGTCAATTTCCTGCCCTCCTTTTACACCATTTGGTTTAAAATCGATCAAGGGTTTACCTGAATCTTTAAATGGGCCTGTTGGCAAATCGGCCACCGCAACACCAATCTTTTGGGCCGCTGTAAAGTAATAATAGTACTTATAATCGTTCTTGATTTTCTTTTCCGTAATTGTAGGTGCCCATGCATGTCGAGGCCCCCAAGCAACATCTTTTTTCAGATCCAAAATCACACCCTCATCTTTCCAATGAATTAGATCTGTGGAAGAAAAAGTTTTAAAATAATAACCACCCCAACCGTCAAAGCCATCACTCGTTGGATAGATATAGTATTTCTTTGTTTTATTGGAATAGAGGACATCCGGATCGGCATAAAAGCCATCCAATACTGGATTCTTTCTGAATGTGAATTCCATATCTTTGGATTTCCCCCATTTGGTGGTCAAATCCAGAATTTCTTGTCTTGAAATAGGAATGATGGTCCCATGCCGTGGATGAAAATCCATGTCAATTTGATGGTCGATTACTTTAAAACGATCAAGGTCTTCAGAGGTGCAGAATTGATACTTCCCCTTACCATAGACATCATACATCAGGATATATTTGTCCGACTGATTGAGTTTAAAGACACTGGATCCTTCCACAGCATCATTGGTCTGCTGTTTATAGCCCGGTTGTTCAATCCACTTACCCGAAGTCAGGGAATCGGTTATCGCCAGCTTAATGCCATTTCCATGTCCTTCGGTCTTGTAAAAAAGGTAGAACAAACCATTCTTTGCAATAATATCGCCATCGATACAGGATTTACCATTTTTTGGAAGAAACAGCACGTTAGGTTCGGTTTCAAAATCTGTAAAGTCCTTGTTTGCATAAGCATAGTAGATGATATCTGGACCATTTCCGTGCTGCATGGACCAGTACACCATATATTTGTCCACCGAAGGGTCAAATATAGTCTGGGGCGCCCATACTCTTTTCAACGCTTCCTGACCTTTGAAACGCTGCTGTATATCGATTGCCTGATGGGACCAATGCACAAGGTCTTCGGATTTTAGCAGGATCAAACCCCGATTAGAATCCCAGCCTTTGGAGGAAGTCATGTCGGTGAGCACCATATAAAATGTTTTTCCATCTTCGCCACGGAGAATATGCGGATCCCGAACACCGCCGGTTTTACTGATTATCTTCGAATCCAGGATAGGTTGATTATCATTCAACGCGCGATAGGTATAGCCATCTGTGCTGATCGCAAAACAAACAGCTTCGTCTACAACAGCATTCCCTTTGAAATAGGCAAATAAGTAACCTGCAAAATCTTTGTCGGTAGGTCCGCTGCGATAAGCCTGTGCAAAAACACCGCACGTAGCATGTATTAAAAATAAGGTAACTAAGATTGAAATTCTGTTTTTTTTCATGAAGATTTAGTTGAAGAAATAAGCATTGGCATATTTTTGCGTCTATACATTTTTGCATCTCTAAAAGCCACGGGATTTGATCCCGTGGCTTCGTAATCTGACCATTTAACTTGTCGTCAGTACCTATTTTAAAGCTATTTTTTGAACGGCAGTATAGTAGTACTCTCCCGATACCGTAGCTTTCACCCCTATTCGGGCAAACACATAATCGAGGTTTTTCAAATTGTCCGGCAACTCTCCGACAATCCTCGTCGGTTGACCGAAAGCAACGTTAGCCAAATTGGCGTCCACACGTAGCTCGCGTTGTACCTGATCTGTCAAGACAGATTTACCGAGGTAAAGACGCACAAACTCCAAATTTGCCGTACCTACTATTCTGTTCACCGTAAAGTTAGCCGAAATACTGTTATTATTTTTTTGAAAAGACTCGTTTGTCACCGTAAAATAGGGTGTTACAGGTACATCAATGGTCGTATTCCCCTTCACTTGTACCAAAACCGTATCAGTTGCCTGTTGCAGCCATGGTGAATCTCCTTTCCGCACCAATTTGTATTCGCCATCAAAAAGACTAACAGAAAAAGAGCCGTCCTGATCAAAATATACGGGTATTGCTGAGCGAAGCGGGTACCCATCCTGCCATAATTCCAATTGAGGGCCGTTATTCCGAACGCCAATTGCCTTCCCCTCATAAACAACGCGTCCTGAAAGGGTTGATTTTGGAGCTTCAAAATTATCATATTCACAACCTACAACGAGTAGACTTGCAAAAGCTACCAATAAGCTTAAAAATTTTATTTTCATGGTTCAATTAGATTAATGGAATGGATTTCTAACTATTTTAGGATTTTTATTGATGACATCCTGACTAATGGATGCATAATAATTGGCCATACGGAAAAAGCGTGCCTTTCTGAAACGCGCAGGTCTTACCCGTTCATAGATATACTTACCGTCATCGGCATGCCCTGGGCGCACGACACGATAAGCATATAGTCCATATACAACCGCGTTGGGATCATTTTCAGATCCGTCCCACACCAAATGTGCAATACGCCATCTTTTAAGATCATAGTAACGATGATCTTCGAAGGCAAGTTCAACACGACGCTCGTTGCGGATGATATCCATCGTTAGATTACTGATGCTATTGGCCGGAAATCCTGCTCTTTCCCGCAACTTATTGACATAAGTTCTTGCATCTACAGTCTGCCCCAGCTCAAATGCAGCTTCTGACGCGTTGAGATAAATTTCACCCAGACGAAACCACGGCCACCAGTTAGCAGCTGATGTACCACGTGTGCTGGCCGCCGGCGCATCACTGACAAATTTCCGGATATAGAAACCGGTGTTGCTGACGTCCTGTGCATCATAAAGCGGTCCATCAAAGCCGGTCCACAAACCACCACTCGCATAATTCTGTCCCAGTTGTGGTGCTGCAGTAAACTGGTAGGCTCCATTTGCCCCCCAAGTTGCCACTCCAGCCTGAATACTTACAGCACGTCCGCGGAATGAAGTTCCCGGATAAATCACCGTTCCAAACAAACGGGCATCTTTATTTGCAAAAATATCGTTGATATTTTGGTAGGCTACGTAATTTCCTGCGCCGTTTTTATCATGTAATGTACCTTTGCTACCGTCTAGATAATCAAAACTTTCTACAAGGCTCAATGAAGGCGAAATCGTCGATGACGACTCATTGTCTTCGGTCAGACTTCTGACGATATTGTCATAAGCAAAGCGGTGAACTTTTAAACTCGTTACAAAATCCTTTGCAAAGATGACCTCAGCACCAGTTTTCTTATTGAGCATATCATAAAAATTGGCACCTTTATCGGCATTCTCATTGTAAAGCGCATAGGGACCGTTCATAATTTCCTTGGAGGCAGCCAGCGACTTGGTATAATACCCAGTAGCCATATTGGCAGGAATTCCCACTTCTCCCCCTGCAGTCGTTATCGGTGAGGCCATCAGATTATTATATTTCGCGATGGATGCCGCATAAAGCATTGCCCGACTTTCCAAAGCTAATGCCGTATACTTGTTGGCTCTGGTCTTACTGGCATTATAGACGGCGAGATCTTCCTTAATCTCTTCCAGTTCTTTATAAATAAAATCGTAGACTTCATACTCTTTGGCACGTGCCACCTGCAATGGTGTTGGATCGCCGCTAAAGTCATAGATAAGTTGCGTAGTGACAATCGGAACCCCTCCCATGCGTTTGACGAGTTCGAAGTAAACAAAAGCGCGGATGAAGCGTAATTCGGCTTTATACTGCTTGCGTTGTGCATCAGACAATTGTGTACTGAACTGATCGATATTTTCTAGGGAAAGATTCAGATCCCGAATAAGTCCATAGTCCCAATAGCGACCGTAATCGTCACCAAATTGGTAATCGTTACGCCAGTTTTGATCGCGATGTCCCGACCACATCGCATCATCCAATTCGGTCATTCCTCCTGTATTGAAAACACCATGTAACGTTGGCATTCTATCGTAATAATTGGCGACGAGTGAAGTCAATAGTTTCGGATCATTCCAAAGCTGTGCATCGGTAATCAATGATTTTGAATCCCGGTCAAACCAATCGTCGTGATTGCAGCTGCTCAACGAGGACAAGGTCAATAAAGCAACGCCTATGTAGGTAAGTTTAAATCGTAGTTTCATGTTAAAAAGTCATATTAAATCCAACCATAAATACCCTTTGCTGTGGATATACTACTGCTGCTCTCGCTTCGATCTCAGGATCAATCTGGTAGTCTTTGACATTGTCAAACGAAATCAAGTTTGAAGCATTGATATAGAACCGTATTTTTTCGGCCTTAATCTTTTGAATCCATGCTTTTGGCAGATTGTATCCAACCTCCAGGTTGCGGACTCGGAGGTAACGCACATTGGTCAACCAAAAATCACTGTTTCGACTATTGGGACCTGAGTTGCCGTTACGAATCGCAGGGTAGCGTCCCGGAATCCATTCGCTGTTTGGATCATAAGGGTCTTTGCGATGCCATCTATCTTCCAGCAGGTAGGCTGGAGAATTACCACCACCATGGAAGGCATTACGTAACTCATAATCCTGAAACCAGGATTGCACCGCACCACCGGCCAAATCAATATTTAAGTTGATACCCTTCCAGTCAAGTCCTATCCGGCCACCGAAGCTCATCATCGGTGCCCAACCTGTCGGATAACCAATCGGACGCTGATCCATATCATTGATAACACCGTCGCCGTTTACATCTTTATAAATCAGATCACCAGGAAGTTGTGTCCTATTGTTCTGACCATCATTATTGATCGGATGGTTGCGGATCTCTTCTTCCGACTGAAATCTTCCGACAACTTGGTATCCCCACCATACGCCACCCCAGCGGTCTTCAATCGAGTTACGGTATTCATTCCACGAATTACTGAAACGAGGCTTATAGGTTTCTAGGTCACGATAACGTGAAAAAGTCATATTCCCACTGACAACATAGTTAAGTTCACCGACCTTATCGGTATAGGTAATGATACCTTCCGCACCATAATAGCCGTTTTTGCCGAGGTTTTCATTGGGAAGGTCATAACCGATTTCAGCTGGTAATAGGACATCGTATCGTTTTCCAGGATATCCAGTACGGATAATTTTAAAGATATCGGCCGTCAATGTCAGCTTATTATTCAACAAGGTTGCATCGACCCCCATATTATAATTGGTATTTTTAACCCAGGAGAGGTTGCGCACTGGTAAACCTCTTGGCTGTACCCCGGGCACATAGGCTCCGTCTAAGACAGCACTTCCAGCCGCCCAATTATATCCGGCAAGGTAATCATGCATTCCCACACCCTCTTCAAGTCCGGTTTGCCCGATCGAAGCACGGATTTTAAGGTCACTCACGACGGATTTCAAAGGCTTGAAGAACCCCTCATCCGAAATACGCCAACCTACTGATGCTCCTGGAAACAATCCCCAGCGTTTACCCTCATAATATTTAAAGGACCCGTCATAACGGCCCAGAACTTCCAGAAGATACTTGCCCTTGTAGTTGTAATTGATACGGCCAATATATCCAGCCCGAGCCTCGTAAGCCCATTCATCGGCCAAACTATTGAGCTCCGACAGTCTCAACAACGGGATATAATTGTTCGAAGGATTTGCGCCCAACGCTTTATACGTCCGGTCCCAGTCTGAGCGCTCATAGCCTAACATTCCTGCGAAAGTGTGATCGCCGATCTGCTTGTTATAATCGATCTGGAACTGCGCAAACCGAGAAACAATCTCCCTCGTGGTATCGTAACGCCAGCCAGCATCACTTCCACCAGTTCGCTTATAGGCATTATTTTCGTATCGATATACATCATAGGTATATTGGAAGCCTTCAAATTTATTATTGGTATAATTGTAAGAAACAGTTCCCTTTGCCGACAAACCAAAATTTGTCTTATAGGCCGCAAAGAGATTCACGTTTCCAGCAAGGTATTTATTGTCTTTATAGCCGGCGATATCGCGACTAAAGAGCGCCGGGTTATAGGGAAAATCATTGGTATGATTGATATACTCTGGATTGTCATTTGCATAAGGGCCTACCGTCGGTCTATTTTTCATAATAGCCAAAATCGAGGAGAAGTAGCCATCTCCACCTGGTAAGCCAACATCCTGGGTTCCCTCATGTCTTCCTGAAATCTGTGTACCCACTGTAAGTCCTTTGAGTACCTCAGCTTCCATATTGGCCTGAAAATTGGTTCGCTTATAATTGAAATCCTTGATCATTGCATCCTGATTGAGGTGGCCCAATGACAGGAAATAATTTGATTTTTCACTTCCACCGGTGACATTGGCATTGATGTATCGCTGTGGGATATTCTTACGGATCACCATATCATAATAATCATAGCCTTGGTAGCCAGGCTCTGTTCCAGCCTGCCATTTAGCCAACTCCTCGGGCGTATAAACCGTCTTCGGATCGCGGTTTTCATTCTGCGCAGCCTCAACCAATCCACGCGTGTATTGTTTCGCGTTTGCCATGGTCGGAAAACGTGTCAAATTCTGCCAGCCTTGGTAGCCATTAATATTGATTTTTGCACTTTCTCCTTTTGCTCCTTTTTTGGTGGTAATAAGTACAACACCTCTAGAAGCACGGAATCCATATACTGCCGCTGCGGCATCTTTCAAAATAGAGATACTCTCAATATCTTCGAGATTTAGCGAGTTGAAGATATCTGCTCCGGAGCCATTCTGTGTACCGACCCAGTCCGTACCTTCCTGACCTCCGTAGGCAACCCCATCAATTACATATAATGGCGAGCCCATATTCCGGATTTCAATCGCTGCACCACGACCGGGACGCGCGTCTTTGGCACGCACGGAGATTCCCTGCACCTTTCCTGCCAAAGCCCCAGCAGTTGTCGTCGATGATGACCGTACAATATCCTCTGATTTAATATTGCTTACTGCCCCCGTAATATTACGTTTGGACTGTTTACCATAACCAACAACGACGACATCCTCCAAAACATTTTCATCTGCCTCGAGCTGGATTTTTAAATTTGTTGTTCCATCCAATGGAACTCGGCGAGTCTTATATCCAACAAATGACACAACGAGCGTTCCTTTGTTGGCATTCAGCTCAAATTTCCCCGATTTGTCTGTTGAGGTTCCCTTTCCCCCTTCTAGGAGGAGTACACTCGCACCAACGATAGGCTCGTTTGCTTTGTTGAAAACTTGTCCCGTAACCTTCTCCTGCGCATACAGCAATGTTGGCATCACACTCAACATGGTGTAAAAAGAAGCAATCTTTAAGTTTTTCATAAATTTAAATACGAATTAAACAGTAAATAATACAATCTAGCCGGACAAGACAATATGATGGTAAACTATGG
The DNA here is from genome assembly GCF_001899705.1 of Sphingobacterium sp. 40-24. Lineage (NCBI taxonomy): Bacteria > Pseudomonadati > Bacteroidota > Sphingobacteriia > Sphingobacteriales > Sphingobacteriaceae > Sphingobacterium > Sphingobacterium sp. 40-24. The sequence goes on along the minus strand of NZ_MKWH01000067.1, from coordinate 214,193 downwards.
TCTACTTTGGTTATTTCTTTTGCATCGTTGCCACCCCTACCTAGATTTTATAATTGGATAATACCTCAAACTTAGCCCATTTTGCAGCATTACATCATATACAAATCCGTCAAAAATCATATAATTTTCAGTCAAAAACAGCTTTTATAATATATTTAAGGCATATTTCCTGTTTGATGAAACCTGAGCCTGCTTTTATCGGTCTGCCATGGGGAGGCTGTTTTATGCGGAAAAAAAATGCCCCTCGCCACGGAGGAGTAGCAGGGGCATTATGAGCTTTTGTGTATTCTTTTAATACGTTACCCGGATCTTATTGTCGGCTCGTTGGTATTCGGAAGGTAGCTGGCCAAACTCTTCCTTAAAGCACTGCCGAAAATAAATTGCACTATTGATTCCGACCATAAACGACACTTCAGTCACATTATATTTCCCCGTCCGAAGTAGATCCGCAGCCTTATGGATACGTATCTTGCGAACCAGCTGATTGATATTTTTACCTGTGATCCCCTTCAACTTGCGGTATAAGGTAGACTGACTCATATTCATTCGGTCAGCAAGGGCAGCAGCGTCCAATACTTCATCCTGCATATGCTGCTCGACAATCTGCATAAAATCCTGAACAAATTCATTTTCCCGCCACAGCTCCTCAGGAGGTTTTTGCTCGGTATAATCATCTGAATAGGGTGATTTGCTGTTTAAACTTTCCAAAATCAGTTCATTGATCTGTTTCTGTCGGCTCAATAGGTTGTCGATACGTTTGAAGAGTAACGCTGCCGTAACAGGCTTGATCAGATAGGAGTCTATCCCCAGATCATAGCCCCGTTGCCGGTCTGCATCGGTGTTTTTCGCCGTCAATAGTAGCAGTGGAATATGACTTGTACTGCGTTCCTGTTTGAGCTGCTGTACCAGCTCAAAGCCATCCATATCGGGCATCATAATATCACTGATCACCAGATCAGGTATTCGTGCCATCGCCGTTTTATAGCCCGCAGCTCCATTTTCAGCAAGTACCACATCATAATGCCTTTGCAGGGTAGTTCCAAGATACTCACGGAGCTCCGAATCGTCCTCGACCAGTAGAATCAGGGGGCGCTGCGAAGCCGTGGGCGGTTCGCTTTCTTGTGCGACAACTTGGTCTACTTTTAGCTTGACCGTAAATGTAGTGCCTAGCCCAAACGTACTACTTACCTCTACCTTTCCATGATGTATTGCAACTAGTTCCTTGACCAAAGCAAGGCCAATTCCTGTACCTTGCGTACCTGTGCCTGGAATCTGATAATACTTTTTGAAAATCCGCTCAATATCTTCTTCGGCAATACCAACCCCCGTGTCTTCTACAGACAATATGGCCCAATGATTTAGATCTGCACCTTCGTAGCGCAGGCTTAGTTTAATATAGCCCGACGCTGTGTATTTATACGCATTCGACAATAAATTATCGACAATCAATTGCACAATTTCTGCATCAAACAACGTACGTATATCCTCGGCAGGGAGCTCGGACGATACGCGAAGACCAGGTTTGTGATTCAATGTTTTATATTTATGTGTCAGATCGGCGAGCATTTCGCCCAAGGATCCTGCTTCGGGAACAAAGGGTTTAAATTGCGATTCTACCTTCCGAAACTCCAAAAGCTGGTTGACCAATGTGAAAAGTCTATTGGCACTTTTCTGAACCGTCTGAACCAACGCACGGTGTTTCTCAGCAAGCTGCTTTTCTTGCGACAGATCCTCAAGGGGACCCAGGATCAACGTCAGGGGTGTACGTAATTCATGGGTAATATGCGTATAGAAGTTCATCCGCTCGGCATGCAGCTGTTCGTCTTGTAGATGTTGCCGTTCTTTAAGTTTGAGTTCCGATTCGGCTTTCATCCTTTTGAAATAAAAGGATATAATCACATATCCAATCAGAAGCACGAGTAGCATATAAAATGCCTTAGCAGGTAAGCTCAAATAAAAAGGTGGCGCGATGTTAATCAGCAGCCGTTGATACTCTTGCGACCACTGACCGTTTTTCATTCGCGTACGAATGAGCAGCTCGTGCTCACCATAGGGAATATTACGAAAATCGAGGCTTGTCTCATTGCCCAAAAAAATCCAGTCATTATTGAGTCCTTCCAATTGATACCCAAATTCGACCAATCCATCCAAAGCAAAATCCATGACAGCAAGTTCGATGCGAAAACTATTTTCCTCATAATTGAGCGTGATAGTCTTTGTGCCCGACGGATATTTATCAACCTGCGCATTGGATTCGCCCGATTGAAAAACAATAAATCGGCTCACACTTACAGGTGAACTAGGTAAATCGGATGGAATAGCTGTGGGATTGAAATAACACATCCCTTCTTGCATCCCAAAATACAGGCGTCCTTCTGCATCCTTTCCAACGCTTCCGTTGATAAAGCCACCCAAGGGTAAACCAAAGGATTGGTCGTAGTGGAGAAAACGCCTCTCTTGCGGGACATAGCGCAACATCCCCGATTTGGTTGCGCACCAAATATTTCCGGTATGATCCTCAGCAACTCCATTGACAAACAGCCAAGCATTACCTTCCGGGGGTAACAATACTGCGAGATCACCGATTTTCTTACCTGCATCCTGCATGGCCAATCCGTGGTTTGTAGCGATCCAAATATTATTATCTCTATCGCGTAGCAAATGATTGATTGTATTATTGCGCAATCCACTCTTATTGTCCATCTTACGAAGCAGTTTACGGTCGGAATTATATACATAGAGTCCTTGCCCATAAGTTCCTACCCACATATTGTGCTGACCATCTTCCACTAGCGTTCGCGGTGCATAATCACCAAGCATAGGCTTATTGATCAGAAGCTTTTGAACATGGTGTGCCACTCCATCGTATATAAAAAGACCTTGATGGGCAGCAATCCAAATGTGCCCCAAATGATCCTCATATATCGCACGAACTTCGGTCACCGACTCCCCTAAATCGATCATATGCCAATCGTAAGATCCAGCATATTGGACAGCAATCCCGCCCTTCCGCAATCCCATCCATACATGCTGATGCCGATCCTTAAATGCCGTAAGTATAAAATCGTCGGGCAATCCGTTTTTTTGGGTAATTTGTCCCAACAAACGGCCTCCAGCATTCATTTCTACTATACCCGAGCCCTCAGTTACCAGTCGAGTCCGATTTTCACCGGTTAATACATTACTCACTGTTGCCAATCGGTCAGGTAACATATTGTCAGAAGGAAAAACACTAAAAAAAGGAGCCATATGCGAAACAACCCCTACACCTCCACCATATAACGCCAGCCAAATATTTCCGAACCGATCCGGAGTGATATGCTGGACCATGGTATTATTACCTTTGCCAAGATCAAAAAGCTGTATGTGCTGGACGCCTTCAAAACGTTTATCAAACGTATATTTCGGCTGCAACAAAAATAGTTGCGACGACTCGCCTCCTATCCATAAGGTATTGCCAATTTCCTTGATTGCGTAGACAAAAGGTTCATTCCCATTTTTTGCTAATCCTGCCAAAGGGACTTGCTGTAATTGACCTGAAGCCGGATGATATACAGCCAACCCTTTACGGGTTCCAATCCACACATTCCCCCCCTGATCGCAAAACAACACTTTAATTTCATTATCAGGAAGTTTACCCAATGTATTCTGATTAGTCAATCGTTTCAGTGACCGACGGGCGGGATCCAAAATTGTCAGGCCTTCATTTACATGCCCAATGTAAAGCATGTTACTGCGATCTTCAGCTAAAGACCAAACACTATTCTCGGGAAGTCCGGGACAATTTTTCTTATTGAAATGATTAAACTCTTTGGTTATTGGATCGAAATGCTGTACACCTTGATGATAGGTGGCCAGCCACAGTTTTCCATCTTTCCCTTCAATCATATCGGTTATATCATTTGTCGCGATGGATTTCGGATTAGTACCGTCATGTGTGTAATAGCTAAATTTATTTGTACGTAAGTCAAGTACATTCAGGCCATTGGACCGCGTTCCGATATACAATTTCTTGTCGGTATAAAGCAAGGTATTGATTTCATTACTATTGACCGATAGCCCATTCGGCTTGTCTGTTGCATAAAATGATTTAAAAGACTTCCCTGCATACCGGTTCAATCCCAGCTCGCTGGCTATCCACATAAATCCGTCATCATCGTGCACAATATCCAGCACCTGCTGATTGGTCAGACCATCTTGAAGGGAGAAAAAATGGACGCGATTAGGCTGTCCATAAACGTGGGCCAACTGACAAAAGAAAACAATGCTAATAAGAAAATTTTTCATAGCTCTACCACCACCAATAAATTAACAACACCAACCTACTTTATTGAAAGGCTTCTCTGCAAAATATCAAAGCAGTCAACCCACAGGCAACTTTTTACGATCTTGTTTAAAACAGCAGTAAAATAATTATGCAATGAAAATATTCAAGATATAAACATACTATAGGCCTATTCAAATACAGGTTATTTTCAAGTTAAAGATAAGAATAAATATATAAATGTCGAACAAACATTTATAACAATATTAGGAGAAATGCTTTGCTTATAATGCTAAGAAGTACAGATCAACCAAATTGCCGGCCGATACCCGAAATATTGGTATATTGCAGCAAAATCTAAAACTACTTGTGAATCACAAAAAACACATTTATGAATAAAATCTTCTCAACCTTACTTGTATCCTGTGCCCTGTACCTGCCGACATTAAGTTTTGCACAACAAAAAAACATACTTCCTCAACTTATTCCGTTTCCTCAACAGCTGGAAGCCGGGCCGGGCCTTTTTCAGCTAAATGGTCAAGAATTGGGCTACGCTATTGATCCAGCATTTTCTTCTACGTCACTGCCGGCATGGATCAACCAATCGCTATTCGGTCAACTGAACAAAAAAAGCGTGAAGAAGACAAACGCCACGCTGCAATTGATCAAAGTCCAGGGCCTCTCAAATGAAGCGTATGAATTGAAGATAGATCAAAAAGGTATTCAAATAATCGCTTCTTCAGAAAAGGGCGCATTTTATGGTTTACAGACAGTCCAGCAATTGTATCTACTTTCGGGAACAACAGGTAAGTTTGCTCTTCCCTATGTAACCGTAAAAGATCAGCCCGCTTTCAAATGGCGCGGTGTTGAGCTCGATGTAGCCCGCCACTTCTTTCCAAAAGATTATATCTATAAATTCATTGATCTGCTTGCAACCTATAAGTTCAACAAATTTCACTTGCACTTAACTGACGATCAAGGCTGGCGCATAGAAATCAAGAAATACCCTAAACTAACAGAACAGGGGGCTTGGCGTACTTATAACAACCAAGATTCGGCCTGCTTTGTGAAAGCCAAAGAGAACCCCGACTTTAATCTACCGAAGGAATTGATCCGCACAACAAACGGAAAGGAAGAATATGGTGGTTTCTATACACAACAAGATATCAAGGACATTGTTGCCTATGCGGCCAGTCGCCAGATAGAAATTATTCCTGAAATAGACATGCCCGGACATATGATGGTGGCTACCAAGGCCTATCCTGAACTCCTATTGGACAGCCAATCCGCGGGCTGGGGAAAGCAATTTTCTGTCCCCATCAGCCCCTGGAAAGAGAGCAGCTATACCTTTGTTGAGAACGTACTAGGCGAAATTATTGACTTATTCCCTTCGCATTATATTCACATCGGAGCCGATGAGGTCGAAAAAGACTCCTGGTCAAAATCAGCAGCGGCTCAAGCTTTTATGAAAGAAAAGCAAATAGCGAACTTACATGATCTTCAAAGTTATTTCGTCAAACGAGTAAACAGTTTTATTCGTTCAAAAAATAAACAGAGCATTGGTTGGGATGAAATATTAGACGGTAGTTCAGACACGAGCATGATGGTGATGTACTGGCGTGGTTGGGTAAAAAATGCACCGATAGAAGCTGTAAACCGTGGTCACCGGGTCGTTATGACACCTACAAACCCGCTATATTTTGATTATTTACCCAATAGCAGCAGTCTGGATGCCGTGTACAATATGAATGTCGTACCTACGGATATTTCCAGCCAAAAAGCACCGCTGATCCAAGGTGCTCAGGCCAATATCTGGACAGAAATGATTCCTTCCACCGCCCGGTTGGAGTTTATGATTCTCCCGCGGTTAAGCGCTTTATCAGAACGTGTATGGACCAACAAACCGCTGTATGATAGCTATAGAAATCGAGTAATTGCGCACTTTGGACTTTGGAACAAAATGGGTTTACGCTATCGTATGCCAGACCTTACAGGATTCGCCGAAACACAGGTTATTGTTGACGGACAATCTGTTCTAAAGGTTGTAAACGAACTTCCACAGAATCAAATACACTTTACAACGGATGGTAGCCTTCCAACACAGCAGAGCCCAGTATTGAACGGTTCGCTGGTGGTTAAAAAAGAAGGGCCAATTCGTTTTGCAACAATCTCCTCTTCCGGTGCAAAAAGTGAACTTTATCAGGTTGATTTTAAAAATGATACCTGGAAAAAGAGCGTAAAACCCAATGAAAATAGCGTAGCCCCAGGGCTTATGGCAACACTTTTCAATGGAACTTTTGCCAACACTTCGGCCATTACAGGGCCCGAAGTACGCCAGGAAGTGATCAGCAATATCGCTTTAAGCGATACCGTCAAAATGCCTTCATTTGGTGCAAAAATACGGGGATATATCTATGTCAAGGAAAAAGGAATCTATAATTTCTACTTCACCTGCGATGATGGCGGTGTCTTGCGGATACATGATCAGCTCGTCGTCAATAATGACGGGCAGCATGCACCGATTATGAAAAGTGGACAGATTGCTTTAGAACCAGGCTACCATCCAATTGCTGTAGATTTCCTTGAAGCTGGAGGCGGATTTACCCTAAAACTTCAATACAGTCTCAATGATTCAAAGGTAATTGATATTCCCAAAGAGTCCTTTTTCCATAAAAAGGATTAATAATCATTATGAAGTATAGAAACAACCCCAGTATGGTCAATTCCATCTGGGGTTATTTTTTCGGGCCTAGGGACTTTGTTTTATTTATAGAATGGCATAAGTTTTGCCTAGCTGTAACCATAATGTTACTAACTATGAAAAAGAACTTTATTCTCCTTGCTCTAGCGACCCTGGTGTTGTTAGGCAGCTGCAGCAAAAATGATGGTCCCTCCTCACAAAAAACACCTGTCACAGTAAAAATTACGGATGCTCCAGGTTACTATGACGCGATCAATCTTCACATCGATGCGATCGAGATCCGAACTACTTCGGGTAGCACAACGATAGATGTCGCCGCCGATCCATTTAATATTTTGAATTATACAATGGGAAAAGATACCGTCATAGCCGGACAGGATGTTCCTTCTGGTATGATCCAAGAAATTCGGCTCAAACTTAATGACTCAGGAAATGAAATTTGGGTCAATGGCGTTGTACATCCGCTAAAAACACCTAGCGGACAGTCCTCTGGCGTTAAACTCAAAGTACAAGATGAATTAATTCCGGATGTAGCGTACACACTTCTTTTGGATTTTGATGCGTCAAAATCGATTGTAAAGACGGGCAACGATCAATATCTTCTTAAACCCGTTATTCGCGCAATCCCAGTGGCCACATCTGGAGCAATCACTGGCACAATTAGTCCTGCGGAATCACAAGCCAATGTATTTGCTATTACCGGTGTAGATACTGTAGGTACGTTGGCAAACTCAGCCGGAAAGTTTTACTTTCCTGGGATGCCTGAAGGCACTTACAAGATTGTTGTCGAACCTTCGGTAGCTGGTTACATGAACAAAAACATTGAAGGCGTGCAAGTAGCCAAAGCAAGTGTGAAAGATTTAGGAATTATTTCTGTACAATAACGTACGATCGGATTAAAGTATCTGATAAGAAACCTATTGTAAAATTGGACATGCCCCAAATAGTTGCCACTATTTGGGGCATTTTAATTGTAGCGGTCTTCTAATCCATCCACGAAAATGTGTTGATTCAATTTTTAGATCATCTCGCCTACAACACTTATTGATCAATAAGTATCTGAGACTGATGAAAGTGAAAGCATATTGGCAAAAAGACGATATGCTCCCGCTACTCCTGCAGGCAGTTGTCTAAATAGAGACAAACTATTGTAGATATAATAACCTTTTCCTGTTTTGCGAAGCAGCAACAAACCATCTTCATGCTGATTATTTGCGTTTTGCCCCCGTAGTATTGGTTCAAAGTCTGCACTCCATTTTTGCGGTAAAAAAAGTGCCCTGTCCTGCACCCAATTTTGAAAATCATGCTGCCCAATTACATTGGGGTAGTTCAATATACGATGGGATGGGTCCAAAAATGAAATGCGGGTTTCTGTATTTGTAATTCTTTCCTGAGAAACAGCTAGAGGATAAGTCCCAACCTCAGTCAAATGCAAATCATATGGCGTATTATACTGCCCTATCAATACACCGCCCTGCTCCACATAGTCACGGAAAAGCTGATGAAATTCCGTAATTAAGGGATGGGTATTGTAAATCCGTACTCCCAAGACCACTGCATCAAAATCGAAGAGATTTATTTCACCAATGGACTCAAACGGAATAATATCCAATTGCTCAACAAGTTGGCACAAGCTCCCTCCAAGTTCATCATTCATCCCCGAAATATAAGCAACTTTCCGGGCCGTAATATCCACTGGCAAGTTCAGCACCCGTAGTATTCCCTTGGGAAAGTAAGTTACTTTGTTAATATGCGGATAAACAATACTTTTAGCTGTGAACGGATATATACCTGAACTGGTCTCAATCTCAAATCCAATCTCTTGAATCTCTTCCTGTGATGCTGATGAACTCAACTCAAAATAAAGTTTTTCCGCTGCATTACCTGCGATGTTGAGATCAATTTCTGTCGGAAATGCGCTCAATCCGTCCGGAAGCGTTAACCTCACTTTAATAGGTAAGGATTCGGCTATATTGGATTGCAGCTCCAAAGCAACTAAACGTTGGGTCGCTTTAGACAGCACAACGATTTCCGAATCAAATGCTGCTGTTACCGGGGGAGCTACGACAACGGGACTACCTGCATGTCTTACAGGAAGCTTAATCGCGATCGGTAAGCCGGCAAATTCCAGTTCCAGATGAACCAACAATTCGGTCCCATATTGTGTCAATACAACATCAGCAGACGATTCTGGTGTATAATTATGTGCGTCACCATTAGCATTAAGCCAAGTTGGAAAAGAAGGTAAAATTGTATCAAGAAGCTGACCATTCAAATGGATCATTTTCGATGGAGACGAGGGAAGATCTATTTGCCTTGCCCCCCTTATAAAAGGAACATTTACCGCTGTCAACTGCAAATTAGACTCCACTGGAATATGCGCATGCAAGATCATATTAACTTCGGTTCCCGGCACCCATAGGGCGTTAGAAGCCTGTACTTCTAAGGAGACACCAGCAAAATCAAGTAGCAGACGTTCTACCTCAGCTCGTTTTTCATGAATAATATTATCTTCAGGAACAATCTTCATCCAAAATAAAATCGAAGCAAGCTCCAATGTAAGCTCTGCCGTATCAGACTCACATTTTGCGATAAGGCTATTCACCAACCTATTGAATACATTTGCATAAGAATCTTGCACTGAACAATGCGTAAAAATAGTATTCACAGCCTCTGAATTGATCGATGCACTTTTTAATACTTCAAAATACTCGATACTAGGGTGATGCTGCGCCAAACTTCCCATCGCCTGAGAACGATGTCGATTACGACTTTCTGCTGCAATTTCACCATAATGTAAGTCAAAAGAGCCATGTCTTATAGGAATATCCAAAGAAATATATGCTGGCAAAGGTGTTACTTCTCCGCCAATATCTTTAACACCACTCTCCTGATATACATTCCACAGCAATTGCTGAGCTTGCCAAGGTGCTAGTTCTGCTAACTGTTCGCTGTAAGCTGTTGGATCAGCGGCCAGATCAAAAGCTTTCGCCATTAGGATTGCTGAGGCCTGATGGTGTCCATGCGAGTCAGGGACATTCGGCGAAAATCGCGTTACAATTACAGTCGGACGAAAATAACGGATAGTCCATACCATATCTGCCAGTACACCATTTTCATCCCATCGCGCCAACGTCTCATCGACTGATTTTGCAAAGCCGAAATCCTTTGCCCGTGTAAAGAACTGTTTTGTTCCCTCAATTTCACGTGCCGCAAGTGACTCCTGCACCCGAAGTACCCCCAGATCCAATCCCTTTTCTCTACCTATAAAATTCTGTCCTCCCTCACCTCGCGTAACAGAAAGGTAGGCAGTATCGACCACCTGATCCTGCGCTAGAAATGTCAATAATTTATTGTTTTCATCGTCTGGATGGGCACCGGTATATAAAACACGATCCGAAATTTTAAGCATAGATAGCCCGCGCATCATCATTTGTTTTTTACTTGAAAAAGCTTGATTTAAATGCTGCGTTTGTGCCTGTTGTGCTAAAAATTCCATTGCCATATCCTTCCTGCTAAATAATTCTTCGGTTCAAATATAGGAATATTTTTCAATAATCTACTAAATAGATAGATTATATATCAATACACTTTAAAACCAGTAGAAATAAGCATTTTAAAATAAAAAGGCAAGAGACAATTTAATCCAATCGTGTTAACACGCCTTCTTTATGACAGTAAAATTCATAACTAGCCTTCCTTCTAAAACGTATAACCTTTTCGATATAGATACTATTATGTTTTTTGCTAAGGGCAAAATACTTTTGCTGAAGTTTGAGTGGTAAACCAGTCCAGTGAATAGATCGTTCGAGTTCTAAGCCATGCGTCTGACTAAATTCCAAGACAAAATTTGTGTCTCGCCAGCTCAATGCAATTTCAGTTTTATTCTTCGAGCGATCTAAGGCTATCAGCACGTCATTCTGATCGACAATCTTACGCGAACTACCTGCCAGCAATATCGCCCCTGAAACCACCATAGCACCATAACCTATTTTTTTAAATACCTGGTCGCTGAGGTAGGGTAATATAAACTGAACAGTAAATGATGAGACTATTGTTGCAACGGCAATTGCCAGGCCCAGTCCCAGCGCTGCCTTAGAATACAGACCTAAAATAATATAAATAATAAGTTTTACGAGATGTGAAAACACTTCATTAGCACGGGTGGCAATAATCTCCTCTTTGGAAAGCCCCATTTTGAAATAAAACCGATTGAACAACAAGCCGATTGCACCTGTAATTCCTGAAATAAAGCCCGAAAGAAAACCTATAATTGCCAAAAAAGATTTCGAACACTTACTTTCCGAAGATAACGCTGCATTTTTTGATTTAAACAATTGAGGGATATTTCCCATGAGGAAAAAAGCAACAATCAACTGCAAATAGGAAGGTTCTATATATTTAATCAGATATCCACCTAATAGTACAGCCGGAATTGAAAACGGTACAAACCACAGAAAGATCTTCCAGTTGATATGCCGCTTAAAAACAATTATTCTCGATACTGAGCTGGTAAACGTACCAATCGTCAACGAAAATGGAATTAACGATGAAGGCAACATAAAATTCAATAAAGGAATAAGAATAAGGCTTGCTCCCCCTCCACATATGGCGCTGATCCAAAAAGCGACTATGGTACTTAAAAACAGGACAACTAAATTTATCATAGGATTTCAACAAAAAAACTACTTCACTGTAGCCTCTGACAAAAATGCACCGACTTTCTGTAGAAATTTAGAATTGATATCCCTAGCCTCTCCATATGATCTACACCATTCATCTGCTCAATGCTCAACCTTGTTTTTGTATAAAAACTAAATGCTTTCGTATAATATAGGTTGCGTGAAGCAATGAAGAATATAGATTTGTAACGATATCCCATACGTTAAGGGTATCAAATAATTTTGAACACATATAAATTAGTCGGGATGAAAGTTAGGCAAGTGTTGATTTTTAAAAGTTCTGTAAAGACCAAAAGCAAGAAAGAGTTTTTGATGCAATTGGTCAAAACTCATCTTCCACAAGTACAAGATGCTACTGTCGATCTAGATGATGAGGATGCCATATTCAGGTTCGAAACAGAAGAGTGCTCCATCGACTACCTGACGAAGTTCCTACATGGTTATGGTATCCAAGTTGATTTCCTGGATCGCTTTGTAGTTGCCTAAGCCGCCAGTAGATTACAGCAGTCCTCCCGTGTATTGTTTAAAGAAAGCTTCTCGATAGATTTCACCGATCGGAATTTCAAATTTGTCGATGTAAACAGTATGGTTGTCAAATGAATCAATAAAGGACAAATTAATCAGATAGGATTTACTGGTGCGTGCAAAGAGGCTCACCGGAAGTTTCTGGTGAATTGTCTTCAAATTCATTGCAGTAATCAGTTTATTGTTCCGGGTATAAATAACCACATAATCTTTGAGTGCTTCTATAAAGCGAATATCAGTAAATGCAATTTTATAGTATTTCCTATCCGATTTAATAAAAAGTGCATCCTCACTGGCCTTCTCAACCGTACTTTGATTTTCTTTTAACGCTAGTAATTTTTTATAGGCTATTGCTTTATCGATCGCTTTGGCTAAGCGGTCTTTATTGATCGGCTTCAACAGATAATCTATTGCATCCAATTCGTAACTTTTCAGTGCATATTGCGCATAGGCAGTCGTCAGGATAACCAGCTTGTCATTGGGAAGAGACTGTGCAAAATCGAGTCCATTAACCGTTGGCATCTCAATATCCAGAAAAAGCAAATCCACCGAATTTGTTTTAATACATTCTAATGCCGATATCGCGTTGGAAAATGTACCGACTATCTGAATGGACGAAATTTCTTCGATTAAATTTTTCATTTCTTCCCTAGCCAGGGGTTCATCGTCTACAATAATGCAATTCATAATGGAATAGTAAGTTTAACGCTATACAATGTTTCAGTCGTTGACACCGACAGTTCATAATCATTTCTATATAGGAGATCCAGTCGTCTTTTGGCATTAGCCAATCCCAGTCCGCTGTATTTGCTTCGGACAAATAAGCTGTCGGGATCTTTCGAATTTTCACATTCAAAACAAAGCTGCTGATTAGCTTCAGAAAAATGAATTGTAATAAAGGTATCACCAGCGCCTGCGCTTAGACTATGTTTAATTGCGTTTTCAACAAAGGCTGTAAAAAGATGTGGTGGTAGGAATATACCTTTCTTTTCCAATTCTGCTGGGCAGGATATACGCGTTGTGAGGTTATCACGGCGTATTTCCTCCAATTTTAGAAAATTGGAGATAAAGTTGATTTCAGACCTCAAAAGCGTCCTATCATCATTATTTTCATAGAGCTGATATCTTAGAAAGTCTGATAGTTTCATGATGACCTCCGTAGCCATATTCGGATCTTTTCGAATTAAAGCCTTAACATTGTTCAGCATATTGAATAAAAAATGTGGCTGAATCTGGTTCTTCAAGGATATAAGCTCTGTGGTCAGCGCCAAATTTTTCAGTTCAGAAATGCGCTTATTGTCTTCCAACCAACGCTTAAAAAGCTTAAATGTCGTCGTCGTCAGAATAATCGGAATACAGATAAATAATGCGGCGACTAGCCCCATAGAGTCCGACTCCGGTTTTTTTATAGCGGGAATATGAATGGAATAGATGTAATTTGCAATGTACATGACCACCAGCAAACTGGCCGTTACCAGCAGTATCAATGCTAAGACATATAGCTCATATTTAGCCTTAAAGAAAAACTTGGGTATCAGTACATACATATTAGCATAAAACATGCATACAAATACAAGCCACAAGATAATAGAAAAATAAAACCGATAACTACCCTGAAAATGAGAACTCGAATTTGCATTTGCAAAAAGTAAAAGTAAACCGATCAGAAAAAACACATGTCGCAGTGGCCTGAATTTATTTTCTGTAAAATACCTTAAAACAACGCTATTATTGAAGTCCTGCATGCTTTAGAACAATTTTTAACCTGAATAACAAAAATAGCGCTTTTCTTGGCAAGTACCCGATCTCTTATACGAAGGCCTGTTTTTTTTATACCAAAACTAATGGATGATTTTTAACTTTTCTTTCCGCTGTTCCCCCAAAATGGACTTTTGTATAAAAAGAAGACCTGTTGGTCTAAAAAAAGAATCCCACCTACAAATTTCGGCTATTCTTACAATGATTTTAATCATATATTTATGCAAAAAATACTTTCAATGTTTGTGCTGTTACTTAGCCTATCCACGTCCATCGCACAGACTAAAGATAGCGTGCAGCAAAAAGTGAGGGCTGTGGTTACCGACAAATTTCCCATAACACGGGTCCTCAATTTGACCTATGAATCCAATACAGGATACCGTTATTCATCAAAGCTCCAAGGTCAGGATTTACCTAAAACAAAAGTAGAATCGATGTACCAAGCCGGAGGTAGTATCAACATTAATTTTTTAAAGAGCAGAACCTGGAACTTGGGTACCAATATTGGCTATCAGTTCACTTCTGTAAACTCCAATCGTTTAGACCCCATCGCACAATCCACCATACAGTCAACCCATCAATATCATTATCATTACGAATCACTTAATCTTACCCGTTATTCACGTTTGTGGGGCAAGGTAGCATTTTATACCGCAACGGTTGCTGCCAATGGGAGTGAAAAAGCAATAGAACGCATTAATGGGATATTATCTGCTACTGTGGTACTAAAAGCTACGCGGGAGATTCAAATGGCGGTGGGCCTCATCGGCTTTATAGATCCGGCAGCAATTATTCCGGTTTTACCAACCTTTGCCTACAAGCAACAATTTGCCAATGGGATGATACTTGATGTCATCTTACCTAAAGGAGTCTACCTTCGAAAAGAGGTCTTGCGGAATGGCCGCGTTTCAATAGGTTCCGATTTAAATAGTACGATCTTTTACCTCTATAACTTTCAAGGCGCTGAAAAAGTATATACCTTCAGTCAGATGGAGATCAATTCGGGTCTGACTTATGAACATAACCTGGGCCGATCTTTTATTGCCACCCTTAAATCAGGACTAAAAACCATACCCCGTGCACGCGTATTTGAAAAAAACAAAACCCAGCGCGATTATGTATGGGAAGCAAATCCCGATCCTTCGTTTTATATTAATGCGGGGCTTTCCTTCAATCCCTTTGCTAAGAAAAGGAAATAATATCTTTTTTTCGGGTTATCCACCCCATATAAATCGATGATTGAAAGAATCGAACAGGAGGTTCAAATCCGGCTTCTTCACAGAGCTCGACTAATCGTTCTTCCGAGACATGCAACAATTCGTGCTCGATTCTTCGCAATCTTTGAGCGACCTGTGTTTCATCTATCCCCTTGGGCAGAAGAAGCCTCAACAACTGCAAGTTTTGTTGAATCTGCTCCTTATCGCCCGTAATATCTAATAATAACAAGGGTGCTTGCGACATCATTCTCTTGGAAATATCTTGGAGCATAACCAATTTTTCGCCATTGTCTTCTAAAAAGTGTAATACAAGCAAAAGCGTCGCAGCACCAAATTGTTTCTCTTCGTCCAAATCACCTACCACACCTTCGACAAGATGAACATTCTCATCCGCTTCAAATTTTTCCAGGGCCTGGCTAATCATCTCAGGCGACGGATCTACCCCGGTTATTGTCCAAGATTCTGCTGTGTCGACAAAACGTTCTATTTCATTTCCAGTACCACATCCTACCACCAGTAAATCCTTGTTTTCAGTTTCTCGGAGGAGCTTTGGCAACTGATCTAAAAAATAATGGTAATTGGGAATCCAGCTCTCAACAAATTGATCATAGCCACTTGCACGCTCATTTTCAAACAGTTCTACTTTATTCATTTATATAACAATAATCATTCAATATAAAATTAGCATTCAATTGAAAGGGTGCCCTTCTGTATTTCAAATATACATGGAAAACCAGTAGTTTAAAACAATTCTAAATAACATACTACAATTCTGACAATCCCGTTACTAATTTCACCTCTTTGATGCGTGAGCGAGTTTTATCTTTAGACTATCAGTGCTGTTTTTTTGAAAGTCTATCAATTACTTTTTCAGATCAATTCCTTTCATCACCCCAGGTTTAAAGATATTACCCAGCGTATGCATGCGTTCAATTGCATTCAAGTTAATCCCATTCTTTTTTTGATGCTTTTTCAGTATTGATTTAGGTATAAAATTAAACCTTTTAGATATTATTAAAATCAAGCAGTCTGCTCATTGTTAATTATATCATGCATAGTGACTATGATTGTTCCTTAACTATACTGTTCTTTTACCATGACATCTTTGCTATGACTCTTTGAAATTTTCGGAATCATAAAGATGATTTTCGACCATCATGATTAAGCGTTTTAGGGATAGATTTCTATATTTTTAATAGCGCGATTGATGAAGGCTGATAACCGTATCTTGATAACATCTGGCAAATCAGTATAAAAAAGGCCAGAAAATTAATTCTGGCCTTCGAAAAATACAATATCTAACCTACATTACTTACTTTTTTAACCGATGCCGATCACAAGTGGTTTTAAATATTTTTAGGAAATTCGTCTTTCCACCAAGTAAAACGCCAGTCATCGCCTTCTTCTTCGGTCAATAGGCATTCTTCAAGCTCCGACAGATATTTTTCTTTATCTAGATGCTGACCTATAAATACCAATTCATTTTTTCGATCTTCCCACTCCGGGTGCCAACGTTTAAGAAGTTCAGCGCTGATTTCGGCATAACTGGGATACTGATAACGCTGCTCTTCGGGCATGCTACTCCACCATGAGCCTGCACTTTCCAATCTTACGCTGCCACCTGCCTGACTAAAACTAATCGCAAGATTCGGCCGGGATGCCAACCAGAGGAGACCTTTAGCGCGTATGATATTATGTGGGTACCGCTCATTGAGATAACTGTGCAGTCGCTGGGGATGGAAAGGCCGTTGCGATCGAAAGACAAAAGATGAAATACCATACTCCTCTGTTTCAGGGCTATGTTCATTTTCAAGTTCTCTGATCCATCCAGCCGAAGAGGAAGCTTCATCAAAGTCAAACGAGCTCGTACCCATAATTTCCTTTGGATCAACACGTCCAAATTGTGTACGGATTAATTTGGCTCCAGGATTGAGCCGCCCAATAGCAGACTCGAGAGTGCCCAAAGTTTCCTCAGATACCAGATCGGCCTTATTCAAAAGGATAACATTGGCAAATTCGATCTGATCAGTCAACAGATTTACAATTGCCCTATTGTCATAGTCGTCATCCGTCAGTTTCCGATCTAATAAGGTATCGGCGCTTCCAAAATCTTTAGCAAAATTGAAACAGTCCACCACAGTTACCATAGTATCAATGTAACTGAACGTAGACAGATCAATCCCATTGTCAGCACTACTATAACTGAATGTCTGCGCTACTGGAATAGGCTCCGAAATACCAGTACTCTCGATAAGAAGATAATCAAAGCGATTTTCTTTCGCTAGTCGCTCCACCTCCACCATCAAATCCTCCCTTAAGGTACAACAAATACATCCGTTGCTCATCTCCACTAACTTTTCTTCTGTTCGCGAAAGCACATTTTCACGTTCAACAGCTTGTGCATCAATGTTCACTTCACTCATATCATTAACAATAACAGCAACTTTCTTGCCTTCCTTATTGTGTAGAATATGATTCAATAGTGTGGTTTTTCCCGCACCTAAAAATCCACTTAAAACAGTGACAGGTAATTTAACTTTTTTGGAAATGCTGCTCATAGTAATTTCGTTTAAACAAATGTAAAAACAAAACAACATAAATGCAACATTGTTGCTATATAAAGATATACGCTAAAACAATAACAGGTGAACTTCCTTAAAAACTTTCGCATGATGAAGTACAAACCTCGTTTAACATGATCAGCATCCCCTTGTCGTAACGTACGTTCACGATCAGCATCCCGGTATTTGCAGTCTAGTTTGATAAACGGGGAAAATCCTTCAGCCCTATAGGAGCTCCATCCTCCATCAGCCCGTTACAAGTACATCGATTGGTGTATCGAGCTAGTCCTGCAAATATCCATGATATCCAGCAATAAACATCTCCACAACAAATTGTAAATCATTAATAAAATTAAAGCCGCCTGATGTAGCAAAATCAGAGCGGCTCAGCTTACAGCACAGGAAAGTCTGTAAAGGTTACCTACCAGTGGAACTATTAGCTTAAAACAAACGCACTTTAAATCCCAGTTGATACTGGTCAATATGTGCATCCCAATTGTCTACAATTTTATTATTCTTTTTGAATTGTCGGTATCTAAAATACAGCGCGCCAAGATTTATCCCTAATGCGTAACCTATCCGTGTACGACTGTTGAACGCTGGTTTTCCATCATTAAGTTTATACCTGTCGTCGTTGAGCAACATATTCAAGTCTAGGCCACCCAAGATTGAAAATTTACTCGTAAAATTAATTTTTAGGTATACGGGTGTATTGAGATATTTCAGCGAACGGGTCCCCTTGGATAAGCCTCCAGCAAGAGATGCCGTGTTACCATTGACACGAATTCTGGTTAAGTTGTAACTAGGCTCAACTTGAATATCCATCTTGCTATTAAGTCCAAAAATCAAATCCCCTCCCAATTGATATCCCATTCTATTGGCGCCAAATGCATTGCCACTTGCACGCGAAATATTACCACCCACCCGAAGTCCAAACCCCATTTGTCCGTAACATGCGGTCTCGAAACATAACAATCCCATGATCAAAAAACTAACTAGTGTACAATGCTTCAACTTTAATCGATCTATCTTTATCATTTTTATCATAAAACACACCATTACATTAGACCGATGACTGTTTTCCTGCAATTCTATCCTCGGCCGTCAAGGCATATTTTTCACTTAGGGTCATTACTGCGTTTACAATATCTCGAACACTTTCAATGGTGTGAAAATATAGCTGTGGGTTGTGGTTCTTGCGGTAACTATGCACTAAAAAAAGATCTGCCTGCTCAAGTAAGTTTGTGTAATCCATCTAAACAAAGCTAAAATTTCGTAAAAAATAGATTTAACATATTATACCAAAGGGCGTATTTTTTATACCAAAAGCCCCCTTTAAACAAAAAAGGCTAGGTGCGATTACCTAGCCTTTATCCTTAATTTTCCTTTTTCTATCAATTATCCTAAGCGCCAAATCGCTTTAGATCGTTAATTGCTCTTATTTATTAAACTATTTGATCGTTACAGCAAAAGCATACTCATCTGGAGGAAGACATTGTGAAGCGTCACAAGCTTGCCATTCCACGGTACCTTTTACTGTTGCTGTTCCTTTCGTCAGCGAAACCTTTTGCTGAAAGATCACTTCATTGGTGAAGTATCCCACATCCATTTTGAAAACCTCTTCGTGTTTGATCTTCGGTTTTGGTTCAGCCGTCTTACCGACCAAAACGTAGTCAGCAGCTTTACCGAAATTGAAAGATGTTGGAATTGGGCCACCGTCTTTTACATTTTGGGAGTAAATGTGCCAACCATCTTGAATAGTGGCCTTCACATAGACCATAGCTTCCTTGTTGTTCAATTTTTTGCTGGCCACAGTCCATTTAACAGGCTTATGAATCTGAGCGAATGCGCCCGAAACGACGAACATAACCACGGTTAGTAACAATAAAATCTTTTTCATCTTTGTATCAATTTTTCAGTTTATTATTTCATTGGCAGTACATCTTAGGCAGTATCTCCCCTATGAAAGATCCTGTCTAAATACTTACAACAATATTCGTTATAAGCAGAATAAAATACAACACCACTTTAATAAAACAATAAATTTTACCAAAAAATACACATAAAACCATATTTTTTACGATTTAAGGTTTATTGTTTTTTCAATTACAATAATATATTCAAAAACCCTATCAGACTAAAACAAAAGGCATTGTCAAACATTGTCTGCTGTGGGCTTGTGAACACGTTCTGCTCTACAACTCCATCCCAAGCTAATCAATTATACATAATTATTTGTATCTTATGTATAATTCACATTTATGCCATGGCTATACCAACCACAAAAGACGAACTCCTTCAAGCTATCCGTATAAATTACAGCAAGCTTGTCTGTGAACTTTCCGATATTCCGAACGATCAAACTAATCTTCTTATACTCCAGGGTCATGCTAAAGGAACAGTAATGAGTATAAATAACCTAATTTCCTATTTAATTGGCTGGGGTGAGCTGGTTCTCAAATGGAATAAGAAAAGTGAAGATGGCAAAGAGGTTGATTTTCCGGAGACTGGTTTTAAATGGAATGAGCTAGGCAAACTGGCTCAAAAATTTTATCAGGATTATAACAATCTAGATTTTAATACTTTGTGCGCAAAACTAGACCAAACTGTTTTAAAAATTGTGGAACTCATTGAGCAAAAGACAGACATGCAGCTTTATGGTGTATCGTGGTATGAAAAATGGACCTTAGGCAGAATGATTCAATTTAACACCGCTTCACCTTATCAAAATGCAGTCGGGAGGATCCGTAAGTGGAAAAAAGAGAAAAAATACTAAACCATCGCTGGATAAGTATTGTTATTCAATAAACACATATATATTCATTACTATGGGAAATCTATTATATACTATCGCTGTTATTTTGGTCCTGATATGGGCAATCAGTTTTTTTGGAGGCTTTGTTGGCGGAGGGCTAATTCATATTCTTTTGGTAATTGCAATCATCGCAGTACTTTTACGTGTGATCAAAGGAAACGCGTAACAGATTTTTTCGATAAAAGCTTGGTTAGAAAAAAGGTCCTCATTTTGGAAAAGAGGACCTTTTTAGGGTGCTAATTACTGTGTTGATATTATAGATTCCGTTTATATTAAATATTAAGATCTCCTTCTTTACCTATATCTTGTGTATTGCCTGTAACAGCCGCTTTCAACATTTTAAACAAGTTGATGACCATATTTGAGTTTGAATCCCAATAATGCGCTTCTTCAGGTGTGATCTGTAGCAATTGGATATTGGGATCTTCTTTTCCTTTCTTAAACCAGCCTTCCATCATTTTGTTCCAATAACGGTCTATCCTTTCCTGATCCCGCGAAAGACTTGCTTTACCGTTTATACTCAAAAAGGTGTAGGTTTTGGGATCGGCATAAAATAGGGAAACTTTGGGATCCTGTGAAATATTTTTAAACGTCTCACTTTCTGCAGAACAGATGTACCAAATGTCACCATTTGCATCCACTTCCTGTCTGCTCATCGGAACACCATGGGGATAGTCAGAATCTGATGGAAATGAACAGACTGTTCCCACATCAATTTGATCTACGATCCCTTTTAGCTTTTCTAGCGCTTCTTTATTATTCAAATTATTCTCTGCCATAATATGTAGTTTATTCATGAACAAAATCCCGTCACAAATCGTTTATTTTTTTAGCAAATTTGGGCATCCTCCCGCAGTTGAAGATGAATAGTACGAATCTAAAAAAGGCAAATCAAGTAATTTTACGGGTATTTATTACTAATAATATTAGTAATTTTACAGCAAATTACTGGAGAACATATCATGTTTGGTTTTGATGATAAATTGCAAATATTAGCTGATGCCGCTAAATACGACGTAAGTTGCAGTTCAAGTGGAAGTAAACGAAAAAATAGTGGTGGAATAGGCGATTCATCGGCTAGTGGCATTTGTCATACCTACACCGAAGATGGCCGTTGCGTCTCTCTACTAAAAATTTTAATGACCAATTACTGCATCTACGACTGTTCCTTTTGTGTTAGCCGACGTAGCAACGACGTGCAACGCGCAGCATTTTCGGTGAAGGAAGTTGTCGAATTGACCATGAATTTCTACCGTCGAAATTACATCGAAGGTCTTTTTTTAAGTTCGGGTATTTTCAAATCTGCAGACTACACCATGGAACGCTTAATGTTAGTTGTCAAGAAACTTCGGACGGAAGAACGTTTTAATGGTTATATCCACCTCAAAGCCATCCCCGGAGCAAGTGAATCATTATTAAAAGAAGCAGGTTTATATGTTGACCGAATGAGTGTAAACCTCGAAATTCCTACTGAGGAGGGACTCAAACTTGTTGCTCCGGAAAAGGATCATCAGTCCGTTCGCGAGCCTCTGGGGATTATTAAAAATGAAATTCTCAATCTTCGTCAGGATCGAAAAAAAGACAAGAAAGCACCCTTATTTGTACCAGCAGGCCAAAGTACGCAGCTGGTTATTGGAGCAACTCCAGAGAGCGACCTACAGATTATGCAGGCGGCCAATACATTCTATAAAGATTACAATCTCAAACGGGTGTATTATTCGGGTTATATTCCCATCAACGCGACCGATTCCAACCTTCCCCAAATTGGAACAACACCGCCTCTTGTACGTGAAAACAGACTTTATCAGACAGATTGGCTACTTCGATTTTATGGTTTTTCGCTTCATGAAATACTCAACAGCACGCATCAACATCTCGATCTAGAAATAGACCCTAAGCTTGCTTGGGCGCTACGCAACCCGCAATTCTTTCCTATTGACATCAACAGCGCTACTTATGAGTGGATTATCCGAATCCCGGGTATTGGCAGGCAATCTGCCAACAAAATTGTACAGTCGCGCAAATATGGAAAATTAAAGGAATATCAACTTCGAAAAATGGGAATTGCCTATAATCGCGCCAAATATTTTATGGTTTGCCAGGATACACTCATCGCTGGAGGCTTCCACTATCCCGAAAACATCAGAAAGTCTATTCTTGAAAGTAATCCTCGTACACAAGCCAAGGCTTCCAATACACAGCTAACACTTTTCTAATGGACTATATTTTTGACGGAAGTTATTCCGGTTACCTCTGTTGTGTATTTGAAGCTTTTGAACGGAAAGAATTTGATAGCATTCCCACAACAGAAAAGTCTATGGCAATTAGTATTTTTTCGGAAAAGCGACAGGTTCATACTGAGGTTAAAAAAGCCATGCGCATTTTAGTGGGAATGGAAAAAATACTTGGAGCACAAGAAACAAAAATCTTTTATCATAATTTTTTGTCCGATAATCAATCTGAATGGCTCAATGGATTTCAATTGATTGTTGAACTTTTTCGAAGGGGAAAATTAGATATACGCAATTATGGATACCCACCCATACTCCGTATCCATCAGACAGTCAAAAAGATCAGCCGCGAACGACACCGCATGAAAGCTTTTATCCGATTTGTCAAGTCTAACGATAATCTCTACACAGCCATCGTTGAACCCGATTTCAATGTGATTCCCCTGGTTGTAGACTTCTTTAAAAACCGATTCGCCGACCAGTGCTGGTTAATTTATGATATACGGCGAAACTATGGCTTCCATTATGATGGCAAAAATATCTTGGAGGTATACAACAACAATAAAGACGAGGTTCAAGATCCATATCAGCTAGAAGTGGATCTCGATCCTCAAGAAAAAGATTATCAGCATCTCTGGAAGACTTATTTTAAAAGTACCTCTATTGAATCACGCAAAAACCTGAAGCTTCATTTAAGACATGTTCCCAAACGTTACTGGAAATATCTCATCGAAAAACAATAAGTGCCTAAATACAATAAGTCCCAAAATAGCGAAAATCCCGTTCATAAAATCATTTTGATCCACCAAACAACTTGCTGATCAACCAAATGACAATTGCGACTACGACAACAACCAATAGGATGCCCGACCATACGCCTGCTTTAAATATACCTTCAATTGCTGCACAACTCGACACGAGCATCAATAAACTCGACATGAGCGCAAATGGAATTATCTTTTTCATAATACCTGTTTTTATTATTAATCGTAAGTATGACAATGCTGGCATAGAAAATGTTTTACAGCAAAGACGTTCATGTACTTTTTACTTCTCATTGCCGATTCATCTGATATTTTCACTGTATTAAATACCTGAGCAGTCCGTATTTTTTTGTCAAATAATGAACGCTCTACGTTATTTATGCCCTAAAAATACGGTTAGCGAGCCTCGGGAAAGTTTTGGGTACAGCATTTGATTCTGTTTACACAAATAGCAAAATAAAATTTAAACAACAATTGACTAAAGATATGGATACGATACACCAAAAAGCACAAAAAATGGGATTGGAAAAAGGTTATTATCTATTACTAATGGCTATATTGGATTTACCTGTTGATGGTAAGGAAAAATCGGAAAAGAAAAAATAAGGTTGCGTAGGCTACAGGACATTTTTTTTGAAAAGTAAAGCCTTTTTCAACTACATGAAAAAGGCTTTTAATCATATTTACATCAACAATTTTTCCTAAACTCTTCAGGACTCATTCCTTTATTTGCTTTAAAAAAAGTACTGAAATATGGTACATTTTCAAAACCGAGTTCAAAGGCAATTTCTTTTACCGTTTTAAAGGTATGATAAAGCAATCGCTCGGCCTCCAATAGTATCCGTCCGCGGATAATAGTGCCGCAGCTCGTCGATCTGTTTTTTCGACAAATCCGATTAAGATAGTTGATCGATATATTCAATTGCTCTGCGTAAAATGACGGATAACGCTGCTGCGCATAATGACTATCAACCAAAGATTCGAAACTCCGGATTTTATCGTCATCTTCCTCCTGCTTTGCAGCCACATGATCGACCACGATTTGCCTTCCCAAAATCTGGAGCAGCATGGTTAAGTAGCGGCTCAATACACCGTGAGCACTCAATTTAACTGAATTATAAGCTGTTTCCATCAAACTTACTATATGTAGACAACTGATGATATCTTCTTTCGATAGCACAAAAGCGTGTTTACATCTACTCCTTAAAAAATGAAAGAAGTTTCTTACAGCAGTGTTCTGACTTTCCATGAGAAAGGATGCTGTAAATAAGACACTGTATCCTTCTACAGACGAACCTGCATGAAAACTACACACACAATTTGAATTTATGCTGATTATATCATGGGCAGCTATAATCTGTACGCTCTGATCCGCTACCATAGACAGTTCACCACTATTGATAAGCAAAAGGGTATAAAAAGACCTTAGGTGGAGCGTATTTTGATTTGCTTTAGCTTGTAAAAAAGCTGCTATAGGCATAATAACGATTCCCTGCGAAGTGGAATCAATATCTTCTAATTTTAGAAAATCTAGTTTCTCTTTTCGTATTACCATTTCTTTATGATTATTCTGTGAAAAAATATTTGTGGAATAATCAAATGATTGGCGGTCTAAAAACTTCAGGCAGTATACCTCCGAAGGTATCGGAGACAAAGTCTTTCGGATAGACAGTTTTCACATCAGGTACTATTGGAGAGTACAGCAAGACTCCCTTCACATACTGCACAAAGACCAATATTTCCATCCCCTTCATTTTGGCGAGCACATTGTTCACATCCTTTTGTTCAACCGTCTTTTCGCTAAGGAAACAGAAGCCTTTACAGCTCACTGCCGGTTCAAAACGATTGACACAGAGGTTTTGCTCGATATAGGTACGATTGCACTCAAATTCAATAAATGCCCACAACAGATTGGTTGCCTGCACACATATTGCCCAAGCCATTGTCATGCAAAACCACCATCTACAGTATTGAGACTTCATTGATCCGATCTATTTTGTAGTGCTATTACGTTCGCGCAAATATTCTAAAATGGCACGTGCCTCTTCTTGCTTCAAGCCCAAGCTAATCATTGGCGACCCATACTCCTTACTCAGTGCTTTCGCGTCGGCATCTTTCTCCAGCATGGTTGCCGGATCTAGCATCATGTTCATAATCCACTCCGGGGTACGACGTTTGATGACAGCGTCCAACGATGGACCTACCAATGTACGATCAAAACTATGGCACATTGCACATTTCGACACAAATAGTTCTACGCCCCTATTTGCAAGCCGCGCATCAAAAGGTTTGTGTTCGAAGGAAGAAATAGTTCCCACCCCTTTGGGCCCCTCGGTTTTATAATCGAGCATGGTCCCAGACTCAACTGCGGAAGGTTGCTGGGCACTATTTTCCTTCTTGACTTTTGTCGCCTCATTTCCGCTACACGCCAGTATAGCTACAAAACCGAAACAGCCTAGGATTACGTTGATTCTCTTTTTCATTTTTATTGTTTAAGTATATTGGTAAAATAAATTCTGTTTGTATTAAGTGACCTGCACTAGATATTTTATATCATCCTGATTTGATTTTTTGCCCGCTTTCCATAGTTCGACAATGACTTCCCAACGACCAGGCATAGAAAAATTAACAGTGCCTTCATAGTAACCATTACCTGTACTTTCAGCAGCAAAATTTTCCGAAGACCCCGTTTCCGTAGTAGGCCTATTGGTCTTTAGTTTAATGACATAATGATCTAATACCGGAAAATGATGACCATCCATTTTATTCATTAAAAATCGGATGGGATGCCTTCCCTGCTTTACGCTATCAGGCAATAGGCAGGAAATAAATACGCGGCTATCGTCTCTGGTTCCAGAGCTCATTGTTCGCATGGTTGCTGCTGCAGTAACCGGAATCTTGATGGCAAGTGTATCTTTTATGCGATTGTGACTGCGTATCGTATGTAATTGCCAGCCCTTCCCCATCTGCGGGATATCCGCCATAATAAAAACCATTGGGCTGCTATACCAGCCTTCGCCGAGCGCGACGGGATGCTCAAAGGGGCCTCCATGCTTCATACGTCCCATACTCATTTCTGGATAGAAATCAAGGGATTTGTCATTGATCGGAATTCCCGAGGTATCTCTTAAACGCAGATAAATGGTATGGTATTTATTGTTGAGTTTGGCATCCGCATATATGGTATAATTGGTAACATCCCAAACAGTATCCGCTACACGGACCAGATCGGATTCCTTAGGCAGGATAAAATCCGTAGCTTTCTTACCGTTCTTTTTTGAATGATCGGCAGTACAGGATGAAGTTGAAAAAGCAACTGAAAACGCGAGTAGCAGTAAGATCACGCCCCCGACAGTCCCTACGCGGGAATATAAATTCATATGTATTGATTTAAATCTTTTGAAAATAGACAGTACCTGCCATCAGTCAATATGCCGACAGCCCGTACGAAAAGCAAAATGACTTAAACCAAAGGTGGATGAAAAATAGTAAAGATTGGTCTATAGCTATAGTTTACCTGATATGCCGGAAGTAAGGTCTCCGCAGCCGCTTCTTCAAAAAAAGTGATATCAAGGTTAAAACATTGCTGATTATTGATAAATACAACGTCGATTATACGAGATTCCAGGTTCTTTTGTTCCTTCTCCTCATGTTCACGCATTTTCTTCATCAAGATACATTGTCCTCTACAGGAAAGTGCCTTTTCATTGAATCGATTGATACACTCATTCTTAGCAATATAATCTCTGTTAAATTCAAAAACAGTCCATAGCCATACCGACGAGAAGCTCTGCAGGAGCATCAGCGGCAGTAGAATCCATATCAATTGTTTCGCTTTCATGTATCGCTAGTGCAGCAAATATACTAATTATTGACATACCAGCAACGAACTGCCTCTTTTCAAAACGCTCAAATGTTTTCTAAAACATCAAGAAGTTTTAGTACATTTAGCTAAAAATCACGCGCTTTGAACAAATGAAGTTTAATCCTCTTTTAGTCATTAAATTATTACTTGGGCTGTTTATCTGTATCGGAATAGCTTTGACAATATTGATGATGGTTCATGGCAGCAAAATTGTGGGGGCTTATGTCGTTTCTGTACTTTTCATACTATTCCCCGGTATTATCCTGTACGGTATGACCCTTGGATTTCGAGTATCCGAGAAAACCATAACACGACAGATTGCCCAACAGGAAAGTGTAACATCCGATCATAAAGGCATATCCTATCAAATCCCCTTGCTAAAAACAACCCAATTTATCTCCTGGGAAATTATCGAGACCATTATCTACAGCAACTACCACAGCGACGACCAGGCGCAGTTCAGCTTTTATCTGACACAACCGGCAATTCAAATCGCGTCAGAAAAGCCAGGATGGTTAGCGAAAGTTCTCCTACCCTTGATTAAAACAAGTAAAAAGGTCGTTATTTACGAAAATTGCATCAATTTTCGCGAAATCCCGAAAATGCTAGAAAAACATTTTTCCTCCATCAACCCTGTTGACATAAACGAAGTCCATGGAAAAGGTACACTACTGAGATCAAAGACCATCTTAAAGGAAAATACGATTCAGATCGAAGAATATTGGAAACCTAATCCAAATTTTGAACCTGAAAAAGTTATTTATGATCGATACAACCGGACGATTGATGAACAAATACAATCAAAAAACAGCTAAAATTTGTTTTCCTGGGCAAATTCACCCACGTCGTCGTGCAACATTCAATAGGTATTGCTTATTTTTTAATATTACGTTTGTGGATTGGCTGGGTGATATTTATGTCCGCAGCTGAGGCAAGCAGAATAAAAATCCAAAATAAGCTGGTCAGAGATATGACATAAATTCCAGCAATTGTTGCTGATAAAATGGATAAATTTGTACCTGTTAACACTATTGCAATGATTAAAAGAATAACAGCATATTGGAATGACCGTAGTAGCTCCTGGCGCAAGGAAAGGGATGAAGCTTGGTCCAGGCCGGAGACCGAACGCTGGCTAGCGTTTTTCAAGTCCGTCCGTAGCCAGGCTTGGGGCAATAAAGTACTTGAAGTCGGTACTGCTACGGGATATTTCGCCAACATTATGACCCTTGCGGGTTTTGAGGTTACTGCCGTTGACCTCTCCCCGCAGATGATTGAATATGCAAAACTCGTCAGCCAAGAACTAGAACTTCGCGTAGACTATCGGGTCATGGATGCGCAAGTACTACAGTTTGAAGCCAACACCTTTGACTTCGTCTTCACTAGGTTGATGACGTGGACCATCCCCGATCTCGAAAAATGCTACCGCGAGATGGAACGTGTGCTCAAGCCAGGCGGAAGAATGATCAACCTAGATGCCGATTTTGGGAAAACGGTCTTTAGTACCGAAAGGCACGATGAATGTCCATTGGGCGCTATCGATCAGATCAATGACATCAAATCGGCATTAGACATCAGTGCACATCAGCGTCCTGCCAAAGACATCGAACTATTGGAAGCAGTTGGATTTGGTTCTATTAAAGTCGATATGGATGCCCAAAATCGTATTCTTGAACTCCCTTTCGAAACTGAAGGACTTTTTATGCTAGAAGCTCTCAAAAAGTAAAACTTTTTCAAGACCTTTGAGGTGTTTTTCGTCGGGAAAAGCCGCATAATGATTGGTTTACGGATCTTTCATACCAACTGATCTTTCATAAAAAACTAAGTTTGTCATTTAATTCTTCATAAAAAAAGCCCGATCTATATCGGGCTTTTATAGTAGATTGATTGTTATCAAGAGACAGCCTGATAAGCCTTCCGCGGAAACGAGATCCGAACAGAAACGCCTATACCATGCTGATTCTCGAACTGCATTTTTCCATCAATCCGTTTGATCAAATCCTTACAGAGGGAGATACCCAACCCTGCACCATTTTTGTTTTCAGATCTTTTACGGTCCCAGCTATTAACAAAATTTAAATTGTGGAGGACTTCCGATGAAAGTTCTTCCCCATCATTGCTAACGATAAGCTCCCATCGATCCCTTTGGTCATCGATCAATTGCAGCACGATGCTACCGCCGACTCGTCCATATTTAATGGCGTTGCTAATCACATTTCTTAGCACAAAAGCGAGAATTCCTTTATGTGTATCCGCGCAAAAATCCGGATTCACCGAATTTATGATCTGTATATTGAAACGTTGGATTTCTAGCGCATAGATTCCCAATACCGCATCAATTTGATCGCGAATATTACAGTTCTCGGTATTTTCAAGCTTATCTCGAAGTTGTGATTCTGTCCAAAGTAAAACCTCTTCCAACATCGTCCGCGATCTGGCCACCTGACCTTTTAGATTTAAAAAAATGAGTTTAAGATCCTCCTTATCAACGAGAGAAATATCATCAATCGCCAGCAAAATTTCGACCGATGCAAATGGTGCCCTGAGATCATGCGATGCAATGGATAGGACTTTAGTCTTGAAACTCTCAGCAATTTTTAACTCCTCATTATAATGATGAATACGAATTGCCTGTTCACTGAGGATACTGTTGGCAGTCGTTAATTTGAGCTGTTCGACCTTTAGCAACCGGTTCTTTCGGATTAAAAAGTAGATCAGTACACCTATCAGCGTTTTACTGATGACTATTCCAACAATAAGTAAAGTAATAATAGTTTGGCTTTGCACAATTTTTAGGTAATAAATTAATAATAATGACTAATGGAATATCAAAGCTAAACAATCACGTGCTAATTAAAAAATTTACCTTAAAACGAATCTCATTAATTTTGATCAATCGTTGACCTTATTTACAAAAACTTAATCATTTGAAAATATAGTATAAATAAACTTTGTTTAGTATTGCATAACTTATGTATTTTTATGCAAAATGAAACAACTAGCAACATATTACGTTTTTGATCAAGCTAATACGGCGCTCGCTAAAGTGAGCAAACCTATTCCACCTTTGAAAGATGGCGAAATTTTGGTCAACATACGCTATACCACTCTTTGTGGTAGTGATCTTCATACCTATTGTGGGTTGCGAAACGAACCATGTCCTACGATTTTAGGTCATGAGATTGTGGGCGTTATCGCAGCGATTTCTTCTGATCATAGCGGACTTGATGCACGAGGCAATCAGCTACAGATTGGCGACCTAATTACCTGGACTGTTTTTTCCAGTGATCCCAATAGTGCCAATTATCAGCCGGAGATTCCGCAGAAAAACGATAAGATCTACAAATATGGTCACCGTCAGATAACCGAAATGGATGACCTTCATGGTGGATTGGCAACCCATATCATCTTACGGCCAAATACCTGCATACGAGTACTTCCAAAAGATATCTCTCCTGCAGTAGCTGCCACCATCAATTGTGCTGTTGCTACTTCGGCAGGAGCCCTTCGCCTGGCAGAGACCATTACGAAAAAAAACATTCATGTTGCAGGCATTGGATTATTGGGACTGGTTAGCATTGCCATGTGCAAGGAAATGGGTGCTAAAAGTATCATCGCTTCTGACATTAATCCTGCACGTTTAGAACTCGCTAAAAAATTTGGCGCGACAGCTACAATAGATCTACGTGAAACCACATCCAGCACAGCATTAGAAGCTACAGTTATAGACCGATTTATCGACATGAGCGGCTCGCCAGAGGCGATGGAGCTTGGAATCGATACGTTGGGGCTCCATGGGAATGCTGTTCTCGTAGGTGCCGTGTTTAAGCAGCGCGCTACTGGGATAGACGCCGAAAAAGTAATTCGAAAGATGCTCACGATCAAAGGACTGCATAATTACAACTATACCGATTTCTCTGTCGCTGTAGACTTTATCATTGAAAACTGGCAAAAGTATCCCTTTGAATCATTGATCGAACGTGAATTCCCACTTGCTGAAGTCAATGATGCAATAAGCTATGCGTTAACGCACAAACCAATACGAGCAGGTTTATTCGTCCACCCCTCAACGGAGCAGCTTTAATGGAAAGAAAATTTAGAAAAGATCAGTGGAAAATGTTGTTTGTAACCATGTTTTGTTACTTATTCTTTTACACAGGTCGACACAATTTTGGATGGGCAGCAAGAGGTATTGCCAAAGAGCTAGACATCAGTTTTCAGCAAGTAGGCTGGATCAGTTTTGCAATGTTAATGGGCTATGCGATCGGCCAGCTCATCAATGGAAATCTAGCCGATCGATGGAGTCCCAAAATTATGATTGTCGCTGGAGGAGGCTTGTCCATTCTCTGTAATCTCGTCATCAGTTTCGCTGGTTCTTATACAGCTATTTTGGTTCTTTGGACGCTGAATGGTTATTTCCAATCCATGGCATGGGGCTCAGGAGGTAAGCTTATTTCCAATTGGTGGAGCAGCTCCGAACGTGGCAAGGCTTTTGGCTTTTATACCATGGCTGCCGGAAGCTCCTCCGTTTTGACCTTTCTGATGGCTTTGGTACTCGTCCAACAGGAACAAAGCTGGCGCACCCTATTTCGCTATCCTATCCTATTTCTCGCTGGCGCATTATTGGTCTTTCTTTTTGTCGCATACAGCGACCCTAAAAAAAAAGGCTATACTCCTGCTGACGAAAAAGAAGGAATCGCGGAACCGGAAGACACACCAGAACAAGTTGCAGCATCCGAAAAACAAGAAAACTGGAAGCAGTCCTATCTGCATGTATTTCAGCATCGCAACTTTATGATCGCTTCGCTCGCCATTGGTTTTCAAAGTATGGCACGGTATGGCTTAATCTTTTGGGTACCGATCCACTTTTTAGGGAACAACTACAAAGAATCATCAGGCAATATGTGGTTAACCTTACTCATCCCCATTGGGATGGCCCTTGGTGCTGTTTCTTTCGGATACATTTCAGACCTCGTCTTTAACAAAAACAGAAGTAAATCGATCGCTGCGGGTATGATGATCAGCTGCATTATTGCCCTTCTCATTTATTTGGTACCTGTTCACAATCACCTCCTGATGGGCATACTCATGTTTACCTCAGGATTCTTTGTGTATGGTCCGCAAGCCAATTTCTGGACCCTGAGCCCAGATCTGCTTGGAACCAAACTTGTTGGAACAGGTATCGGCGTGATGAACATGTTTGCGTATGTATTTGCGGCCGTTGGTGAACCTTTGTTTGGTAAGCTGATAGATTACACAGGCAACACGGCCAATATATTTCTTTTTGTTGCATTGATATGTGCGATATGTGCAACAATCATTGGTTTTGTCCGAAGTCCAAAATCAATATCAAATAAAAAGCCATGATAAACCGAAAACAATTCTTAAAAACTTGCAAAAATGCGTACCGACTTTGACACAGCTCCAACCGAGAAGTTGATGCTAGACATCAGAACTTAAAATTCGGTGTTATCACCGATCTACATTACGATCTGATGCAGGATGGGAACCGTTGTACCCAACGCTTTATCGATGAAATGAACCACGAACAACCCGACTTTATTATTTCCTTAAGTGATTTTTGTGTTCCCAAAGGAGGACATTCTACCCCATTTCTTCAAAAGTTGACTCTCGTAAACTAATGTGCTGATTCGACCATCAGTCAATACCATGGTAAAATAATCTCCTGATCAACTTTAATGATTGGGTTTCACTTTTGTTTCGCTATTGGTCTGATTGAGGATTACCTGTTGAATCGGCAAAGCCATATCGACACCTTCATCAGCAAACGCGTTATAAATCTTGGTTAATAGTCCGCTCTTGACACTACCACCGTCTTTAGATATTCTGACCCAAAAATAGAGTTCGACCACCACTGCCTGTGAGGTTACCTGTGCAAACTGCACAGCAGTACCCCCAGAAGAGAGAATCTGCTCGTCCTCATCCATTATTTTTTTGAGCAACTGAGTTACCCTTTCAAGATCTACCCCATATTTTACCTCAAGCCGAATGCAGAGACGTTTTTTTGCCCCACCCTGACTCCAGTTCATCACATGCGCATTGAGCAGGTCCCCATTGGGCATAATCAGATCCGCGCCCTCGGCCGTCGCAATGACACTGCTGCGAAACCCTATCGATTTCACTTTTCCCGATCGCCCACCGATCTCAATTAGGTCGTCCACATTCACAGGCTTTTCAAAGGCAATAATCAAACCACTCACCAGATTGTTGACCAGCGTCTGCAGGCCAAAGCCTATTCCTACCCCCAATGCCCCTAAGATAATACCAATCTGTTGAACAGGGATCCCCAGTGCCGAAAAGGCCAGAAAAAATCCAATCACGATAATCGTGATCCGAACGAGTAAAATCCAGCTTCCCAGTCGAAATTTGTTCTGAGCTGCCCCTTCCTTTTTCTCCCATTGGGAATCTGCTGCGAAATAGGAAACAATCTTTGAAAGCACCGTTGCACAGACCATAATGAATAGAAATACCAGGAGGTTATTGACGGAGAACTGATAGTTACCCAAGCGGTGTCCGGTTTCCAAAAAATCTCGCAAGGGGTCTGCGAGGAATCTGAATTCGTAGAAATTTCGGCCAAAGAGCACAAACCATCCAACAATCAATACCGCATAAAAAAAAGCTGGAGCTCTTTTGCCTACCTTATTATAATTAATATAAAATAGTCTTCTTTCCTGCTTCTGATAGACCGAAGAAGCCAATTGCAATCCCTCATTGACCAATCGAATCACCCACAAAAACAAAATAAAGACTACAGCATTTGTTAACCCTGCTACCAGAAGAACTTTACTGAGGTTAAAACGGCCGAAAAGATTCAGTATAATGGACGCAAATTCCAGGAAAACCATAAATGCGATCGGAAAAAGTATCCAACGTTCTTTTATCTCATCGCGACGTTTCTTATTACAGAGCGCAAGCAGACCCACCAGGCAGGCAAGGGCGGCAATGACAAGAATCAGCCAGCGTTCCAACCGTGAAGGTTGAAGCACCAGGTTATCCAATCCGGCAAAAATAAAAAGGGTTAAAATGGAAAGCCAAACCTTCATCAGTACCCCGTTATTGCCGGTCTAAAAACAAGAGATAAAAAGATTGACGCAATCGTCAAAATTGTGATCGTGAACACAAAAGGTGGCGTCGGGAATATAAATTGCATAACACACAATCCAATCGTCAATCCGCTCAATAGCGGTCTATGCAGTAACAGACTTGCCTGAATCACATTTTCATCGTTGATCTTTCTACGCAAGACATGGACATAGATGACCACAATCAAAGTCCCCAAGAAAAAGAAAAACAGCTTTCCAAGATGCGCCCTTAAATAATAGAAGTAGAGCAATTTGGCTTTCACGAATGAGAAGTAAAGGATTTCATTCATGGGTCGTTCAAACTTACTAGGGACCCAAATATTGACAAAGTTGCGGCCTATCGTTCGGTTTGAGAGTCGGTTCTGGTAATATAATACCTCCTCCATATCCGATTGCAGCCGTGCTAGCTCTAAATTAATTTTATTTTGTAATTCATGCACACCGTTAATCCGTTCTGCCAATTTCAAGGTGATGGGTGCGATCTCCAAAGCAATCACCCGAATCCTGCCCAGATAACGGGCAAGGTTAGCAGAATCTTTGGAAATAACAAAAAGTGCAGGATCATTACTTAATGAATCAAGTTCCAGCTGATAGTTTGTGAGCCGATCCTGATAGCGGTCTATGTCACGTTTTAAGCTCCTTACTTCAATGGACAAAGCATTCAAAATATTAAATGTTACGGTAAGATTGCGCGAAGACTGTGCCGACCCTTTATTCTCAAAAACACCGTCCTTAGCTATATCGTGTAAGGCGACCAATTCTTTCAACCCTTGGTCCACACTCAACGAATCGAAACCTTTATGCAGG
Source organism: Sphingobacterium sp. 40-24 (assembly GCF_001899705.1). Taxonomy (NCBI): domain Bacteria; kingdom Pseudomonadati; phylum Bacteroidota; class Sphingobacteriia; order Sphingobacteriales; family Sphingobacteriaceae; genus Sphingobacterium; species Sphingobacterium sp. 40-24. Next base: position 178,903 of record NZ_MKWH01000067.1, on the reverse strand, counting down.
AAAGAGCGCGATTGACTCGCCAATAACTTAACATCTTCCAGTACCCGATTCTGGCGGATGGCCGCACGATCCATCTCCAAATCCTGGACACTCTTTTTTGCCGATTCTTTAAAAAATCGGTCCATCTTGGCGACGAAACCCGATTGGACCGAATCTTGCGAATTGCCTAGAAGCATTTTCGAACACAGCATGATGAAAAAACACGCTAAAACTTTGCTGTTCATTACAATTGAAGTTTATTTTTTCCTTTAGGTATTTAAATTGTACGCTAAACATCTAAATGTACATATATTACTTCAAAAAACACGCGTTAGATTATGTGGAAATGTAGCACACCGCCATCGTTTTAAAACGCAATCAATAGCCTAAAAACTCGTCCAGGATCATTTAACCAGGCTTCTAAAGCGAATTGCGCATCTTCCGCCCGATAAATAGCTGTTATCAGATCTTCCAATGGACAGGTCTTCATTTCCAGGTAATTCATTACTGCGACAAAGTCTTTTGACGTAGCGTTGCGCGACCCCCTGATATCGAGCTCCTTTTTGACAAAAAACTGTGTATCAAAGGGAATAGCATCTTTTGCATAGCCTATATATAGCACTCTACCCGTATAGGCCGCTGCAGCAATAGCAGCTAAGTACGTTTCTTTTCGGCCAACGGCTTCGATCACGACATCAGCCCCCATGGCCTGGGTCAACATTGCCAACTTCGCATGCAGATCTTCTTCAACACTGTTAATTGTAAACTTTGCACCGAGTTTTCTTGCAAGAGCAAGCTTTTCAGCACTGACGTCAACTGCAATGACTGTGGCCCCTCGTAATGCCGCCCGAATGATTGCCCCCACCCCGATCATACCGCATCCAAATACCAATACAACGTCGCTGTCCGTTACCGAAGCTCGATCAACAGCATGAAATCCCACACTCATAGGCTCCACCAAAGCCAATTGTTTGGATGATAGTTGTCCCCCAGCGATAACCTTTTCAATCGGTACAACAATATATTCCGCCATAGCACCATCGCGCTGCACCCCCATGGTCTCATTGTAACGGCAGGCATTAGGCCTATTATTTTTACAGGCCGTACAAACACCACAATTGGAATATGGATTGACGGTAACTTTTGTACCGATCGTAAGATCAGTCACCACATTAGCGCCCAATTCCGCCACCGTTGCCCCAATTTCATGCCCCGGTATCACCGGTAAATTGACCAATGGATTCAATCCCTTAAAAGTATTCAGATCCGAACCACAGAATCCAACATAATCAATTTTTAACAGGACATGTCCCTCTTTAACAGTGGGGCGTGGTATATCCGTGATTTCCACACTCCCCGCTTTAATAATTTTTATTGCTTTCATTTATAAATGGTATCAAGATTTAAACAGCAACTGCTATGGGTTATTGTGATACCAAAGATCATATCAGAATTCAGAAGGTTTCCTATTTCAAAATCTTTGCATTATCATATAGCCAAAAATAATTATATAGCATGGAGAAAGAAACTACATTAGCGATAAAAAATAATACGATATCGACCCATCTCCACTAAGCATCACAAAATGCTCCGTTTAAAAAACACAATTAATTTCCTAGCGATACATCGATTGCGCCAAAAAGAAACATTATCAATAATTGTACGTAAAAACGCTATTTTTTTTTAGAGAAAACGAGTATTATTGTATCTGGGATTAATATTGTATCTAATTATTTTCCGCTTCGCATAATGATAAATAACGAAAAGAATAAACTTGATTTTACACTATTGAATATTGGCTATGCGGAACATCAGGCAGATTGGAATTTTAAAGATATTAAGAGTCCTTTTGCCAGAATACACTATGTCTCTGAAGGAGAAGCAGCTATTATTGTAAATGACGAGGTCATTAAACTCCGACCTGGCCATCTCTATCTCACCCCAGCCTATATCCATCACAGCTATGACTGTTCCGATAAATTATCCCTCTATTATATCCATATTTATGAAAACCCCGAAATAAGATCAAGTATTTTCGACCGTTACACTTTTCCGAAGGAAATCAAATCGGATCAGCTATTGGAGACAGTTATCCAACATCTATATGCTATAAATCCAGGTCGTGAATTAAAAATATACGATCCAAAGGGCTACGATAATTCAACAGAGTTAATGAAAAACATGGCACTGCAGACGGCTTCACCTTTCGCCAGAGCTTCCGAAAACCAAGCGATCATTCATTTATTGATGAGCAGATTCCTTGCGGAAGCAACCAACAAGATACCACAAGTCGAAAAACGCCTTCTACGTGTACTCGATTACATAGACGAAAATATCCATCATCCGATTGCTATCGAACAACTCGCCAATCTAATTTTTATCTCCAAAGATCACCTGATCCGACTCTTTAAAAAGCATATAAATATCACGCCAGTGAATTACATCAACCAGAAGAAAATAGAAAAAGCACAACTAATGATGTTAGTTGATGAAGACAATATTCAACAACTGTGTTTTAGACTGGGCTTTGAAAATATATCTTACTTTAATAGACTATTTAAAAAACTAACAGGCGAGACACCGATGAGTTACAAACGTCGGATAAGCAGATGAAGTAATCCATTTATGAATAAGACCTTGAAGTTGCTAATTATGATGCCCCATCGGCAACTTGATCTTCTTTAGCTCCTCTAAATTATGTATTGGCCGCTCCAACTCGTAAGGAATCGGCTGACGTGAAAAACACTTAAAGTACTGCAGACAAGCATCTTTCCACCAAACTGCATCTCTAGTTTGGATTCTAAGTTTAGCTTGAACAGCTGAAAAACGTGATCGATCAATATATCTTTCCATACGATCCCAAACTTTTTGAAACGCTCTCACTTTTTGGACACCGTGATCATAACGGAAACATAATTCGCTCCAAAGCGTATTTCCGCTATTCATTCGATGATTCCAGGAAACATGATGAAACCACAATAAAAGATTTTCCGGACAAGTGGCTCTATTTCCATATATTTCGTTCAATGGTGGATTGTACTGTGATACTGCATTACTTCCCTTGGCTGTTCGGTCAAAACCCAATCCCACGCTATCCGCATTATGGTAGTACCAGGGCATCCAGTCTGGACGCCCCCCTGGAATATCGCCCCAAGGTTCCGGACCGTAATGATGCTCAAAAGCAAAAAGGTGATGTAGACCTAATGGCATCATATAATCGACCGCTGCCTCCCGAGATTCCAACATCAGCTTCTTGACTGGCTCGAGAAACTCCTGCGCTCCCGTAAACGTCAACCGTATCCATTCATCAGCTATTTGTGCTGAAGACAGACTATTGTTCCAGGCCAAACGGCCGAAAGCATACCAGTTGGCTTGCGCGAAGTGGTGCCCCGTCCAATTGGTATCCAAACCAATATTAGCTACTGCAGCGATTGCCGTTTTACGCCCCGAATGCCTACTACTGTCGGTCTGCTTTGCCACCGTTCCGCCCTTTCCAGTGGCATAGGTTTCACTATCCAATACTTCCTTAAACAAAGGTGCCAAATAAACCAAATGGTTGGAAAATCCCAGATACTCTTGTGTCAACTGAAATTCGAGCATCTTCGCTGTGTTTGGCATCGCCCCCAATAAAGGATTGAAAGGTTCCCGGGGTTGAAAATCTATCGGGCCATTTTTTACTTGAAGAATAACATTGTCACGAAACTGACCATCGAGTGGAACAAATTCTTGATAGGCTTGTTTGGCACGGTCATCTTTAGTCGGATGATAGACAAAAGCACGCCAAAACACGGTACCGCCATAGGGGCTGAGCGCATCGGCAAGCATATTGGCTCCGTCCGCATGGGTTCGTCCATAATCTTGGGGGCCTGGCTGTCCTTCAGAATTTGCTTTGACCAAAAATCCGCCGAAATCCGGAATTAACGCATAAATCTCCTTCACCTTGGATCTCCACCAGTGCTGAACATCCTTATTTAAGGGATCCGAGTTAGCTAAGCCATCTAAATTTTTCGGCGCAGAGAAATTGATCGACACATATATTTTTATACCATATTTACGGAAGACATCCGCCAGAGCTTTAACTTTTATCAGATACTCCTTCTTCAATAGATCCGAAGAAGCATTCACGTTATTCAACACGGTAGCATTAATTCCAATCGAAGCATTGGCCCGTCCATATTGTTCATATCGGGGTGAAAGTTTATTCGGCAATTCCTCCCAGTTCCATAGCGAATGCCCTGCATATCCACGTTCTATCGTCCCATCCAAATTATCCCAATGATTCAAGACCCTAATATCGTAAGACGGTATTTCAATGAATCCTGTAGGAGGTATCCCTGCTCCTGTCTTCTGAAGCCGCAATAAATGATAAACAGCATATAATATACCCGCTGATCGGCCGGCGACCACATAAACCCGATTTTCGCGTTGGCTTATTTGATAGCCATCTTTTAAATCCTTTCTGCTATGATCAAGTTTTAAAATGACATCCCCACCCTTCCAGTAATATTCCAGTTCCTGTTTTGCCAATGCCAATGTAACATCAGTTGATTTTCCTTTTATAATCTGGACGGTGCCTACTGGTTTCTCCTGTTTTGAAAACCGCAGCCATAACTGACTACCGTCCTCAGCTCGTAAAGCAGCGGAAACACAACACAGTATGATCACCAAATAGAAATGAAAACGCATGATATATCTCATCTTGAACTAAAATATATCATTACGAAGACAATCCATCAATCGGCTTAATATGACCATTTTCATCATAGCTCAACTCTATAACTTTCATGCTTCTAAGCCAGGTCTTTCCTCCAGAAGGTACCGAATCATGATAAAATAGGTACCACTTACCCTTGAATTCGACAATGCTGTGGTGCGTGGTCCAGCCAACTACGGGCGATAGAATCACACCCTGATAGGTAAATGGTCCATATGGATTGTCTCCTATGGCGTAACAAATCAAATGGCTGTCGCCTGTAGAATAGGAAAAATAATACTTACCTTGGTATTTATGCATCCAGGAAGCTTCAAAAAATCGCTTTTCCGTATCCCCATGCGTTAATGGTTTGCCCTCTTTATCTAAAATAAGAAGATCCCTTGGTTGTTCCGAAAACTCCATCATATCAGCAGACAGCTTGACAACCTTTGGAGACAATGCGGGTTCATCAGATGTTGGCAATTCATTGGGCGAAATAATTTTATTATTCCGATAAAATTGAAGTTGTCCACCCCATATACCACCAAAATATAAATAATAGGAACCGTCTGTATCTTTAAAAGCACATGGATCAATACTGTAACTTCCTTTGATAGGATGCTCCTGCGGAACAAATGGTCCATAAGGATGGCTTGCCACAGCAACACCGAGTTTAAAAATATCGTTTCTATCCTTCATGGAGAAATACATATAGTATTTTCCGTCTTTCTCAGTCACATCAGAGTCCCAAAGCTGACGACCAGCCCAAGGAATATCTTTCACATCCAGTACCTTTCCATGGTTAACAATGTCCGCATTGATATCTTCAAGAGAAAACACGTGGTAATCCTGCATATCGAAATGGTCGCCGTTATCATTTTCGGGAATACCGCTCTCCCTGTCGTGAGAGGGATAAATATAAATTTTGTTTTCAAACACATGAGCTGAAGGATCAGCCATGTAATCTGCGGAATATAAATACCTACTTTTGCTCATATTTCTTATTTCTTTTTTTTTTGAGTCAACGCAATAATATCTTTTACAAATGGTTTGGGCTGATAATTCCGATCAAATAACAACGGATAGTCTGTACGTCCCGGAATAGGCCAACCATTCTTCCATGAATCTCCATCGCCTACACCCCACAATGTCACACGCGATATTTTATCCCGATGTTTGAGATATAATTTAAAAAACGCTACATATCTCTTTCCTAGCTCGTCCATTTTCTCCGCTGGAAGCCCTTTTTCGTAGGGATTCATTGCTTTGCTGTAAGCATGACGTTCCCCAACTTCGGCTCCCATATTGGGGCGCACATGTGGCAGGACCGAAATATCCATTTCCGTTACCATTACCTTTGCTCCAAGGTCCGCAAATCCGAGTATAGTTTTTTCAACTTCTTCAATAGGTGGATTGTCCAGCGCATTATGTTCTTGCATGCCAATCCCACTGACCTGACCACCGGCAGCCTTTACCTGTTGCACCATGTGCATAATCCCCTTTCTTTTTTCGGGGATTGCTGTCGAATAATCGTTATAATATAATTCAGCTTTTGGGTCTGCTTCATGAGCAAATTTAAATGCTAATTCAATAAATTGCGGTCCAATAATCTGGTAGAATTTGCTTTTACGCCATTCACCATTATCCAGTATAGCCTCGTTCACCACATCCCAACCAAACACCCTTCCCTTATAGCGCGACACTACAGTTTGTATATGCTTCCGCATGCGTGCGATAAGTACTTCCCGGGTGACCTCTTTCCCGTTTTTATCAATAAAAAACCAAGCTGGAGTCTGCGAATGCCAAATCAGCGTGTGACCGATAATTTGCATTTTATTTTTTTCTCCAAACGCCACAAAACGGTCCGCATCCTTAAAATCGAACTCACCTTCCCTTGGTTGTAAAAACATACTTTTCATACAATTCTCGGCAACAATGGAATTGAACTGCTTTTTGACCACCGCTACCGCAGCCTCATCCCGCTCCCATATCTGATCAAGGTTTAATGCTGTTCCTATATAAAACTTACCTTCAAATGCATCTTTCAAGGTCAATGAATCTGGGGCTCGCTTCGGATTTTGCAAATTGGCTGAGGCAGTAGGACCAAATAATAATGTTGATACAGCTACAACAATAGTTTTTAACATCTTCATGGTTTATTTTTGATTAATGTGTATGTCTTGATTCTATATCCCGGTTAATTTTATCGATCGTTACATCATCCAGTTCATATCTGGAGATAACAACCATGGCGAGTACCAAAAGTACTGCTGGAATAACGGCCACCAACCATAAAATTCCCTTTTCAGCCAATGCAGATTGTATTATAGCATTATCTTTATCAAATTCAACATAGGCGAGTACCAACCCGGGCACTACACCTCCCAGTGCCATGCCAGCCTTATAAAAAATACCTGTCAGTGCATTGACAATCCCCGAAATACGCTTACCGGTTTTATACTCGCCATAGGATATGACTTCGGGTACAAGCGCCCACATATACCCCGTAGCTACGATTATACCAGTTGATTTAATAAACTGAGCTGTCAATACCAATCCAATATTGTCCTTAAGTGTCTCGTTGGATGAAATCATATATAACATGAGCATTCCAAGGATAGCGACACCCAGAAAAACATAGAACATTTGCTTCTTACCTATTGCACGTTTGATAGCTGGCACCAATGGCATAAAGATGAAAGCAGGTAAAGACCCCAGGGCCATGAAATAAGGCAACATATCCGGAGCATGTACATTGTAGATCATGTAATAGGATCCTGCCGAATTACCGATGGCCATCATCGCAAATGCTGTAACGAAAAAAAAGGCCAAAATGCGTAAAGGCCGATTGTGCTTAAATTCTCGCCATAGATCAGATACACGCACATTATCAGTATCCTTTTCATCCATAATAACCCGCTCTTTTGTTTGTGAAAAACAAAAAATTAGAAGGGCCAATCCGACTAAAGCGTAAATCAGCATCGTTATAAACCAAGCTTCTGCCGAATCTTTTGAGTTTATCTTTCCATCCGGAGAGAAGTACTGTACAACCAACGGAACACCATATCCGACCGCAAGCCCACCAACGTTGGCCATGAACATACGCGTCGATGTTAGTTTCGTCACCTCGTCTGTATCCCTCGTCAAGGAAGCATTTAAAGCACCATAGGGGACATTCACCAGGGTATAAAGCATGGATAGCCCAACATAAGTGACATAGGCATAGACCAAAGAACCCGAAAATCCATTCCAAAAACACAGAATTGCAAAACCCGTCAACGGAATTCCTCCTAACACCAAATAAGATCTGTACTTTCCCATCCGTGGATTTCTTTTATCAACAAATGCGCCTACCATGGGATCCCACAGTACATCCACGATTCGGACAATAAGAAACATGACTCCTGCCGAAGCAGCAGAAATTCCATAAACATTGGTATAAAAAATCAGGAGGTACATCGAAACAGTCTGGTAAATAAGATTCTGGGCAAGATCACCAGCACCAAACCCCACCCGTTGTTTCATTGAAAGTTTGTAAAAACCTTTAATAGGCTTTACCTCGGTCATACTTTGATCCATATAATTGGTTATTCGATTAGTTGAATTACAAGGGTAAAACTACAAGTAGCTTTGGACCAGGAACCAATACAAATGTTTTATATTCCAATAAAAATGTTTAAAAAAGGCCGTCTATTTTTTAGACAGCCTTTTTCTACATGGTTGGTAAAGCCACTTACTGGCTAAAGGTTCAATTCCTTACATACTTTATAAGATAGCTTTTGGTTTGTCCTCTGTAAACACAATCAACCTGTGCGTAACCGGTCAACGAACTGCCTTGTTTAACTTTGATTTCAACTTCAGCATTATTTGCCACAGCCTTCACTACTGGAATCTTCTTGTCGTTGCTTTCCATTGGAAAAGTAACTTCATAATAGTTGTAACCAACGATGCCATTCTCATCAGTCGATCGCAAAGGAATCGAAGGCAACATTAGTTTTTTGCCATTCACTGTAATCGTAACCGAAGGTGGTACTGGACGTTCAATTTTTTTGTCTTTCGAACTAAATCCCAATCCTATAAAATCAAAAAGAGGCATGCCTTCTTCACCCTCAGCGACCAGAAACAAGGCATGTTTGCCATCCAGTTGATCCACATAGTTAGAAACATCGACCGTAAATTGCTTTACTGTTGTCGCAGTATTTTCCGGAACGGTTATTTGGGCAATCCGCTTTCCCTTCCAGGTATCATTATCCCAAGGGCCATCCAGCCACACGTTGACCTTAAATGAAGTCTGTGTCTTTGGTGCAATAAACAGATTAAAGGCAGTGCGGTTTCCCTTTTTCGTTCCCTCAAAAGCCTTTAACCCAAACTTATCCTGTTTCAGACCACCGAATCCGAAATATTTAAAACCCGCGATAGTTCCATTTTTCATATTTGTCACAGGCATATGGTTATCCCATACATCCCATGAATCCTGTTGCAAACTGATATCTGAAAGGTAACAGGCATATCCAGCAGAATAGTACCGATAAGGGTCTAATCCATAAAAATGAAATCCTTCTGATGTTACCTCTGCACCTTTATATTCTTTTCCTTGTTTATCTTTGATGGTTAAATTTTCTTGAAAAGGGTCAAAAGCCCGGATAGAAACCATTCCCCCTTCTTTGACACTTTTTTCATCCCATGCAACTTTGATAGGTTCGACCACAGCCTGACGTGCAAAACCAAATCCGCGCGGTGGTCTATGGTAAAATACGTACCATTGTCCGTTAATCAGTTCGATACTCCCATGGGTATTATGCCCTGCATTACTGGTTTCGATAGCCGATCCGTCTTTATTTAATACTGGAGCACGCGAATCGACCAGGACACCGCCGCTCTTCCAAGGCCCCAAGGGTGAATCTGCGACCGCATACCGTAAGGTTGAATTTGAGCTCCCTACCCCATATTCTGGACCTGAATAGCCACTGTATACCGATACATATTTGTTGCCGACTTTACGAATTGACGACGCTTCAAAAAAATTAAAAGTTCCTAAATCCTCCCCTTCAAAAATATTAGGGTACGCAGTACCTTTTGGATCTCGCAATTCACCATATCGTGCACTTGCCGGCAATAGATAATTAATAATCTCGGTACCCGGTCGCAGCGAATACATCGTTTTCTGATCTAATTGTGCCGCCATCGAGCGTTGAAACCCCCAAAAACCGTATGCCCGGAATCCAATTTCGTAATCAGGATCTTTGGGATCCGTCACATATTCAATGTAAACGGCCGGATCAAATCCAAGGATACTTCCAGGCAGGGTACGCTTGCCATCTTCCGTGAGGTTTATCGGTTTAAAGGGCCCATTCGGCCGATCGCCTTTGACTACCATTGCTTCACGTTTATCTCCTCTGCTGTGTGGAAACAAGTAGTATTCTTTTTTCCCATCTTTACGTTTGACCTCTACCAGATCTGGGGCATACATCACATCCCATTTTCCATCGATCGGATAGGTAAAAATAGCCCCCTCATCGCGCCAACTCGTTAAGTTTTCAATCGGCGCTGACCACATCCGAATGTCAGGCCCACAATAACTGGTAAAACGTAGATCATGGGAACCAATAATATAAGCGCGATATTTGCCGGGTTGGTCAGGATCTTCAAAAACACGGGGTTCACCATCAGGGAGATGCTCCCAAAGTGGTAGGTATGGATTACCGATAGACTGGTGCACAAACCCCTTACTGAGATCTTTCACCATATTTTGCTGCTGCCCCAGTATCCTTGTTGTTGATAAAATTCCCGTAACGGATAATAACAATACCATTGTCCGTTTTTTCAAGACAATATTTAGTCCCTTCATAAATTGATTAAATTAATTAAATTGCTGAATTATATTTTATGCTGTTCATTTGATTTCTTTGGCTTCAACTACGCATGCTTACCAATTATCGGTACGAAATGGTGCCGCTAACATTCCTTCTTTATTGATTAGATTTGCATCTTCAGGATTGTTGCTCCACGCGTAGCGGACTGCCTTTGGATTGCTGATCTTTGGATGACTCAACACGACCTCATTCCCACGTATGACGGCATTCGCCCATAAGAATTTTTGATCTGTACCGGCAATTGCAAAATGTTGTAGTTTTTTTCCCTGACGGATAGCCAGCCCCTTTCCAATTTCGTCGAATGAAATAATAATCCGATCCCCATCAACCCGCATCTTCTTATACTGAGGACCTGAAGCAACGACTTGGTCTTTATACAACATCTTGCGTGCGCATACAAATAGTCGCTTGGCCATATCCTTTTTATTGAGCGGATGAATATCATTCCACTCACCAAGATCATATGTTACCGCTAGTGCTGTAAATGGTATTTCTTTGCTGGCCTGAAATTGAGCTTCCCTGATTCGTGCCCAATTGGATTCTGCTGGTACTGTATCCTTGACCATAAAATTCGGCAACTGTACCATCAGAAAGGGGAGCTGCGGTTGACCAAAATGCGCGCGCCAACTATGGACCAACGACGCAAGATACCGCTGATAACGTAATGGATTGGCGGTATTGGCCTCCCCTTGATACCAAATTACTCCCTTTAACCCGTAGTCATGCAACGGATAGATCATTCCATTGTAGAGGCCTGAGCCAACCTGTCCCAAGTTCTGTAGGCGGCTTTTATAGCGATCAACTTTATCTTGGTCCACGGCAACTTGCCAATGCCATTCGCCTGTGAGATCAATGCGTACGTCGTCGAGCTTGATCTCATAGGATTTATCAGGTGTGAATCCACCATCCTTGTCGTCCGTTCGCAGACGTACAGTTAAATTATTTCTTCCAGCGCGAAGTACCCCCGCTGGTATATCATAAATCCGTGGTGGATACCGATAGGCCGTAGAACCGACAAAATGACCATTTACATAAACGGAATCACTATCAATCAACGTTCCCAAATACAACTTGGCATGCCGTCCCTCTTTAGCCGTCGGAACAGCAAAATCCTTCCGAAAATAACTGACACCTCTGTTTAATCGATGCGGTTTGCTCCAGTATTCGGGAACCGGCACTGTTGGCCAATGCAAATCATTATAATTTTCTGCGGTCCACAGATCTACCCCGTCATCTTTTTCGGCCAACCTAAGGCTATCGATCGCATGTTGATCTAGCAACAGCTCTGGAAATTGCTTTAGAGACTTCTGGTCGACCCAGCTTTCTATTCCCGATCCACCAAGGCTAGATACGATCATTCCGACCGGAATACCGTTATGTTGGTAGGACTCCAATGCATAGAAATAGGCTAATGCCGTCCAATTCATCACATCTGAAGCTATGCCCGAATGCCAACGTTCACCAGGCGGTATCTCTTCCTTTACCTCAATGGGACTATTTTGTGTCGGAACCTTGAAATAACGGATCATATGATAATTAGATTCATTTATTTCAGGAAAACGTTCGACAAGACGCTTAATTGGCGTTTCCATATTAGACTGACCCGAACAAAGCCAGACATCGCCGATTAACACATCACGAATAACAATGTCATTAATCTCCATCGTATAGGGTCCCCCATAACGCTGTGGCGGGATCTGCACATTCCACTTGCCATCCTGTCCGGCTTCTGTATAATAGTATGCCCCTCTAAAACGAAGGGTAACCTTCTCACCTTTCGATGCCCATCCCCAAATATGGAGTTCGATATCCCGCTGTAGAACCATCTGGTCTCCCATGACTGCTGGCAGCCGTACACGGGCAGCGCATGGCAGCAGTCCGATAAGACAAACAAAAACCAGTGTTAGACGACTAAAAAAAGATGAAAAGCAAAAGAAATTTTCTATTCTAAAAAACATATTCTACCACTTTACCTTCCAAATTTCCAACAATCGAAAAACAGGATATTTGACGGAGCCTTGCCTTTAAAAACAAAGTATAAATCATGTACTCCCTTCACTTTATTGGCTAGTATAGTCTCCACTGTAGTCCAGCGGTCATCGCCTCCTGTCATGGGAACTTGTATCGTAGCTAGTAAAGCCCCATCGATCGCTCCCGAACGTACCTCCATACTGACACCACCGTTATGTGTTGTTCCCACTCGCGCAAAAAAATTGCTTGCACCTCTCTCACCAAAGTCAACGTTTTTCACACAGGTATAAGCTCCATCTTTCTTTGCCTTTATAAAAACGCCTACTTTTTCATTCTGATAGGATTTAACATATTCGGACCACGCAATCATTTCGGCCTGATGGAGCTCGTAGGGATTCACCGCTGCTAGCGCACGAGTAATTCCAGCTGTCATTTTCATCGGCGGGATACTGCCATCTGGATTAAAGCTTAACTCCTGAACAGCAACAGAGCGCGTAAAACCTCCACCGCCGGGCAAAGCTCCATTGTGGTAAAAGAAGTAACTCTTTCCTTTAAAATCAACAACACCTGGATGGTTTGTGAATGCTTTTCCTTCCGCAGGCATGATTACTCCGCCATACTTCCAGGGACCTTCGACTTTTTCGCTGGTCGAATAACCGATAAATTCAGGTAGAGGACCTCCCGGCCAAAAGAGATAATACAAGCCGTTTCTTTTATACAACCAGGGACCCTCCTCATAGCTTGTCGGTCGTTTCGGGTCGCCCGCTCGTTTTCCGAAAGAAGCTGCCGTCATTGGAACCTCAACGATATCACCTGCATAGGAGATCATATCTTCATTCAGCTTGACATATTTCAATTGGGGATTACCCCAGTACATATGCGCCTGACCATCGTCGTCAATAAATACAGTCGGATCGATATCGCCCCATTCACTCTGCAGCAACGGTTTGCCCAAAGGATCATGAAATGGACCTAATGGGCTATCCCCGACAGCAACGCCGATCGCACCGCGGTTGTTCTGCTTAGAAATAACAGGCACGTATAGATAAAATTTACCGTTTTTTTCAACACATTGTGCCGCCCAGGCATCACCTTTTGCCCAATCAAAATCAGTATAAGAGAGAATCGCACCATGATCCGTCCAGTTCACCATGTCAATGGTTGAATACACCCGCCAATTATTCATAGTAAACCAGGTGGACTCTTCTTGATCCTGCGTGGTATAAAGATAAAGACGGTTATTATACACCATAGGCGCCGGATCCGCCGTATAGGCGGTCTGTACAATCGGATTTTGTGCCTTCAATGCATCTATCTTAACAAAAAACATGATCAGAAACCCGACCGGTAATAGCGTAAAAAATTGTTTTCTCATATCATTTTAATTGCTGGTCAAATGGAAGTAATCAAAGTCTACATAGCCGCCAGCTGCTTTACTTGCATAGTTAAAAAGTCCGAACCGATACCCCATAAAATGAGGAATGGTATAACTCATTTTTAACACGTTACCTATTCTGTTCCAATTGTGTCCATCCGTACTATAAAAAAATTGGGCCGTATCTTTTTTGTTTGAAAAATCACAGCTCGCTTTAAAAAATACACGTTGTTGTTTGAGGTCGATCTTGGCCAGTTCTTGTGGTGCCCCCGTCATCGCATTGATCATTACCAATGATTTTGTGTTTCCTTCCATCCGAACGCCTACTAAACCATAGTTTTTTTGCAATAACGATAATCCGGCAAAATCACCATCTTTCATGTTAGAAACCTCTACAGCAATAGCGGCGCTGCAGCTCGGGCCGATGGTGCGTTGCGTCAATGTATTTTTAGCCGACAGAAAGTCATCAGTAAGGTCGCCGGTTCGCAGTCTCAAAAAGCCACTGCGTTCGGTCACTGACCATAGATCAACAGCTGGGTTATGGTTCCATTGCCATACTAGGGGAAGGGCGGGTTCGCCAGCTTTCCGCTCAAAATCATCCGAGCTAACAATTCCGGGGCTTAAGCTTTTATTTGCAGGAAGATCCAATTTAGCCGCGACTTTTCCGTCAATTCCAAGCACAGGCCAGCCATCCTCCCAGTTGACCGGAACCAAAAACGGAATTCGGCCTACAGCACCATAATCCTGAAAAAGATAAGCATACCATTTTCCATTGGGCATATCGATCAGCCCTCCCTGTGCCACACCCTGATCCTGCAAAACCACTTTCCCCTCATACGGACCTTCCAGTTGGCTGGCCCGATGTACAATTACTGTGCGCATCCCTCCCGCTGGCCATGAAATATTAAAAAGATAATACATACCATTGATCTTAAACATTTGGGATCCTTCAGCAGGTAAACCGGCTTTGCCTTCTTTAGGATTGGCGGGTAAAGAGGCATTCTCTATCAATACCCGTTGTGTTCCTGCTTTAACACCTGAAAAATCTGGCGATAATTCAGCAATATAGATGCGCCCCCCACCCCAGATTATATAAATTTTCCCCTCGTCAAAGAATAAGCTATGATCGTGCATCATCGGTTGAAATTCTTTCGAAGTCCAGGGTCCATGTTCAATATCTGCTGTCTGGTAAATATGCGTTTTTCCTGTATTGGCCGAAAATGTGCTGACATAGTAACGCCCCTCATGAAAGCGCAAACTGCTTGCCCAGGAGCCGTGCCCATACGCATTTTTATGGTTTGACAGATTGAGTTCATCCTGATCGCCAAGACGATCGTAAGCATAATTAATCATCGTCCAATTGACCAGATCTTTGGACTTCATAATCGGGACACCGGGGTTCATATGCATGGTCGTGCTGCTCATATAATAGGTATCACCGACGCGTATCATGGACATATCGGGCACGTCAGCAAAGATGATTGGATTATGGGCCTGTTGCGCTGTCGCTCCCAAAAACGTGATCATCAAGGAGAAGACAAAAGCGCTGATTTTCATTCTTAACATATTGACAGTTTTTATGAGTCGCATTAATTTAGTAAACCTTAAATGTATAGTATTTTCCAGGCAAGGTTCGTACATCGTATTCATAATAGCTTGGTAATTCAATTCCTTTCAGGTGTGAATCTGCCGAATGAATACTCGCTGGTGTTATTACAGGAGCTAAAAGGGCATTAGTCTGATCGCCTTTTGCTATTTGAAGTTCAGGTCCTTTCAATGGCGAAGCTGTTCGCAGCCGCAAATTACCGCCTAAAGATGAAAAGACCATAACTTCCTTTATCTTTCCTTTTTGCCATTGCATTTCAATTTCAAATCCACCGCGCGCCTTGATCCCCTTTACCCAGCCCTCTTTCCATTGATCGGGGATAGCTGGCAGTAAATGCACAGCACCATCGTAGCTTTGGATCAGCATCTCCGCAATTCCGGCCGTTAAGCCAAAATTACCATCAATCTGAAATGGAGGATGTGCCGTAAACAGATTGGGATAGGTACGTCCCTCGGGATGGTTTTCATCGGAAACCGTCAACATCTTTTTTATAATTTCGTAGGCATGGTTTCCGTCCAATAAACGGGCCCATAAATTTATTTTCCATCCAATTGACCATCCCGTCGCGAAATCACCTCGATAGATCAACGAATTACGTGCTGCCTCAAACAATTCAGGCGTGCGGAACGGTGAAATTTGACTACCTGGAAACAATCCATATAAATGGGATACATGCCGATGTTGATTGTGCGGATCATCCACGTCTTCCAGCCATTCTTGTAACTGATTATAACGACCTATATGCATTGGTGGAATCCGCCGTGCCGTTGCCAATAATGTGTCCCTATACATTGCATCAACACCGAGGGCTTCTGCCGCCAAAGCGGTACGTGTCAGCATGTCGTAACATAGCTGATTATCCATGGTTACGCCTGCCGCAAGTGGCCCTTGCTCGGGCGAAATTGAAGGACTCAGAATGAGCCATTGTTTAGTCGGATAACCACGATGCTCGACAAGCACAGACAAAAGAAAGTCGCAAGCTCCCCTCATTACTGGATAATATTGCCTTAAAAAGACCTTATCTCCCGTAAAAAGATAATGTTCCCACAAATGTTGAGACAACCACAGCCCTCCACTCGGCCACATTCCGGCAGCCGCAAAATCAATCGGACTCGTCACGCGCCAGATATCGGTATTGTGATGCGCTACCCAGCCGCGCGCATGATACAATGTCTTCGCTGTCTCTTCTCCGCTTTCACTGAGCTCTTTAATCATCGAAAATAACGGCTGGAGCGTGCCAGAAAGGTTGGTAACCTCTGCTGGCCAATAGTTCATTTCGGTATTGATATTGATCGTATATTTACTGTCCCAGGCTGGTTGCATGGAGCGGTTCCAGATGCCTTGCAGATTAGCAGGTTGACCACCTGCCTGTGAAGAACAGATAAGCAAATAGCGGCCGAATTGAGCCAACAAAGTCACGAGCGCCGGGTCCTGTGTACGGGCAAAATTTGCGATACGCTTTGCAATAGGCTCCTGATGTTCACTGCTCAAACTGCCCAAATGGAGCTGGAAGCGGTTAAATTGTTTGCCATAAGAAGCGATGTGCTGCCGCAAAGCAAGCTGATAATCCTTATCCATCGCTTTTTGCAACCTTTCAGCGGCCACCTTATGGGGATCAGCCCCCAATTGCTTGTAATTTTGGAAATTGCTCGCTATGGAAATGTAAAGACAAATGGAACTTGCACCTTTTACATCAATCGATTGGTCTTTCACAACAAGCTCTCCATCGGTATGCTTTACTCCCGTATGAATCTGATAAACAACCTGCCCTTTAATACCCTCATGATCGGATCCTCGTCCTGCTAATATAAGTTTATCACCGTTTTTGTAAATAGTATGCTTCGACTCATTCTCATAAGTTAATGTGCAGTTGAGTTTCCCCTTCTTGCTCGACTTTATTTTCATGACAATGACATCATCAGCAAACGAAGTAAAAACTTCTCTGGTAAATGCTACCCCATCTACTGTATAACGGGACAATGCTACCGCCCGTTCAATATCCAGTTCGCGATAATAATCCTGATACTGTTCGTGCCCAGGAAATCGCAGCAGTATATTTCCTGCGGTCTGATAGGGCATGCCATGGGTTTTGGTGAAGAAGGTTTCATTCGCAAGTCTATCGGCTTCAGCTGATTTTCCATCGAATATATAATGCTGAATAGTTTTTAATGCCGCCCCACCTTTCTTATTATCGTTGCGATAAGGTCCACCCGCCCAAATAGTTTCCTCATTGAGCTGCATGCGTTCACAAGATGGAATTCCATAAACCATCGAGCCCAACCGACCATTTCCCAGCGGTAAAGCTTGTTCCCATACCCTTTCGTCTGCAGGCCGATCATACCATAGGGTCAATGCCGATCGCTTTTGGGCAAACAACAACGTCATATTCAGTGACAAGATCACAATGAATATACTTATGTACTTCCAAATAAAGTTTTCAATCATTTTTCTTGATACCATTTTTTGCAGTTTCGGGATTAATGCAGAGGACCAACAAACTCATTGTAAGATAGGCCAAGGCAAACCGTCGAATAGTTTATTGCTATGATCAACTTATTAAGGTCTTTTATTTCTTATCCTTAAATAACAATTGCGAAACATTATATAGGTCATTTCTCCACACATTGAAGTCATGTCCTCCAGGCTCCAGATAATAAATATGAGGCACTCCGTGTTCTAAAAGGTACTCATGTGTACGCTTACTGATATTGAGCAAACCGTCCTGGTCACCACAGGAGATCCACAGCATTTTTAGGCTATCTTTAGCTTCTTTTGGAACAGGCAGTAATTCCTGTGGCATCTTGGTGTTGGGCGCAGAAGAAAAGCCCCCGACCCAGGAGAAGGTATCCATATGGCCCAGTCCAAAATTCAGCGCCTGGCCTCCTCCCATAGACAGCCCAAAAATCGCGCGGTGTTCACGATCCTTGATAACGGGAAACTGCTTTTCAACAAATGGAATCAGGTCATTGAGCAGATCTTTTTCAAAAGTTGAAAACGCCGCTACCCGATCCGGTGCCATCACATTTCCACCAGCACGGTCATCTTCCATGGCACGGCCATTAGGCATGATCACCAGCATGGGTTCCATTTTTCCTTCTGCATACAGGTTATCGAAAATAACTTGTGGATTTCCATGTCTGAACCATTCCCGTTCATCACCGCCGATTCCATGCAGCAGGTACAGTACAGGGTATTTTTTTGCGGTACTATATCCCGGCGGCGTATAGATTAAGGCTTTCCTAGTAACCCCTACAGTTTTCGAAGGATAAACTACGGAGTCGATTTTTCCAGTGGACGCCAATTTTCGCTCCACATCGAATCCCTGTGGAGCAGCCTGCTGCGCCCGAGCGATTAAGCTGACAGAAAACACGCACAATAACGTGTAGATCATTTTTCTCATCATATAATTGGTTTAACAGTACATCAATTTTAGGTAAGCAACCGATAAAAGCAACAGCGCACATCCAATCTAGAAACAGTTGCCTAATTTCATAATAGAACAATAGCCCATGGCAATTAGGTCGCCACTTTCCTTTTTAGTACTCTTAACACCGCAGCTACAATAGCGTCGGCGTTTAGGCCATATTTATCCATCAGCGCACTTGGCGGTCCCGATTCACCGAAACTGTCGTTTACAGCCACATACTCTTGCGGAGTAGGCAATTGTTTTGCTAACAGTTGTGCGACACTATCTCCGAGTCCACCGATACGGTTATGTTCTTCGGCTGTAACAACGCAGCCCGTCTTAGCGACAGAAGTCAGTACCGCTTTCTCGTCTAGGGGTTTGATGGTATGGATATTAATGATTTCGGCATCAATACCTAATGTTTCCAATTCTTCCCCCGCACGTATAGCTTCCCAAACGAGATGCCCTGTTGCCAAAATGGTCACTGCATTACCCGGGTTGAGCATCACGGCTTCACCGATCACAAATTCCTGATCTTCCGGCGTGAAAACCGGTACTACAGGTCGTCCAAACCGCAGATAGACCGGCCCTTTGTGTTTGGCGGCAGCTAGGGTTGCAGCCTTCGTCTGATTATAATCGCAAGGGTTAATAACTGTCATGCCCGGAAGCATTTTCATCAATCCAATATCTTCCAATATCTGATGGGTCGCTCCATCTTCACCCAATGTAAGGCCGGCATGCGAAGCTGCGATTTTCACATTTTTATCTGAATAGGCGATAGACTGTCGGATCTGATCATATACCCGACCCGTTGAAAAATTGGCAAATGTACCTGTAAACGGTATTTTTCCACCAATGGTAAGTCCAGCCGCAATACCCATCATATTTGCTTCGGCAATGCCGATCTGAAAGAAACGCTCCGGAAAGGCCTTGATGAAATCGTTCATTTTGAGGGAACCGATCAGGTCTGCACAGAGTGCAACCACATTTTCGTCTTCCTTTCCCGCTTCCAGCAAACCGGCTCCAAATCCAGAACGTGTGTCTTTCGATTCTGTGTATGTATATTTTTTCATGTTAATCTATTTCAAAATCACCCTACGATTAGGCAATATAATCTCCCAATGTTTCTGCATTCTGGTTTAAGGCCAAACTTAGTTGCTCATCGCTGGGCGCTATGCCATGCCATTTATGCGAGCCCATCATAAAATCGACGCCATTACCCATTTCCGTATGGAGCAACACCATTACTGGCAAGCCAACTCCGGTTGAAGCCCGAGCCTTTTGAAGTCCTGAAATCACAGAACTAATATCATTACCACGCATAATCTCAATAACCTTCCAGCCAAATGCCATCCATTTGCGAGGTAGGTCGCCCAGCGAAAGGACATCATTGGTAGCACCATCAATCTGCGCACCATTGTAATCTACAATAGCAATCAAATTGTCCATTTCGTTGTGGGCTGCATACATGGCCGCTTCCCATACCTGCCCTTCCTGCAATTCACCATCGCCCATCAGCACATAAACAAAGCGGTTATCCTTATTTAGTTTTTTTGCTTGAGCAGCGCCAATAGCGACAGAAAGCCCTTGTCCCAAGGATCCCGAAGCGACCCGGATACCTGGCAGTCCTTCATGTGTTGTCGGATGTCCCTGCAACCGTGAGTTGAGTTTTCTGAAAGTAGCAAGTTCATCGATTGGAAAATACCCCGATCGCGCCAACACACTATAAAATACCGGAGAGATATGACCATTGGAAAGGAAAAACAGATCTTCCCCCATACCATTCAAGTCAAAATGATCCTTTCGCTGCATCAACTCGAAGTACAAAGAGACCAACAATTCAGTACAACCCAACGATCCTCCCGGATGCCCCGACTGGCAACCATGTACCATGCGGAGTATATCCCTTCGGACTTGCTTAACAATCGCTTCTAAATTATGTATACTATGTTTTGTCATGACCATCTCAATTGTTACTTTGTGCAGCAACGCGTTTATGATCAGCTAAAAATTGAGCGAGCCCACTGTCCGTCAGCGGATGTTTTAAGAGGGAGAAGATCGCCTGCAAAGGTCCCGTCATAACATCCGCACCAATCTTGGCACAACCTAGTATATGCGCACTATGACGTACCGAAGCCGCAAGAATTTGGGTTTCAAAAGCATAATTATCATAAATGGTCCGTATTTCGCGGATCAGGGCGAGTCCATCGACAGAGATATCATCGAGCCTACCGACAAAAGGAGATACATAAGTTGCTCCGGCTTTGGCAGCCAAGAGTGCCTGCCCGGCAGAAAATACCAGGGTGCAGTTGGTTTTAATTTGCTTTGTACTAAAATATTTAATCGCTTTAATGCCGTCTTCAGTCATCGGAACCTTAACAACAATCTTATTGTCTAAGGCCGCTAAGAGCAAACCTTCGTCAATCATCCCGTTAAAATCAGTCGAAATTACTTCAGCACTGACATCACCCTCCACAATATCACAGATAGCTTTGTAATGGGCATGTACATGAGTTGTTCCTGTAATGCCCTCTTTGGCCATGAGCGAAGGATTGGTCGTCACTCCATCTAGGACACCTAAATTTTGAGCCATACGAATCTCAGTGAGACTTGCTGTATCGATAAAAAATTTCATTTTTTTAGTTGATTAGTTTTGTATTCGCTAGATCTCTAGCGATTGGTTATAAGGCAAAACTATAGTTTTCAACCAGATAGGATTGCAACAAATAAAAAAAAGAAGGGTAAAAATGTTTAAAACAGATTACCCTTCCAAAAAACTGATCTAAAACGACCTTTTTAAACAACAATTTTGTGCTTATTACACGGATGTGCTTTTTTGCAATTGGATATATTCACTTGGTGTCATTTGATATTTCGCTTTAAAGACTTTTGTAAAATAGTTTGGATTGGCAAATCCCGTCTCGTAAGCAATTTCAGAAATGGACTTATCACTTTTTTCAAGCAAGCCTGCAGCCTTTTCTAGTTTTACCGAGCGTATAAAATCTACAGGTGACATTCCCGTAAGTTCCAGCAACTTATTGTATAGGGAGGCTCGGCTCATCGATGTGTGGGCACTCAGCGCTTCTACCGAAAGTTGTGGATTATCGATATTATCGTGCACATATTTGAGCACTTTTTGTAAAAATTTATCTTTTTCGGATTTAATCGTCATTTCGGGAGCTACAATAGATACCTGTTTACTATAGACTTCCTTGAATGCTTGGTTCAGCTGGAGCAGGCTGTTAACCTTCGCCACCAGTACATCCATATCAAAGGGTTTGGTTAGGTAACCCACCGCCCCAGACTCAAGGCCACAGACAAGACCATTATCGACTTGCGAAGCCGTTAGCAAAACAACAGGGATATGTTTTGTCCGCTTATCCTGTGCAAGCTTCTGTGAAAATTCCATACCATTCATATACGGCATCTGTACATCGCTCACCACAAGGTCAGGATGATGGAAAAGTGCTTTTTGCCAGCCATCCTTCCCGTTGGTAGCCTCGATAACCTGATAATACTCTTTTAAAGACTCGCTGAGGTAATACCTAAAATCTTCATCATCTTCAATAATCAACACAAGTGGGCATTGTCTAAGCTCGGCAGGTTGTGCCAAAGCGACCCCTTCTGGTTCAGGCACACCTTCGTAAACTGGATCAGCTTGATCCAACCATAGATCAAACTTAAAGACACTTCCGCTGTCAGGTTGACTGCTTACCGAAATCTCGCCATGATACATCTGAACAAATGATTGTGCAATTGACAGTCCGATTCCTGAACCTTGGCTCGCCACTTTACCCTCAGTATCATGCTGAAAAAAGCTCTCAAATATCGATTGTTGCAACTGCTCGGGAATTCCGATACCAGTATCCCGCACTTCAAAGTAAACATGCAGCTTTTTATTGACCATATTTACCGAAGATATACTTACGGCGATGTCCCCACCTTTTTTCGTGAATTTGAAAGCATTATAGATCAAATTAAACAAAATACGCTCAACCTTGTTACGGTCAAATCGACAATATAATTTCTCCTGGCAAGGGTAAAAAGAATAATCGATTCCTTTTTGCAAGGCCATGTCCTGAAAAGAGCGGTATACTTCCTGTACAAAAGATACCAATTCACCTTCTTCATCCTGCACTTTCAGTTCATGGTATTCCATTTTTCGAAAATCAAGTAACTGATTGACTAAATTCAACAGGCGGCGCGCGTTACGACTGATCAAATTAAGCTGTTCCCCCAGCTTACTATCTTTATTTTTAGCAACCAATGCATCTATAGGGCCCATGATCAAAGAGATTGGTGTGCGGAATTCATGACTTAAATTAGTTAAAAACCTAATCTTCATTGCATCCAATTGATGTTTGGTCTCTGCATCCCTTTTTTGTTGCTCAATAAGCTGCCGCGCATGGATACGTTCCTGCTCAATCGCAAATTTTTGCTTTAACTTTTGAATGCCACGGTGCCTGATCCATAGAAGTACACCCAACACTGCAAGCACATAAAATAGATAGGCATAAATGGTACGCCAAAACGGTGGAGCAACGTGTATAGCAATTGATTTGATCTCCTTGTTCCAAATGCCATCATTATTGCTTGCGCGTACCTCAAAGACATAGTCTCCGGGATCCAAATTTGTATAATAGGCACTGTTTTCCTTGCCATTGCGAATCCAATTTTTGTCAAAACCGACAAGTCGGTACTCGTATTGGTTATCCTCAGGCACAGTTAGATTTAGAGCCGCAAAAGAAATTGAAAAATTTTGTTTGTACTTCAGGTTGATACGATCGGCAGTCAACAGAGACTGCTGAATTGGACCTTTCTCTGTGGGCTGCACGATCACATTGTCAATTTTTAAATCCGTCAGTGCGACCTTGGCAGGATTGCTATTTGTTTTTAAATGTGCCGGATAAAAATGGTTAAAGCCCTTCTGACCGCCAAAGTAAATTTCTCCATCGTCCGTTTTTAACGACGCACCCAGCATAAAAGCACCTTCTTGCAATCCCACGGCATTTGAATAGTTTTTAAACGTATGATGTGCCGGAGAATAACAGCTCAATCCTTTGTTTGTTGAAAACCATACTCTTCCTTTGTCGTCTTCCACAATACTCTGGATAGCACCATTTACTAGTCCATCTTTCTCGGAAAGTGTTTCAAATAGTACTTTCCCTTTTCGTAGCAAGCCTACCCCATTGCCATTTGTTCCAACCCATAAATTCCCATTTTTATCCATATGTATGGCCAATACATAATTGCTTGGAAGCTTATTTTTCGCTTTATCATATTGTGTGGTCCGTTGTTTCAAAGGGTCATACATCACCAGACCCGAGCCGTACGTTCCTATCCACATGTTGTGACCTTGGTCTTCAGCTAGGGCACGTATAAAATTCCCCGGCAACTCGATCCCATCGTCTGAGTGTTCTTCCCGTTTGTATTTTTTGACAGTTCCACTTCCCTTTTGGATGATATTCACACCGCCTCCATTTGTCCCAACCCATGTATTTCCCTGAAAGTCGACTTTCAAACAAAAAATATCGTTATTATTCAAGTTGTCTGTTCTATTCCCAACGGTGTATCTTTTGAGATTTCCTGAAGTGAGATCATAATTCATCACCCCTTGCTGATAAGTTCCGATCCAAAGTTGATCGAGTTTTCTTTCCAAGGTCAGCACCGTAAGATCTTTAGGCAGGCTCGCAGATAGTACAACAGGCGACAATCGATCCGTCGTTCGATCGTATTTCCAAATACCACCACCATCGACCCCCAGAAAGATCTTATTTTGATAGGCCGCAAACGAAGTCACTATAGCTGGGTCCCCAGTCATTCCTTCCAGGAAATCCAGGCTTTTCAAACTAAATTGACTTAAATTGGTATCGAACTTATTTAAGCCGCCCTGAAATGTACCTATCCAATAGATTCCACTCTTGTCCATAAAAATAGACCGTATCGATTTATGAGAAAGGCTATGTACATTACTTGGATCAGGCTTAAAGGTCCGAACTGTAAAATCGCTGGTATTAAGTACATCGAGACCATTATCCGTTCCGATCCATAAGTCCCGCTTTTGATTGTAACACAACGTATAAATGCGTGGGCTGCTCAAAGCACCTTTTCCTAATCCCGTACCAAATTTTTTGAACTGAACATCGCCAGGACTCAAATATTTAAGTCCAAGCATAGACCCAATCCAGATTCTCCCCTCATCGTCTTCAACAATGGAGGTAACTTCAATCCCATTCCCATACCTCTCCTGCTCCGAAAGGACTTCAAAACGTTTAATAGTCTTTAAATCTGCTGAGATACGAAAAATTCCATTCTCTGAGGATACCCACATGTTACCTCGTCGATCACGAAAGACACAGCCCGTCACTTTACCCGCAAACATTTCCACAATATGTCGATAGGTGGGATCCATCTTCTTTTGTAGATCATTCACATCCACGATAAACAAAGCACCATAGGAAGCGATCCAAATATTTCCGTTTGCGTCGTTATCAATTGCATTAATAGCGGTACTGAGCCATTTACCGTCGGGAGTAAGATTATACGAGCGGATACGGTCAGCTTCCCGATCATAATAACTTAATCCACCTCCATTAGTACCAATCCATATCCTTCCCTTTCTGTCTTCACTTAAGGCCGATATATGATTTGCCATTAAACTATTTGCTTTATTGGCATCATAGCGATACACATTGTAATGACGTCCGTCGAAGCGGTTAAGTCCATCCTCTGTTCCTAACCAAAGAAAACCATAGCTATCGCGATAGATACTATAGATGGTATTCGAAGAAAGCCCGTCTTTTGAATAATAGCGTTGAAATGTTACAGGCTGGTTTTGCCCGTACGAAAAAAAGGTCAGCAATATCCAGCTCAATGCCAGTAAAATCCGTATCATATCTTTAGGTATATCATCTCACCATAAAAACTTGAAGTGAGCTGTCAACTAAATTATCAAATTAATCCCTACTAAACTAGTCTCCACTATCATTTACACCATGTAAGGGGTAATTTTTGACATTCTTATCCTTCATTTAAACATTCTTGCTATCCACTAAATTCTCCAATGGCTAGCTTTGATTTACAATTATAAACGGCTTTGAAAGGCGTTCCCAATATAGGGAAAACTATATGCAACCAATGCAACCGGTTGCTATGTCATTATAAAAGAAAATTTAACCAATTATTATACAGCATATGACAGTACCTGATGATCCATGACTGTCCCTTGATTTTTTATCAAAATAATCAAAGGGAATACGGATACAAACGTATCTAGCCAATTAGAGAAAATTTAACCACGAATTCTTCAACCTATTTATCAATCCAAAAATGCGATGATGATTACATGTACAATCACACGAGTAAGGTATTGGAAAAAGCTATGGGGTATAGCTAAGCCATTCACTTTACTGCTGTTCCTGCTTTATGTGGGACAGGCAACACTCTATGCTCAGGCCAAAAGGCAGATAAGGGGCATTGTCGTCGATAGTAACCATAAAAAGGTGAGCGGCGCCTCCATCAGGGTAAAGGGCACCTCGCTAGCCACGGCTACCGATGACAATGGAGTTTTCACGATCCAAGTCCCTGCAGATAATAATTTATTGACCATCTCCAAACTAGGATATGGTCAACTCGAAGTGGATATCCACAATAAGAACACGGTAGAAGTACAGTTAACCGATAAGTCTATCGAAATCGAGGAAACCGTTGTCGTCGGTTACGGTCGTCAGAAAAAAGAAACCGTTGTTGGCGCCATTGCGCAAACTTCCGGTAAAATCCTCGAGCGCGCAGGTGGTGTTTCTAGTGTAGGAGCGGCATTGACCGGTAACGTACCCGGGGTCATTACCACGGCAAGTACCGGTATGCCGGGGGAAGAAGACCCTCGTATTGTGATCCGCGGGCGCAGTACCTGGAATAATACCGACCCATTAGTCATGGTCGATGGGGTCGAACGACCATTATCCGCCGTTGATATCAGTTCCATCGAAACTGTTTCCGTCCTCAAAGACGCATCAGCAACCGCCGTGTATGGTGTCAGAGGAGCCAACGGCGTTATTTTAATCACCACCAAGCGAGGGAAAGAAGGGCAGATGCTGATACGCGGTACCGTCAACAACATTGTTAAGACCGTGTCCCAGCTTCCGGGCAAAATGGATTCATACGATGCATTGATGCTACGCAATAAAGTGATTGAGTATGAATTAGGCATTAACCCTGCAAGTTGGGCCGATTATTCACCACAGGATATTATCAATAAATACCGTTTCCCGGCCGACCAAACGGAACGGGAGCGCTATGTAAATACTGATTGGGCAAAAGAACTCTTTAAAAGCCAAGCATTTTCGCAAAATAGCAGTGTTAATATTGCCGGCGGTACACCATTTGTCAAATACTTTGCCAATGCAGATTATCTCTACGAAGGTGACATGTTCCGCCAGTTTGAAAACGCCAGAGGTTATAAAGCAGGTTATGGATTTAACCGGCTCAATGTACGTTCGAATCTGGATTTCCAGCTTACGCCAACAACAAAATTTTCAACGAATCTAGCGGGCTCCCGTGGTGTCCGAAAAAGTCCATTTGGTGGCGGCAATAATTATTCCTATTGGATTGCAGCCTATACCGTAGCACCGGATGTTATTTACCCACGTTATTCCGATGGTACCTGGGGATTTAATGCGCCAAATCCGAATGCCGGAATAAACTCCGCGCGTGTACTGGCCATCAGTGGAACGGAATATACAACTACAAGTCGCATTACAAGCGATTTCACACTGGAACAGGATCTTAAGTTTTTAGCAAAAGGGCTTAATATACGTGGAACACTCTCGCTGGATAACACTTTTGTTGAAGCCAATCGTGGTATCAACGACGCGAATAATAACACACAGAGCAAGTGGATCGATCCCAAAACTGGACTTCCTACCTATCAGATCCCTTTTGATGGCACCAATAGATTTGATTTTGTGGAGGGTATTGACTGGACAACAGGAGCAGGATTTGTCGACGACAGAGCCACTTACAGAAGATTATTTTATCAGCTACAATTAAATTACGCAACAACCATTGCGCAACACCACAATATTTCGGCAATGGGACTTGTCAACCGAAATCAATACGGTAGGGGGAGCACCGTTCCCTCCTATCGCGAAGACTGGGTATTCCGCACGACCTACAACTATAAAAACAAATATATGCTGGAGTATAACGGCGCATATACAGGATCGGAGAAATTTGCCCCCGAAAACAGATTTGCCTTTTTTAATTCAGGTGGTATTGGCTGGTTAGTTTCGGAAGAAGAGTTTATGAAACCTTTATCCTTTTTGAACACCTTAAAGCTGCGTGGCTCTTATGGGGATATTGGCGACGATAGTGGTGGTGGACAGTTTCTTTATTTAACGCAATGGGCTTATGGCGGTACTTCAGGAATGGGAGTAGACGGCCGGTTTTCCTACTCGGATGGAAATACCAGTCCTTACATCTGGTATAAAGAAAATGTGCTTGGAAACCCCAATATCCGTTGGGAAAAAGTGAAGAAATTAAACTTCGGCGTGGATTTCGGACTGTTCAATGGACAGATTTCCGGAAAGGTAGACTTCTTTAAAGATCATCGGACGAATGTGCTTATCACAGGTGGCGGTCGGTCTATTCCATCCTATTTTGGGGTCGAGGCTCCAACGGCCAACCTTGGAGAGGTAGAAAATAAAGGTTATGAGGTCGAACTGAAATTCAATAAACAACTTAACCCCGATTGGCGGATATGGGCCGATGTCAATTTTACTCATGCCAAGGATAAAGTCATTAATGCCGATGCACCTGAGTTGCTACCCGAATATCAAAAACCGGATAACAAACAGGTGAGTCAAACCTATTCCTATGTTAGCTCCGGATATTATAATACCTGGGATGAACTGTATGGCAGCACCATACATGAAAGCAATGACCTTGCTAAGCTTCCCGGCAATTACCACATCCTGGACTATAACGGCGATGGTATTATCGATGCCAAAGACAATATTCCTTATGCCTTTCCCTCCGTTCCACAAAACACCTACAATTGTACAATTGGGTTTGACTGGAAGAATTTCAGTGTCATGACACAATGGTATGCCGTCAACAATGTGACGCGTCAGGTTGTCTTCAATAGTTTCTCGGGGCAACTAAATTTAGCCTACGATGAAGGTTCTTATTGGTCAAAGGACAATATCAATGCGGATGTACCACTCCCCCGGTGGTTATCCCAGTCAAGCAGCTACGCCCCTGGCAACAGATATATGTTTGACGGTTCATACATTCGATTAAAGACAGCAGAAATTGCTTACAATTTTAATCGCGAATCCGGCGTAATCAAACGCCTGGGCCTTCAAAACCTCCGCCTATTCCTGAATGGCAACAACCTGGTCTTCTGGTCGAAAATGCCGGATGACCGAGAATCCAATTACGCCGGTACCGGTTGGGCTTCTCAAGGAGCCTATCCTACGGTAAAGCGTTTCAATCTAGGTGCAAACATTACTTTTTAAAGCAATTAGACAGATGAAAAAATATTTTAAGGTAATCTTTATAACGGGTGTACTGTGGTCCACTGCCTCACTACTATCCTGCAATAAATATCTAGACAAAGAGGAACAGTCCAATGTATCATCCAAAGAAGCATTTAAAAACTTTATCAACTTTCAGGGGTATACTGAAGAACTGTACAACTGTGTAGTCAATTTCAGCAACAACTACTGGACCAACTCCTGGAACTGGGGTGAAGATGAAATAACCTCCACAGCGAACAACTTTCATTATGTAAATAAGATCGATCAAGGCAATTTTTGGGGTTGGCAAAGGGAATTCGACGGCTGGGGTGCCGGTTGGATGGATCAGGGCGATTTTACCACCAGAAACGACGATGTATTTGCCAACCGTGCCTTCCGCGATCTATGGAGTGCCTCCTGGTTTGGCCTTCGTAAAATAAGCCTTGGCCTAGAGAATATCGATAAACTGACCGAAGCGACGCAGGAGGAAAGAAACCTGATCAAAGGGCAATTGTTATTTTTCAGGGGTTGGTTTCACCACCGGTTGATGGAATACTTTGGCGGTATGCCGTACATCAATTATGTACTTCCAAGTGACGAAAAGCTCCGGTTGCCAAGACTTAGCTACCAGGCCTGTGCAGACCTTGCCGCGGCCGATTTTAGAGAAGCGGCCAACCTCTTGCCGATCGACTGGGACAATACAACCGCTGGAAAGCGTACACTAGGTAAAAACCAGTTGCGCATCAATAAAATAATGGCACTGGCCTATCTTGGAAAAAACTACCTTTGGGCAGGAAGTCCACTGATGAATTTTCAGTCCACTGGAAGTAAAACCTATCAGGCTGATTACTGCAAAAAAGCTGCCCAGGCCTTTGGCGAATTGCTGTCCCTCGTGGAGAGCGGCCAGACAAATTATGCACTGGTACCCTTGGCCAATATTCATTTAAACTTTTACACCACGGGACAAAACTGGGCCATGCCAGGAAGTACAGAGGCCATATTCAGAGGCCCTTATATTGACGCTTGGGTGTCTAACTGGGGAACAAGCAAACAATATATTCCACTGGAGGTTGGAGATGGCGACCTTAAGTTTAACCCAACGGCAAATTATGTCGATTACTATGGCATGAAAAGCGGCTTACCAATCAAGGACATTACCCAGTCCGATGCGGAGTCGGGATACAATGCCGAATACCCCTGGAAAGATCGCGACCCACGCTTTTATAAAGACATTATTTTTGACGGCACAAAAGTCGTACAGGGAAATATGTCGGCATCAGAAGAAAAAAACCGCTATGCCAATCTATTCACAGGCGGAAGCTATCGGGATACCCGTACCGGAAGTCAGACGGGCTACGTCTTACGCAAATTTATCCCTTTAACATCCAATAAATATGATCAAGCCTACAGTTACGGTACCAATCTTCATATTTACGTCCCTTACATGCGTCTTGCTGATGTCTATCTGATGTATGCCGAGTCTGCCCTAATGGCTTCCAATTCGGCTACGGGCAAAGCAGACAATTACGGTAAAACTGCTGTCGATGCCATCAATATCGTACGCGATCGCGCCGGTGTGGGCCATGTAGACAGCAAATTTCTCAACTCCGCGGCAGCCCTGCTTCCCGAGCTACGTCGCGAACGTGCTGTGGAACTTGCCTTCGAAGGTCACCGTTTTAATGATCTGCGCCGTTGGTTGTTATTGACCGAAGCGCCTTACACCTTAAAGAAGGCAGTTTCGTTTGATCGAGCAGGTATCTTTAACAACCAAGATCCGTCTCAAAATCGCGTAGTCAATATTCAAGAGAACGTTATTCTGGAACGCAAATTTACGAGCAAGCATTATTGGCTGCCACTAAAGGTCAGAGATGTCAATATGTATCCCGAGTTCTATCAGAACCCAGGCTGGTAACGAGTTTTTCATTTAATCATTTAAAAAATGAAGTACAAAAAATTAAGTATAGCACTATGTCTTGGATTAAGCTGGATCGCCACCACGGAAGGAATGGCCAAAGAATCGCTTAATCCAACCATTGGACAATATAAAAATACACATTCAACATGTTCGAAAACTGGTCTTCAGGACAGTATCGGCAAAGACAGTACAACACTTGTACAAGTTGCTTTCCGGAAAGTTCAGAAAAAAGACCTCATGGGCAATGTCCAGTCCATCAACATCCCACAATTGCTCGACAAGAGCTACAACACCTACAGTCTGGAAAATCTCGATGCCTTTATTTCCGGATATAACGGTAATATCTGGGGGATGAGCGGTTATCTGGTCTTAGTGGATGGATTTCCGCGCGACGCCAATAACGTTATGCCGACCGAGATCGATCAGATCAGTGTCCTAAAAGGAGTCAATGCCATTGCACTCTATGGTAGTCGGGCCGCAAAAGGAGTAATCAGCATTAACACCAAACGCGGAAAAGCTGGGGGTCAGCAGATAAAAATCAGGGCCAATAGCGGTATCAATACGGCGATCAGTTATCCGCAATACCTGGGCTCTGCCGAATATATGACGTTATACAACGAGGCCCGGCAAAATGACGGTCTCTCTGCACTCTACGGTGCCGAAACCATCTACCAACATGCAGCCGGAACAAACCCTTTCCGCTACCCAAATGTTGATTACTATTCCTCGGACTATATCAAGGATCATTCTAATCGCTACGATGCCACCGCCGAAATCTCAGGCGGAAATCAGCGGGCACAATATTATACCAACTTTGGTTTTTGGTCCGAAGGGTCTATGCTCAATTTTGGACAGGCCAAGAAAAATGGTGGTGCCAATCGATTTAATATGCGTGGCAACATCGACGTCAAAGTCAATGAAATGATCTCGCTCAATGTGGACGCTTCGGCCAGCTTTTACATGTTAAAAGGAGTCAACGCAGATTATTGGGGAGCAGCTGCCATCGCTAGGCCGCATCGCTTCTCCCCACTCATCCCGATCGATATGATCGAAGAAGGTGACATCAATTCGATGGTGTATGTCAACAATAGTAATTTTCTCATCGATGGTAAATACCTTCTGGGGGGAAGTCAGCTGGATCAGACCAATGCCTTTGCTAACATTTATGCCGGTGGCACCAACCGCTATCTCAACCGCCAGTTTCAATTTAATACAGGTTTGAATTTTGACTTGAAAAATATCCTGGAAGGATTGGTTTTCAAAACCAACCTCGCCGTGGACTATCAGTCCAATTACAATCAGGCCTACAACAACAATTATGCAGTATATCAAGCTTCATGGAACAACTATGACGGAAAAGATCGAATCAGTAGCCTTACAAAATATGGGGATGACCGCATTTCGGGCTTACAAAACATCAGCGGCAGCACCTATCGGCAGACCATCGGACTCAATGGATCCTTAAACTTTAACCGCACCTACGACAACAACCACCATGTTTCGGCAATCCTATTGGCCAATGCATTTCAGATCGCTGCCTCCGGCAGTTACCATAAACTCAGTAATGCCAACCTAGGGCTACAGTTAGGCTACAACTATTCCGGTAAATATTATGTTGATTTTAGTAGCGCCTATAGCCATTCGGCGAAATTACCGCAGGGGAACAGACAGGCCCTCTCCCCGACATTAGCCCTTGCCTGGCGCCTGTCAAAAGAAAACTTTCTTGTCAATAGCAAAGTTGTCAATGACCTAAGATTGTCCGCTTCGGCGGGGATCTTAAACACAGACCTGGACATTAACGATTATTTCCTGTATCAAGGCTATTATACCTACAACAATGGGGCCTGGTATAGCTGGGCGGATGGCGCATTGGTACACTCTTTTGACCGACGGAGAGGCGACAATCCAAACATGAAATTTCCAAAACGCAAAGAACTTAACATCAGCCTTGAAGGTGGACTTTACAATAACCTAATCACCTTCAATACATCCTACTTTTTTAACCGCATGAGCGGTGGTTTGGTGCAAGCGGCAACGCAATACCCGATGTATTTTACCACAGGTTGGCCGGTTTATTCGGATCTTCCCTTTATCAATTACAACAGCGACGAACGGCGAGGTGTAGACTTTGGAGTCAACTTGAACAAACAGATAAACCAAACTTTTGTATCACTGGGATTCAATGGGATGTACTATACGACAAAAGCCGTAAAAAGGGACGAACTTTATCAGTTTAGCTATCAAAATAAAGCCGGGAAACCGCTCGATGCATTATGGGGTTTACAGCATGATGGTTTTTATATGAGCCAGTCCGACATTGACAATTCGGCTTTCTCTTCATTTGGTGAGGTAAAACCGGGTGATATTAAGTATAAAGACCAAAACGGGGACGGCACGATTGATACGCGTGACGAAGTCTATCTGGGCAAAGGCGGATGGAGCGGAGCTCCACTTACATTAGGACTCAACCTGACGGTCAAATGGAACAACTTCACCCTTTTTGCTGCCGCTACAGGCCAGTTTGGTGCCAAGGCTATGAAAAACAGTTCTTACTTTTGGGTAGATGCGGAGGATAAATATTCGGTGGTCGTCCGCGACCGCTGGACAGAGTCGACCAAAGAAACCGCTACTTATCCACGCCTAACTACCTTCAACAGTGATAACAACTTTCGAAGCTCAGATTTTTGGCTTTATAAGACGGATCGCATCAACCTGTCCAAAGTGCAGCTTTCCTACGATTTCCCAAAACGTATACTCAGTTCCAAATTTATCCATGAATTAGGTATCTACGCCAACGGATCCAATCTGTTGATGATAGCAAAGGAAAAAGAAATCATGCAATTGAATATCGGACAAGCGCCTCAAACGCGATTTTTCAACGTCGGCCTAAAGGCTCTATTTTAATTATGAATATTTAAAATGAGAATGATGAAAAAACTATTAACGCTAGCCATCGCGAGCAGCCTGTTATTTTCTTCCTGCGAAGATATGTTTGAACCGGCTCTCGAGAATAATCTTGAAATTGAAACGGCCAATAGCCGCCCGTTATATGCTCAGGGATTGCTTTTAAACGGATACAACCGAATCCCAAGCAATAGCTACAGCTTTGATGACGTTGCGACCGACAATGCGGTGAGCAACGATAAGAACAATACATTTCTAAAAACGGCAACCGGCCAGTGGACAAGTATCAACAACCCCTTCGATCAATGGCGCAACAGCTATTCGGCCATACAATACCTGAACAATTTTCTGTCCTTAACGGACCAGGTTGAATGGGCCATGGAGCCAAAAGTTAGCGCCCTATTCAACGACCGGATGAAAGGCGAAGCCTATGGCCTTCGTGCACTGTTTATGTTCCATCTCCTACAGGCGCATGCCGGCAAGTCAGGCACAGGAGAGATATTGGGCGTTCCGATCCATTTGACTCCTGAGACCGTCAATTCGGATTTCAATCAACCCCGAGCCTCATTTGAAGCCTGTATGCAGCAATTGTACGACGACATCAACAAAGCAGAGGATCTATTGCCGATGGATTATGAAAATATAGCTAGCGACAGCCAGGTTCCAGTTAAATATGTAGGAACCGTAAACGCCAACGATTACAATCGCGTATTTGGGTCCACGTTTAAATTACGGATGACCAAGCGCATTGCACAGGCTATTCGTGCCAGGGCAGCGCTATTAGCAGCAAGTCCAGCATACAGTGAAGGGAGTAAAACGACCTGGGAGCAAGCCGCGATCTATGCGGGGCAGGTCATCCAAGCCAAAGGCGGTGTCAGTGGGATCGACCCTAAAGGATTTACCTGGTACAATAAAGAGGTGGTCGACGGTTTAACCTCCGGCTCCAATCCGGCCGAAATTCTTTGGCGTACAGACAAAGGAAATAGTAACAGTATGGAACAAGATCATTTTCCGCCAACATTATTCGGTAGAGGCCGACTCAACCCAACGCAGAACCTGGTCGATGCCTTCCCTATGGAAAATGGCTATCCCATTGCCGATGCCAATTCGGCCTACAATAAAGCCAATCCTTACGATAAACGGGATCCACGATTGAAGACCTATATCATTGTCAATGGTGCGACAGCAGGTGTCAGCAATTCAGCGATCAATACGACAGCCAATAGTCCGACCAATGACGGCTTGAACAAAGTCGAAACTTCCACACGGACGGGTTATTACCTGAAAAAGCTCCTGCGTCAGGATGTCAACCTCAACCCCTCATCCTCTACGCAACAAATGCACTTCAATGCGCGTATACGCATGACGGAAATGTATCTGGCCTATGCCGAGGCGGCCAATGAAGCTTGGGGACCTACAGGTATGGGTACCTTTACGTTCTCGGCCTACGACATCATCAAAGCTATTCGCCGGCGTGCAGGTGTAGGCACCAACAATGGCGACCCTTACCTGGAGCAAGTCAAAAACAATAAAGATCAAATGCGGCAGCTGATCCGAAACGAACGCCGACTGGAACTTTGCTTTGAAGGATTCCGATTTTGGGATCTTCGCCGTTGGAAAATGGATATCAATGTCGCCGCAAAAGGCATGAGTATCAACAACAACAGCTATACCGAAATACCTGTCGAGAATAGACTCTATGAAAACTATATGAATTACGGCCCAATCCCGTACAGCGAGGTACTTAAATACAGCAATCTTGTACAAAATATAGGTTGGAATTAAACTTAACATGCACACGATGAAAAAAATCAATATCCTGTACGCAATGGCTTTAGTAAGTTTGGCGTCCTGCAAAAATAACGACTGGGAGTTCCCTGACTTTGAATTTCAATCGGTATACTTCGCTTATCAGACACCGGTCAGAACAGTGACCCTGGGCGAAGACATCTTTGACAATAGCCTCGACAACCAACATAAGGTCAAAGTCATGGCAACCACAGGCGGCGTGTACAACAACAAAAAAGATATTCGTATCGACTTCGTTGTCGACAACAGTCTCACAAATGGGCTTCACTACCCAAATGGGCAGGCTGTTACCGCACTGCCTGACAATTATTATCAGCTTGCCAGCAACCAGATCAGCATTCCCAGCGGTAGCCTCACGGGCGGTGTAGAGATACAGCTGACCGACGCGTTTTTTGCCGACCCCAAGTCGTTGGAAACCTATTACGTTTTACCGCTCCGGATGACAAAGGTTGTCAATGCCGATTCAATACTCTCCGGTAAAACCTCGTTGCAGACTGCCAATAGGGCAATTGCATCCGACTGGGACGCTGCACCGAAAGATTTTATCTTCTATGCCCTCAAATATATCAATACCTGGCATGGCAATTACCTTCGCCGCGGTACCGATCAGATCGTTGGCAAAGGCGCCAACAGTAGCTTGACAAAAAGCGTTGTCAGGCATCAGGCCTATGTCGAAAAAGATGAAGTCAAAAACATCAGTACGGCAGCACTTAAGAAATCAGTCTTGCCTCTATCTTTTAAGGGAGCAGGTGATGTCAATATGAATCTCAATTTGAACCTATCTTTTGACGACGACAATAATTGCAGTGTTAGCTCGGCTACTGCCGGCGTATCAGCTACCGGAAGTGGAAAATTCGTCAAACGGGGCGAAAAAAACAGCTGGGGCAATGCAGACCGAGATGCACTATATCTATCCTACACGATCGATATGGCACAAATGACCGTCACAAGCAAGGATACCCTCGTTATGCGGGACCGATCCGTAAAAATGGAAACTTTTACGCCCGTCAAAAAGTAGTATCAATTCAATAACGAACAACGATGAAAAAAATCAATAAAACTATCGTCATCCTACTTTCGCTCGGCACTGTCTGGAGTTCCTGCTCCAAATATCAACCCTTGGAATTTGCTGTTGATAAACCGCAGGAAGTGCTGGCGCAGGAAGATATAAATGCCTACAATCCCCTGAAAACTTATTTAGACAAACAGGCAAACCCCGCATTTAAACTTGGTGTCGCGCTCAATATGAACGATTATTTTAATAAAGGAGTACTCTACCGCTTGGCTAATCGTAATTTCGAAGAAATGGTGATGGGCTATGAAATGAAGCATGGTTCCATTGTGCAAGCTGACGGAAGCCTGAATCTATCTCGTGTAGAACAGCTGATCACAGCTGCACAGGAAAACAACATGGCACTGTATGGCCACACGTTGTGCTGGCATTCGGGACAGAATGCCACCTACCTGAATAAGTTAATCGCTCCTGTGGTTATACCAGGTTCTGGAGGACCAGCTCTAGCGGGACATGCACTAAAAATGAGCAATCCCTCTGTTGTCAATGCCTGGGAAGCACAGACAGCCACAGACATTAACCCAACGGAAATAGGGAAAGAATATGTATTGAAGATTGTAGCCCGGGGCAGTAAAGCGGGCAACATTGGTATCGATCTGCAGAGCACCTCCAATTATACGGGCGACAATATGGGTTCATTGGCATTAACAACAAGCTACAAAGAATACGAACTCAAAGTCACCGCAACTGCAGCGCGTAACCGTTTTATCATCAATTTTGGTCAATATGATGGAACTATTTTCATCGACAAAGTCGTGCTGACAAAAACAGGTAGTTCGGCAAGCCTTATTGCCAACAGTGATTTTGAAAACAATATTGATGGCTGGTTTGGCTGGGGAAACAATTCCTCCAGAGCGCAGTCCGCCAATGGCGAAGGTTATGGAAGCCCTGGGGGCAGCACGATCGAGAAAACCTCTGCCGAGAAAGAAGCCATTCTCGCGAAAGCGATGGAGACATTTATTGCCGGCATGCTTGAGAAAACCAAAGGCTACATCAAGGCTTGGGATGTAGTCAACGAACCGATGTCCGACTGGCCCGACCAATATGCCCTAAAGACGGGAGTCGGCAAAACCGATCTGGCGGATGATGAATTCTACTGGCAGGATTATTTGGGTAAAGATTATGCCGTGAAAGCCTTCCAGTTTGCCCGCAAATATGGTAATGCCAATGATCTCCTTTTCATCAATGACTATGGCTTGGAAGGCAGTGGCAACAAATGTAAAGGGCTCATCGCCTATGTCGGCTACATCGAAGGCAAAGGGGCCAAAGTGGATGGAATCGGCACCCAGATGCACATCGATATCAATACCAGTAAAGACCAAATCGTCAGCATGTTCAATCTATTGGCCGCAACCGGCAAGCTGATTAAAGTGTCTGAGCTCGATATCGGCCTTGGAAGCGGCATAAAGACCAGCAATGCAACAGCTGAAATGTATCAGAAACAGGCTGATTTATACAAGTTTGTCGTTGAGAAATACCTCGAGATCATTCCCAAGGATAAACAGTACGGTATCACCCTATGGAGCCCGTTGGATAGTCCAGACCAGGAGGGTTCATTCTGGCGACGTGGAGAGCCCATCGGCTTATGGACCGAAGGATTTGTTCGAAAGCCAGCCTACCAGGCTGTTGCTGAGGCATTGTCAGCTAAAAAATAAGATCATTAATCAGCCTTTAAATATGTAAATTATGAGAACAAACAACATGTGGTTATTGCTGATCTTTTTATTAGCTATTTTTTCCAGCTGCTCGCGGCTGGAAGAAAAAACATTGACCAGCGAATCCGAAAGAAGTCTTAAATCCAATGTTTCCGCGCAAGCCGTTACAAGCTGGCCGCGGCCAACCCCGACCCTACATGTCGGAGGCAAGTACCTCAAAGATCCCTGCGACAATAATATTGTCCTGCATGGGGTAGCCATTACGCCAAGCCCTTGGTTCAATGGCTGTCAGTATGGAGCCAACTCGGGCTACTGCACCTGGGACAATTACAATGTGCAGGGCGCGCTCAATTACAACAAGGCGGTCATGGACAAGCTCAGCAGCGCCGCCGACGGTTGGTACCTCAATTATATCCGTCTGCATATTGATCCTTATTGGACCAATGATCCAGGTGCACCCATTCCCGAAGACGATATCTCACGGTTCAACTACAATCGTTTGGTTACCTACACCGACCAGGTCATTGTC
This sequence comes from Sphingobacterium sp. 40-24, assembly GCF_001899705.1. Lineage (NCBI taxonomy): Bacteria > Pseudomonadati > Bacteroidota > Sphingobacteriia > Sphingobacteriales > Sphingobacteriaceae > Sphingobacterium > Sphingobacterium sp. 40-24. The sequence continues at coordinate 139,599 of NZ_MKWH01000067.1, read as the reverse complement.
CCCTTAATCAATCATGCCCGCAGCCGCGGTATGTATGTCATCTTGCGTCCTCCAGGTGTATGTCCGCACCGTATCGCCGTCAATGATGCCTATCATACCTATCTCAAGACCGTATGGACCTTTCTGTCGCAGCACACTGCCCTGAAAAATGCAGACAATGTGATGTTTGAATTGGCTAACGAGCCTGTTGAAATCCTTGGGACGAACGGTACTTGGGGAATGACGGGAAATGAACATTTTGCTGCGCTGAAAAATTTCTTTCAGCCCTTAGTCAATATCATCCGTAACAACGGAGCCAACAACGTCTGCTGGATACCCGGTACCGGTTGGCAATCCCATTACCAGGGTTATGTCACTAATCAGATTACCGGCGGAAATATCGGCTACGCCGTACATATCTATCCGGGTTATTGGGGCGGTGTCAATACCTATCAAGCTTTCCAAAATGCCTGGAATACCAATGTCAAACCTATTGCTGACATTGCGCCAATCGCTATTACAGAGACCGACTGGGCTCCACAGGGATATGGTACTTTCGGCACAGGATCTACGGGCACCGCTGGTGGTAATGGTTTTGGTGCAAATTTGAAATATATCGTCGATCAGTCTGGCAATGTCAGCTGGAACCTCCTTGCTCCCGATGACCTGCTCCATAAAGGGGACCCCAATGCCGGCACCGCCTTTAATAACGATTGGGAGGCCTGCGCTGCACCGAGCAAACAATGGTTTCAGCAATATGCCGCCTCCAATTACCCCATGTCTAACTGCACCGTCACCAGCTTGGTGAACAATGGGATTTACGAAATTGAATTTCAGACCGATGCCAACAAAGTCCTTGATTTGAAATCAGGGGAAGATGCCAACGGTGCAGCACTCAGACCCTGGGCCCGAAATGGTGCAAACGCACAGCGCTGGGTAGCCATCGATGCAGGCAATGGTTACTGGCGCTTTGTCTCCAAAGCAAGCGCAAGCAGTCGTTGCATCGATCTGACAAGTAACAGTAATGTACTCGGAACTGCGATCCGGCTCTGGCAGAACTATGGCAATGATGCGCAGGCCTGGAAGGTTACAGCTGTAGCTAATGGCTATTACAAAATTACCTCAAAGGTAGATGCCACACGCGGTTGGGATGTACCCAGCTGCACGATGGATGGCAACTCCAATCTGCAGCTTTGGGATTACTATGGTACATCCTGTCAGTTGTTTAAATTCAAATTTATAGCGATGAACTAAAGGTCATCTTTTCGCGGTAAGCTATTCTTACCGCGAAATAGTTTATTTTAATCACATGAAAAACTTCACCATGCGACAAACACAATTTAAAATCCTGTTAATGATCTTCCTACTATGCGGTTTTTCAGGTACAGCAGCGTTCGCCCAAGACAAAAACTTCCATATTTACCTTTGCTTTGGACAATCCAATATGGAAGGGCACGGTAAATTCGAACCTCAGGATACCATGGCCATCGAACGGTTCAAGGTACTATCGGCAGTAGATTGCCCTGATTTAGGGCGGCAATATGGCCGATGGTCGCCGGCCCGGGCACCGCTCACACGCTGCCACACCGGACTTACACCTGCAGATTATTTTGGCCGAACACTTGTAGAAAATCTTCCCAAAAATATTGAGGTCGGTGTCATCAACGTTTCAGTAGGTGGCTGTCATATTCAATTATTTGATCAGGACAGCACAGCAAGTTATGTTGCAAAGTCACCGGAATGGATGAAATCCATGCTTGCTGCCTATGACAACAATCCTTATCAGAGACTGGTAGCCCTAGCCAGGATGGCGCAGCAGAAAGGTGTTATCAAAGGTATTTTGCTTCATCAGGGTGAGTCCAACACTGGCGATCGGCAATGGCCCAATAAAGTAAAAAAAGTCTATGAAAGCCTCCTGCGCGATTTGCACCTGAGCGCCCAAGATGTCCCGCTGCTTGCCGGCGAACTCCTTTCGGCCGAAGCCGGCGGTAAATGCGCAAGCATGAACGCTATCATTCAGACACTGCCCGCTACCATCCCCACGGCCCATATCATCTCCTCCAAAGACTGTGCAGGTATTGGCGACGGACTACATTTCAGTCCTGCGGGATACCGGCAGCTAGGCAAAAACTATGCGGCAAGCATGCTTAAATTGCTGAAAAAGCGATGAAATAAAAAAGCTAGGGAATCAATCCCTAGCCTTTACAGATAATCAGCCATAGTGATACACACCATGATCGATATGGCCATTCGTTCTAATAATAGTATCCTTTATGGCTTAAGGCAATAACAGTACATACTGTTGTCCTTTAATTTCCAAAAATTTTGGCTAATTCCTGGTGTAACAATTCACCTTTGATATTGATAGCAACAATGTTTCCTTGAGGATCCACCAGATAATTTTGCGGTACGGCACGCACGCCGTACAGCACTGCTGCCTCATTACTCCAGCCCTTTAGATCGGCGACATGTATCCAAGGCAATCCATCATCCTTAATGGCCTTTAACCAGGCATTTTTTCCTTTTGTATCATCCAGCGAAACCGCGAGCACTTCCAGGCCCTTATTTTTATATTTGTTGTATGCCTTCAATAAGTTGGGGTTTTCAGCACGGCAGGGACTACACCAGCTTGCCCAAAAGTCGATCAGCACATACTGACCTTTAAAATCGGATACGTTGACCAATTTCCCTTCCTTATCCGGCTGGGAAAAATCAGGTGCCTTATTACCGATTTTCACACTTCTCTCCGCTAGGAAACGTGCTTCCAACTGTCGCGCATTTGTCATTTGACGGACCTCTTTGGACAGCTTCAAAAACAAAGGTTCGATCTCACTGAGCTTGCGTTTATTGGCCGCATCAATAAGCGCGTCCACCGCAAAGATTGAATTGGGATTTTTGGCAGCAAATGCGAGCTCTTTAACCCGTCGCGCTTCAAATCGCGCCTCAAACTTCTCATGGATAGCCTTATACTGCTCATTGGCATCAGGAGCATCCTGCTTTACTGCCGAAAAGGCCTTGTTACCCGCATCAATAATATCCATAAAACCACCGCCAATCTCATTTAAATAAGCGACATAGGCGTTATGCAAGGGCGACCCCTTTATGGCAGCGGTACGCAGTGAATCTTTGATGGTCATGTTGTAAGTTTCATTACCCAAATAAAAATATAATCGATCGCCAATATTTTGTGCGATCAATTTACCCTTACCGTCCTGATCAAACACCATTCGGGAGTAAGCTGGCTCCTCCACCGTTCCTTTGAAACTAAACTTGCCATCCACAATAGCCGATGAATCCGAGGCTGGAAATCCATCTTTTGTGTAATCGAGATACACTTTTTTGCCATTGAAAGCTTGTGGTACAGTTCCTTTGATCTGAAAACCGGCTTGTTGCGCAAATAATGTCAAGGGAAAAAATGCCAGCGCTAAGGCAGCTATTTTTAAATTTTTCATGTTTATATAATTAGATTGTATATTGTTCTTTTTTTACTTACGCCAGGTCATATCCACGGGATTTCCGGGAAGACCGTCAATTGTTTTAAGCAGCTCGCCGTTTTTCCCTACCCGGATATCTATATAATACAGCGCGCCTTCTGCCCCTGCAATCAATGTATTCTCATCATCATCCAGTTTGAGCAGGCTGACATCCGATTTGATGGCTGCCTTCAACAGTTCCACCTGCTGATTGAGCGGATTATAGCGAAACACCTGATTTTTGTAGGCCACATAGATGTACCCATTGCGGGTGGCCACCATCTTTGTTTCGGTATTTATCCATTCTTGTTTTATAAAGAGTCTCTTATGTATTGCCGTAATCATAAACGGTCCGTTAAAATTTGCATTGAACTTCAGTTCATACAGTTGGCCGCTACCATCCTTCACATAAGCGTAGGTATCTGTGTTATTGATCTGTACCATTTTAATCAGATCCATACCCACCTTTGTCGGATCAAAAATTTCAGTATTTACGGGACTATACTGGGTACCAAAATACATCGGACTGCCATACATATTGATTCGGATAAATTGCTTTTTATTTTTTTCGAAAGCAATTACACTATAGTTGTTGTCGACGGTTGTCAATATAATCTCCGGTGCCAATTCGTAGTCCCCATCCGCGTAAGTTCCAAACATACCATAGGTATTCGATTGATCCCAGGTATTCGTTGTTCCTCCATAAAATTTGCCGTTAATGACGCCCATCATTACTCCTTGCGGATGGGCGAGCAAATTTCCGACAGCAATCGTTGCGGGAGCTAGAAAAAAGTTATTGTGCAGCGTACCGGGCTTCACCGCTTCTTTAACCAAGTTATTGACATCGAGGCGCACACCTGCCTGTTTGGAAATAATCCAGTATCCTAATGGGGTATTTCCCGTGAACTGATTTTTGAGGTAATGGATATGCATCGGATCAGGTGGTAATGGTTCGCGATTGATCGCCTCATAAATATTGGCTTGTACGCTGTTGTCAGGTTTTATAAAGGACAGCTTACTGACCCCATTCTGGATGGATAACACAAGTGATCCTCGCGAAAAAGCCGTCGCTCCCTGGATTTTGAAATTATAGAAATATTTCATTCCATTTGCCGTATTGGTCACCGTAAGACGCGCCGTGTATTTTTTGGCCTGAAGCCCAAAAACGATGCGTAGGGTGGGCCCTTCATAGTGGTTGGCTTCGGGGACAATTGCCTCCGGCACATCGATGCGCCAGTTACATTTCAGTGAAGCCGCATCGATGCCCGTAATTTTAGGTGCTATAATAAGACTATCGCCAACCGAAGCTTCATACAAAGTATCCAATCCGGTAATCTGCGGGCCCTCAGGCATATCGATGGCATAATTCCCCTTGTCCTTATAACAGCTACCCAAAACCACTAAATTTAAAGCCGCAATGGCAAAAAATAGTATTGCTCTTGATCTCTTTACATTTCTTTTCATCTTATCTGACTTCCTTTCCTGATTCATCTATAAAATAATACTTACCCGAAGCGCTATTCTTTCTCAATAAGATGCTTCGGTTTGGATTGTCCACGTGATAGAACTGATAGGTCTGTCCGTCGTCTTTACTGCTCAGCACATAATTCTTTTCCGGGTGATCTTTCACCCATTTAAAGGGATCATTGAGCATCATCAGCAGGAGATTGACAAAGTAGAGATTCTTGGGTGCATCAAGTCCGACTGTAGAAAGCGAGCGCTGTTCAGTCACAATCAAGAAGAGCTGATGTTTTACCCGCGAATAATTATCAAGCCACATGGTCCACCAGGCCGGTTGCTCCAATCGGGCAGAAATTATGATGCGCGCGCGTATCAAGGCTGGATTTTCAACAGCAAAGTCATCGCTTGCCTTTAGTTTTATGAGCAGTGATACAGATTGATTTTCAAGTTCGCTGATATTGTGTACGATAATGGGCAACCGTGCCCGGCCAGCATCACTTTCTATGGTATAGGCCGGCTTCAACTGTTCATAATGCAGATCAGCACGGGCCGTTGATGAATCCTTTTCCACGAAAACCTCGTATTGTCGCGCTTGCTGATCACGGTATCCCATCACTTTGACAGGAACAAAAATGGTATCCTGTGCCTTGGTCATATCATAGGCAAAGGTGTATACAATGCTATCCCGATCCGTGTCGCTCAGATCGAAATAAACATTAGCCGACCTATCGTAAGTCGTTAAAACCGCCTTTTTACAAGACCACAGTAGCAGCAGCGGCAGTAGCAGAAGTAATAAAATATTTTTTTTCATTGTGGTTACTATTTACCGTTGTCCATAAATTATTTCATCATCAGGCAGCGGCCAAACATAAATTTGTTGACTGGCTGGAATTGTGGTGCCTTGCTGTCCGACAATTGGTACATTGAGCCGCTTATAGGCAAAAAACAATTGCCCTTCGGCAAACATTTCCTTACGGTATTCCTTAAGAAGTTCGTTTCGAAGTTTGGAATCGGTTGATATATCTACTTTCTGACCAATGCCGCGATGTTCACGTACCTCATCGAGCCATGCTGCAGCCTGAGCGGGAGATGTCTCGTAGCTACATTCAGCAGCGATATAATAGATTTCTGACAAGCGGATCGCTGGCGCGACCAAATAATGCAGATTGGCTGCAAAACTGTCGCCCAGTGTATTCCTTCGATATTTGTGAATAGATGATATAAAGGAATTCCCAACACTTACCGTTCCAAACCATTGCGTATAGCGCATATCACCGCCACCGGCTCCTGCAACCTCATAAATGGTTTTTGCTTCATCCTGATCTAGATAAATCGCGCTGTTGTTATCCTGGAACCAGTCGTTGTTATAGGTGCTGTTCATGCCTGGAATGTACCAGGCAAACAATAGCTCTTTATAGAAAATCCGATCTTTTTTATCCGCATCGACGGCAAGGAAATCCGTGGCATTGGTCCATGGAAATTTTTTGACATCGATCACTTCACGTGCGTTCAGCAATGCCTTTACTTTATCTCCACTATAGAGATAGGTACGCGCTAGCAGCCCACACACGGCATAATAGTTGAGCCGGTGCCTTCTGTTTTGTAAAAAGAGACTCTTATCCTGCAGTTCTGAGTTTTTCAAGGTGTCTCCGACGGTAGGATAACCAATCACGTAGGATTTCAGACGGATGGGATCAACCTTGAGCAATTCTTTAGCGTCTTCCAGATCTCGGATCACCGAATCCAGAAGTTGTGACACCGTGGACAGTTTAGTGGATTTATTGGAATAGGTCGTTACATAGGGAATGGCTTCAATTTTGTCATTCACAATCGGAGCCGGACCAAATAGGCGTAAAGCATCAAAATGTAGGTAGGCTCTCAAAGCCAGCGACTCCCCTTTGATCAATTGATAGTTGCTTCCCGTAAATAACTGCTTTTTACGGTCAATTTCACCAAGTATCAGATTGGCATTGACAATACCATTGTATAAACCCTTCCAGATATTGTCCTTTCGACCAATAAAGTTACCATCATTGTATTTAAACAATTTGGTCTGTTGATAACGCAAGGGATCATTACTTGACAGCGCATAGTTCTGCGCAAGCACTTCTGGCGTTCCGATGGTCAGCTCCTTGCCATAAAGATCATCTTTAGCACATCGCGTATATACGCCGATCAGGGCTTCCTTGAAACCGTCCTCGGTAGAAAAGAGGACCGACTTGTCGATTTCGCTTTCAGGTTGTATATCCAGCCACTTGGAGCAAGAAAGCGTACTCAGGGCTGTGAACAGTATTAAAACTATAGTTAACTTCTTCATCTGTACATATTTTTTCCATCCGTAGGATGGGACTTACCATCTTTTATAATCCTGCCTGTAGGGTAAAAGTCACACTGCGGGCAAATGGGTACGTAATTCCGCGTTCTACTTTCACCGAAGACCAACGAAAAATATCATTTGCAACAAGTCCAACACGCAGGCTCGATAGCGCCAATTTTTTCGACAGCGCTTTTCCAGCATCGTAAGAAAGATTCAGTGACTGCAGGGCAAATAAATTGTCAGGCATGATAAAACGCGAGGATACCCGCGTTTGCCCCAGATCCTGTATGCTTTTGTAAAAGGTCACATCGCCAGGATTTTTCCATTTTTCCTCCAGGACTCTACTGTCCACATTATAGCGCGGGTCGGCATTTTCGACACGGTCTACCAAGGTTTGATTATAGGTTTTACCTCCTATACGCGTCTGGAAATAAGCGACCATCATAAATTGCTTATAGCGTAGTGTCCCGCCGAAAAATCCTTCCATTTTTGGTGTGGCCACTCCGACGACATCAATATCCCGTGCATCCCAGTCATACGACAATGTGCCATCTTTTTTGATATACACTTCCTTGCCGTTTTCCGGATCTATCCCCAAGGAAGGGACGGCATATATGGCGTCCAACGACTGACCTTCTTTATAGCGAAGCAAGGGTACGGCCATTAAATCACTCCCCTGCTGTGCTTCATCGACGCGTTCGTTGTAGCTCTTCAGTGCATTTGAAATACGTACGATTTTATTTCTGTTCCGTACCAAATTTGCCAATAGACTCAGCGTCCATTTTTCTTTTTTAAGGGCAATCCAATTGGCGTTGAGTTCAAATCCTTTGTTTTCAAGATCGCCCAGATTCTCTTTATAAGAGCTGAATCCCGTAGAAGGTGCCAAGTTGATATCGGCCAAAATATCTCGGGTAATCTTATGGTAGTAGCGTGGCGAAAGTGTCAGACGATCGTGCCAAAGTCCAAGATCAAGACCGACATCGGTACTCTGGGTCTTCTGCCAGGTCAGATTTTCATTACCATAATTACGGACCGTACTTCCCAACCCTGAGGAATACCAATTGCTCTTATCATAACTATAGGTTGTCCGCGACATGTAAGGATCGAACTGTACAGACCCCGTCAGTCCTATCGTAGCACGGAGCCGCAACTGGCTGACCACATTGTTGGCAAACCATTTTTCCTTATGCATATTCCAGCCGATCCCCGTCGACCAAAATGGAGCAGTACGCTTGTTGGACCCAAATTTGGAGGAGCCATCAATACGGACGGTAGCATCCATCAGATAACGGTTATCATACGAATAATTAGCACTGAGAAAGGCACCAAATAGCCTGGAGGCACCCAAGCTACTCGAAGGACTCGCATTCTCAGCATATCCTTTGGCAAATCCCACACTGGTAAATCGGTCATTTGGAAAGCCTATCGCTTTGAAAGAACGCTCATCATAGCTTTCCGTCCGGATATTGGTTCCCCCAACCACATTGAAGCTATGTAGATCAATCGTACGCATCCAATTGAGCCGTATGTTTGCATCCCAATACAATTCATTATTTGTATAGCTGGTATAACTACCCTTTTCATCTGTTTGTGCTGTAGGATAGAAATAAAAATCATTGGCTAAGGGCGAGCGGAAATTATCATCGGTATTCAAGCGTTTCAACAAACTCACCTGTCCCCGCAGGCGCAGTCCATTGCTGAGGTCAAAATCACCGGAGAAATTGTTCAGCAATTCGGTATATCCCAGTTTATTGAAACTATTCAACGTCGCATTGTAAAGTGGATTCAAGACATATTCCCGTTGTGCACTTCCCGAATTTGCCACCCTGGTCCATACATCCGCCTCCTGTATTATATTTCCTTGATCATCTGTCATGCGGTAATAAGGATTCATTCTGACATAATCTGCAAAATTTCCATAGGGAGATTCACGTCCATCGACCACTGTTACGGCAAGCTCGTTCTGAAATCTAAATTTACCTTTGAGGTTATAGCTAAAGTTTAATCCGCCCGAATATTGATTTCTTCCCGATCCTTTCATCACACCGGGCCTGGTCTGATAACGCATGTCCACGCCATAACGAAACGTCTCCGAACCACCTTCCAGATAAAGGCCATGCTTTTGCCCAACCGCAGTCCGTACAGGCTGTGACAGCCAATAGGTATCCACACCGCCAAGGACATTGGCCAGCTTTTGATAATACAGTTCATCCAAGGCATCCTGTGGCTGCCGCTGAATCGTGGCATCATACAGCCCGGCCAGCTTCTCATAGGCCAATTTATCAGCAGCATGCAAAACATCATATCCGGTCAGGTCGGGCATATTCACATTGCTCTCATGCGTATAAGTCAACTGCAATTTACCGTCCTTGGGCATTTTGGTCGTAATGACCATCACACCGTTGGCCGCTCTCGAACCATATATGGCGGTTGCAGCAGCATCTTTCAAGATCGTGACGCTTTCAATACGGGTCATATCCAGGTCGAGCACCTTCTGTACACTTACTTCAAAACCATTTAATATAAAGGCCGGCATATTGATTGTGGTCGTGATATTATCCCTTCGCAGCACTTCATTCCCTCCGGTGGGCAATGAAGAAGATCCACGCACATTGATATTTGGCAAAGCATTGGGATTGGATCCAGCAAGATTGTTGTCGAGCAATTTAAATGATGGATCGAACACTTGCATGGCCTGCAGCACATTCTGCGGATTGACCTGCCGTAGTTCATCGCCACTTTTGGTAATAGCAGTTCCGGTATAGGAATCTTTTTTTAGTACCTGATAACCGGTAACAACGACCTGCTCTAGTGCATTCGCTTCTTCTTCCATCACTACACTATACTCATCTTTGTTTTCGACCAAGGCGAGTGTGTAGTTTTTATAGCCCACCCGACTTAATGTAAGCGGTTGCATTGTACCGACAAAAGAAAAACGTCCCTCTTTATCGGCCACTGCGATGGTATTGCCCAACTGTGAAATGTTCACGTCGGAAAGCGGCGTACGGTCTCTCCCAAGGACTTGTCCGCGAATCTGTTTTTGGGATGATTTTTCTACCGGGGGGAGGTTTTTGGGCTCGGATTTCCGTGGACTTATTTTTTTTTCCAGGAAAATCGTCTTCGATTCAATCGTGTAGCCGATTTCCTGCGGACTTAAAATTTTATCAAGAAATAATTTAAGCGGCATTTTGTCCGCTTTAATTGAAATTGGCTTCGCCGACTCCAATATCTTTTTGGCTCCGAGCACTTCATAGTTCGTCTGAATTTTGACCACCTGCAGCACATCCATCAGTGGAACATTGCGCCCGGCATAGGTTACGGTTTGCCCATTTACCTTATGACCCAGCTGTAGCAAGACAGCCAAAATGAGCCATAAAAAGGGTCTGGTCGCTTGTGAAAAACAACTTAATTTCATTAATTCTAGTTAGTTTAGTTAGGTTAGATTGCAGGATCGATTCCATAGATGACAAGATCCACTGCCCAATTTGTTAATTCATATCGTTTGGTCAAGTATAATTTTACGTTCTTTACTGCCCTCCTTTCTGTGCTTTAGGATTATTTTTTTCAATGATGAGTTTCCCATCGTCCGTCAAATGATAGGACAGATCCTGGTCTTTTAATATTTTTAGGATCGTTGATAACTTGCTCGTTCTGAATGTTCCCCCGAAGAAGGAAACATCGGGTACATCGCCTTTATAAACCACATCAACCGCATACCATTGAGACAGTTCATCCATGACCTGCCGAAGTGATTTTCCGTCAAAGTTGAATTTGCCATATATCCAAGCCATTTCCTGCGCTATGTTGACCGGATGCTTGGTAAGCACCGTTCCTTCATTGACCGACTGATCGCCGGGGAGCAAGGTTACTTTTTGGCCTTTGATCAATTCTTTTACCTGTACTTTTCCCTCCAGCAAGGTTGTTTTTGTCTGTGCTACTGTCGGATAGGCATTGATATTAAAATGCGTTCCAAGCACCTTCACCTGTTGATTTTTGGTGTGCACAATAAAGGGTTGATCTTCGCGTTTTGCAACTTCAAAATAGGCCTCGCCCTGGAGACTGACCTCGCGTCTGTCTTTCGCGAATACTGTCGGATAAGCAAGTGTAGTCCCAGCATTTAGCTTCACCTGAGTGCCATCGGGCAAAGTGACCTCGTAGGTACCACCACGCGGAGTTTCTATCCGGGCAGATACCGCTGCATCGATCGACGCCACTTCATGACCATCGTTATAACGTATACCTCCGCCATCGATCACGACTTGCTTTTCGCCCCTATTCAAAGCATATTGTCTACCATCTGAGAGTGTTATAATCGCCCGATGAGAAGCCGGAAGGCGGTCATTTACAGCCTCAAATTGGGTTTGAACCGGCCGGCTGTTATCCCGATTCCAATACCACACAACCGAAAGAGCTAACAGCACACTAGCGGCAGCAACATAAGGCCATAGACGCTGCAGCAGCCTGGACCTTTTAGTTGAAGAACGAAAGGAAAGCTTCGCTTTTATCGACTCAAAATTACGTTGCTTTTCAAAATGCTGTAGACTGGCATAAGCCTCACGCTGCTGCGCCTCATCCAGGCAACGCCAATAAATCTGTTTGTTCATCACGGATTCTTGCAGCCAGCGTTCCAAAAAAAGACGGTCTTCGCCGCTGAGCGTTCCCCGCATTTCACGGAGGACAAGCGAACTGATACGGATAAGTTTTTCTTCTTCTTTAGGGTCCATTTTACGCTATTTCATCTATAGATACCACGCCGATTTAAAAAAGTACCAAAGACAATTAAAAAAAATTAAATTTTTCCAAAAAGGACGATCAATGAGAGTAGATAATTAAAGGAATCGCGTTTTAAATGTTGGCGTAGCAGGCCTAGGGCACGTAACTTTTGATTTTTTACTGTTTGAATATTTAGTTGCAATAGATCCGCAATTTCCTGATTGCTGTTGCCTTCGAGGTAGCTCAGCCGTATAATTTCACGTGCTTTGGGTGGCAGCTTCTGAATGGCTTCGTAGAGTTCGGCCATGGCTTCAGTATACACAATTTCATGTAGATAAGATTTTTGATTCTGTTCCTGTTGTGCCACATAACTATCGACTCGATTCAATCTTCGCTGCCGAGCCGTCTGGTGATTGATGCCTACATGACGCGTAGCCTGATAAAGCGCCGCCCTCAGATGTGATAAACTTTCAAAACGCCGTCTGCTCTGCCATAAGCGGAGAAATCCCTCCTCGGCGATATCTTCAGCTTCTTTGCTTTCATCCACAAAGCTCGATGCGTATAAACAAATGCGACTAAAATAACGGTTATATACATGCGCACAAGCCTGCTCCTCCCCGTTGAGGAAATCTTCAAGCAGCTCTTTTTCGCTCGTATAGTTCATTGGTAGATCGGTTTAGCTAGCAGTTCATCTTTTCGTGGTTAAAGATAACTAAATTAATTTTCACCATTTACCTCATCAAGCCATAAATTTTTCAGCCAAGCACATAAAAAACAAGCTCAGGTCAGTAATTTATTCAGAACTGTTTCCCTACCCTTGTTTTTTCGTTGCTAAATGCCATACCTTTGAGCTGTCGCTTTTTTTAAAGCAAAACCTAATCCAATAAATCAACCTATTTGCCCTATGACACCTTGCTCCAACAAAATTTCTGAAAGCACCTTTCTACGACACCTCATTATCTGGACAATTTTGTGCTTGATCACAGGCTTCAATTTCTGCTTAGCGCAGCACAAGCAGACCGCTGACCGCGAGATACCGAGATCTATTATTGACCGAGCGCTAGCGGCCTCCATAAAAATGTTCGGTATAGACAGTGTAAGCAGTCAACAAAACAGTGCGCCTTTCAGTGGAGTCATCGTGCGCTCGGATGGAACAATCCTTACGGTGGCGCATTCCACCAAGCCGGGCAATTTTTATCGGGTGATTTTTCCTGATGGCAAGCAGGGTATTGCCAAAGCGCTCGGACGACTGGTCGTCGATCAACAGAGCAACTTGCCCGATATTGCGATGATGAAGATGCAGGGCGAAGGCCCCTGGCCATTTGCGGAAATGGGCTGGTCGTCATCCATCGCCGAAAAGCAACCCTGCTTTGGGCTATCCTATCCCGAAACCCTGCCCTTCAACATCCCCTTTCTCCGCACTGGGCGCATTCTAAAAAAAATGGACGACTATGGTTTTATTCAAAGTAGCAGCATTATGGAGCCCGGTGATTCCGGCGGCCCATTATTTGACGCTTTAGGCCGCGTAATTGGTCTACATAGCCGTATCGATGCTGCGGAGGGCATCAATTTTGAGGTACCTATAAACAGCTATCGCAGCTATTGGCGCTCGCTGACCCATCCGGTTGCAATCAACAGCTACCCTACTGCTACTGATTCAATCGGTAGCGATCCCTTAGCGAAAAAACTTATGGTATTGGGACGCAAAAAACCGGCACAAGATCCCAAAACAAATGTTCAGTCTATCCCTATCCACAGTACATTGCAGGGAGATAGCACGTATATATTAGGCACCGCATTTAATCTGGCAAACAACAAGCAGGTGATCTTATCCAAGAGTAGCCAGATTGGCGCTGCGCCAATGGCCAAATTTCGCAACAGCACCTATGCTTTGAAGATCCTGCTCAGAGATGAAGAAAACGACCTGATCGCACTTATGAGTGATCATAAATTTCCGGCAATCACTGTATCGGCGAACACCGGACTAGCCATTCCTGATTCGTTACTCGGTATAAAGCTGTGGTCACTGCTTGCCGCCAATAAGCGTAAAAGCGGTGTCCTCGGCATGCCGCCGCAAACCTTTCCACGCATACCGATTCCGGGCACGTTCGATGCGCAGATGCAGGAGATTGCAGGTCTTCCAACCTTAACAAAAGTGGACAGCATGGGTGCTGCAGGACGGGCTGGACTTCGTATTGGAGATCAAATCATGGCATTAAACGACCAGGATGTTGCAAGTGCCCTCAAAATCAATGCTGCCATGCAACAATTTTCCGCAGGCGACACGCTACAGGTTCGATACCGACGGGGGTTGACGGCGCTACATACCCAGGTCATTCTGTCCAAATGGGCAGTGCAGCAAAACCCACATCCCGCCAATCACATTCCCAAAGGAAAATCAACGCGCAGGGATAATTTTCCACGTGTATTTCTCCACGATTCCCGTATTCATGCCGACGAATGCGGAAGTCCGATCATCGACAGCGAAGGCAATTTTATAGGACTCAATATTGCACGCTTTAGTCATACAGCTTGCATTGCTATCCCTCGAGATACTATCCTGGACATTTTATCCAAAGCGCAACACCTCATTAGCAGCTCAAAAAGATGATGTTATCAGGTAATTTTTAATACTGTCGCAATATTGTTTTGAACGAAGTCGTCGGGTAGCGATACTTGCAGGGCATTGTCGAGTTGTCGAAAGGAAATTCGATCATCCGTTCCGAGCAGCTCTACCTGACTGACCTTTCGCGTATAGCCTGTCGAACGGCCCAATGACTTGATTGTAATCTGCGTTCCGGTCGTTGTTCCCATAATAAAGGCATACACTGTATTTCCCTTTGTTGTAAAACGGACATCATCGCCGGTAAAAGCTTTACCTTTTCCTTCATTGAAGCCCTGCACATGCAATGTTGGAGCTTCCTCTTGTGCAGGTCCCTCACCAAAAATGCGCCAAGGACGCGTTCCAATGATGGCTTCTTTGTGTATGGCCATCCAGCTTCCTATGCCCTGTACCACTTCCTTCGCCCTGTCGTCGATAGAACCATCGCCGCGCAAGGGTACGCTCAATAGTAAATTACCATTTTTACTAACTACATCAATCAACATGTGAATGACGGTTTTGGCCGATTTATACTGATTATCCTCATAAATCCGGCGATCATAATGCCAGGAACCTATGCAAGTGCAGGTCTGCCAGGGCTGTGGTTCAATGGTATTGCTCTGTCCTCGCTCGATATCCCATACCAGGCATTTCCGTTGCTGTTCATTCAGGATTTTACCGTTAATGACCACATCGACCTTGCCTTTGTTTGCCTGCATACTTTTATTATAAAAGTCGGCCGCGATCTCCAGTCCAACATTGCTGATTGGATAAAGCGGCAGTACCGTATCGTCGAAGTAAACCATGTCGGGTTTGTAGTTATCCATCAGTTCCAGGGTGCGCGCTTTAAAATTTTCACAGTACGCTTTATGCGGTACGCTCACGCCGGAGGTGACATCCCAGTGCCACTGCCGATGAACCGTGTTGTCGTCTTTGCTATCCAAACTGGGTTCATGATCCTGAGCGTAGAGCTCCTGTGGATCGTAGTCTGCCCACCATTTTCCGACGCCATCTTTCTTTGTCAGCTTCCCATCGTATGGTATTCCGGCAAACTTTCCAGCTTTATCACTTCGTTGCGCTGTCTCATACCAGGTCCAGGCATGGGCTGCGTGAACGCTCACACCAAATTTGAGTCCTCGCTTTTTGGCAGCACGCTCCCAGCCGCCTACAATATCTTTTTTGGGGCCAACATTGACGCTATTCCATTGATGGTGGCTACTGCGGTAAAGATCCAGATTATCATGATGATTGGCTAGGGCCATGAAATACTGGGCACCGGCATTTTTATAGAGGTCCATCAGCTCTTCCGGATTCCAATTTTCGGCTTTCCATTGATGGATCACATCCTTGAAACCAAAAATGGAAGGATGTCCATATTTTTCGAGATGATACTGGTATTGATCGGATCCTTCCTGATACATACCGCGTGCATACCAGTCGCCCCTTTCCGGCTGACACTGAGGGCCCCAATGTGCCCATATACCAAATTTGGCATCCCTAAACCAATCAGGTACCTGATAATTTTCAAGTGAGCGCCAGTCGGGATGAAAAGGTACTCTTCCCAAATAGGTGTGTGCAGCGCTAAATTTGCCAAGGAAAAGCGTCGGAATAGTTGCACCGAGAAACTTAATTGCTGTTCTTCTGTTCATTATACAATGATCTTCGATCAGAATGCCTCGACACAAATTGCACGACAAAGGCATCCGGTTTATAATTTGTTATTTACTTGAATACCAAAAATACCTGTATTGGATCAGGAAAGAAACTACATAATCGATCAATACTAGTACAATATCGACACAGGATTCTTTTTGATCAGTTGAACCAAAAAAAGGTGCCCTAAAAAGGACACCTCCACCTAACACTAACTATGAATAAATAAAAACATCTATTTTCCCAGATCAATTGTTCATATCATTGCCTTTCAAATTTTTATTGTTGTCCAATTCCGACTGTGGAAAAGGATAGAACATTGCTTTGGCAGACCAGCCGCCTTTTTTTAAAGGTTCCAGCCAGCTTGGATTGGCCATCCCCCACCGTAACAGGTCAAAATAACGTTGATATTCACCCAAAAATTCAACAAATCGCTCATGCACGATAATATTTTTGATCGTATTTAAAGGAACGCCGTTTTTTACTAATCCCTGAGCGATCAACCCATCTACATCAGGAATTGTTCCATTGGATTTTTGATACCATAGGTGTGGCTGCTCATCGGGAACGATATTATTGGCGCGCTTACGCACCAGGTTGATGTATTGTTTCGCTCCGGCGATATCGCCACGTTCATTGAGACATTCCGCATAAAGCAGCAGCACATCGCTATAGCGAAAAATACGATCATTGTTGCCATTATCAAAGTCAGCGATCTGAACATCCGGACAATATTTCCGGGTACCAAAGAAATCTTTATTGGTCGCCAGGTTTTTCATCCAGTCCGTATAGGTGGTGACCTTACCGTCCAGTTGCGTAAACTTTGCACCATTCTCGCACCAAAGCGTCATATATTTTCGGGGATCTCCTTCCTCAAATTCATCATGTGCCATTTTATTGGGCGCCAGATTCCACCAGGCACCACCCGTTCCGTCAAACATACCGATTTCCTGCCATCGCCATGAACTCGATATATCGTCCCCTAGCCAACCTGGGCCATTGTAAAGTTGCACCTCGAAAACCGATTCTTGATTATTCTCTTTCTTTTCCAAAAAATTATCGCTGTAAGCGGACATCAACTGATATTCCTTGCTATCAATAACGCTTTTCAATTGAATCTCGGCATTTGCAAAATCCGCTGTCTGTCCTTTTGCCAAGATCGGTTTGTACAGGTAGGTTTTAGCCAGGTAAGCCTGTGCTGCACCTTTGGTTGCCCGACCGATCATTTTACTGTCGGCATAGAGTGCTGACCGCGTTGGCAATAATTCCGACGCCCTCTTAAAGTCATCCACGATTAGGGCATATACGGCTCCCGCCTGTGCATTGCCGGGATAGTAATCATCGTTGGTCTCGACAGGTTTATTGATCAGCGGAATGGTTTCGCCAAACAACATGCTCAGGTGCAAATAGTTCAGCGCTCTCAAAAAATACGCTTCCCCCAAGAGTCTATCCTTTCTATTTTGGTCTATTTCGCCTTCAAACTTCTGAATCCGATCGATGGCTAAATTAGCCGCAAACACCCCGTTCCAAAAATCTCTCCAGGTCTGGGCTGCCATCCCATCGCTCGCAGGGGTATTGTAAGTATCCTGATACATGGGTTCCCATTTGAAGGTATGATTATAATCATCCCCAGGAGCCAAGAGCTCGAAATACAAACTGCGCGCATATCCACCCTGCGTACGGCCGATCAGTGCCTGGTAGGCCGGTATGATCGAATTTTCCAATTGATCTGCTGTTTTATAATAGGTGTCTGTCGACAATTCCTGCGGGTTGGAGAGATCCAGATTCGGTTTGCAGCTTGAAAACTGTATCAGCAATGCAGCAGCTGCGAGTTTTATATATTTTCTATTCATGATGTCAATAAGGGATTAGAATGTAAATTGAATACCCATAAAATACTCTCTTGAATTTGGAAAGCTCAACCCCCAAGGCGTTTGCCCATCGATACCACGGCTTAGATTGGAGCGTGTATCGCCCGAGCCCACTTCAGGATCATAACCTGAATACTTGGTAAAGGTCAGTAGGTTTTTTGCGCCTACGTAAAACCGCAGTCGGTCGATCTTCCAACGTTCAAGTCTCGGACTTGAAAAACTGTAACCAATGTTGACGACTTTGAGCCGCAGATAAGAACCATCCTCCACAAACCTGTTGGATGCCCTTAAATTTTGATTCGGGTCGCCGAGTACAGCACGTGGAATATTGGTATCTGTATTTTTGGGATAGATGGTCGTTTCACCGGATATGGGATTTTTGAAGACAAGTTCTTCTGCGCGGTAGCGATCAAGTGTTGACGCAAAATTATTGTAGTAATGATACATCCCCTCGCCCCAGTAGCGGCTATTGTTGTAGATATCGTTTCCCTGACTTCCTTGCCACATCATCGATAGGTCAAAGGTACCAATAGCACTCTGGTAGTTAACGTCAGCATTGAAACCATAGCTAAAATCAGGTATCGGACTTCCCAAGAAGTCCTTATCCTGATCATTTAAGACCTTGTCGCCATTTCGGTCATTGAAGCGTACATCGCCCAATGCTGCATGGGGTGCAAAAGCTTTATCAGCATCCAATTGTGCCTGACTGGTATATAAACCGTTGGTGGTGTAACCCCAAAATTCCCCTACCGAACGACCAACTGCTGTTCTTGTGACGTTTTCACCCCCAGGAGAGATACTTCCCCATAAAATTTCATTATTGTTGCCCAGACTCAGCACGCGGTTTTTCACAAATGAAATATTGGCGCCGATACGATAGCCAAAATTATCGACCTGATCTTTGTAGGAAGCCAGGATATCCCAGCCCCGATTCCGTATGCTACCGGCATTCAGCACGGGAAAGTTGTTACCATAGCCTGCGGTAAACGAAATGGGTACATTGATCAGCATGTCCTCGGTCTTTTTATTATAGTAATCAACTGTCAAAGCCAATTTATGATCAAAAAGCTCCAGATCGAGACCAAGATCAGTTGAATACTGACTTTCCCATTTTACATTCGGATTCGAGGGAGTCTGTGGCAGGGCCCCCGTGACCATCACATTGTTCAGGTAATACCAGACATGGTCGAAACTAACCGTCCGTTGATACTGATATTGTGCAATATCCGAATTACCCAGAAGCCCGTAACTAGCCCGGAGCTTCAATTCGCTTATTGCAGGAAACGCTCTCATAAAGGATTCCTGGCTGATGCGCCAGCCTGCAGATACCGAAGGGAAATTTCCATAGCGGTATTGATTACTGAAGTTGGCCGATCCATCCCGCCGCATGTTAAAGGTCAACAGGTAACGATTGTCATAATTATAGTTGATACGCCCCAGCATGGAATACATGGCCGACTGTCCCACACCTGACCCCACAAGACGGGAACTCGCCAGGGATGCCGAATTAAGGATCAAAACATCCGGACTCGGCAAACCGCGGGCCCCAGCATTGACAGCATTATACCGGGATTCTTCTGAAGTGATTCCCGCCAAAGCCGAAATCGCATGCTTACCAAAGCTGTTTTCATAAGTCAGCGTGTTTTCAAACAACCAGCGGTTATTCTGACTGCTGGAAATATTAAGTTCATCCGGATTATGGTTCTGATATTGACCAACGGAGTAATTACCAATATAGCCTTCATTGCGTATGCGGCTAAGATCAATGCCCATGTTAAATTTATATACCAGTCCTTTGATGATCTCATAAGTAGCCCAGGCATTGCCGTTTACCGAAAAGTTGTCATTGACGTTTTTATTGAGGTATGCATTTGCCAATGCACTCTGCACATCCGTTCCATTGCCAGCTCCGGCAAAACCAGTGCTGCTGTTGGCATCGTAGAGCGGTAATGTCGAGGACCACTTTTGCGCATCGATGATATTTTTGTCGCTCCAGTTGCGGCGGGTGTAACCTAAGGAAAGGGTTTCGCCTATCTTGAGTTTTCCTTTGGTAAAATCAGAGATAAATTGGGCGCCATAATACTTATTTTTATCTTGAATAATAATGGATTTGTCTGTCGCATAGATACCGCTAAGCCGAAAATTGGCGTTTTGAGATCCGCCGGAAACCGAGAGATTATGCCGTTGATAATTGCCCGTCTGCAGCAATTCGTCCATCATATTATACCCCTGCCCGATGTCGGAGGGTTTAGACAGCGCGGCCAGATAATCTTTGCGTGAAGGATCCTTATTGTACATTTCCTCATTAATCAATTCGGCCAGTTGCTGTCCGTTCAGCAGAGGTATATTATGGGAAATATTTTTGATGCCGGCGAAGGCATTATAATCGAGCTTCACCTCTCCGGCTTTACCCCGTTTTGTGGTGACCAAAATAACGCCATTGGCCCCTCGGGAACCATAGATGGCACTTGATGCGGCATCTTTCAAAACCTGAATACTGGCAATATTATTTTCATCCGGCATAGCTCCGCCGATCATCCCATCCACGACATAGAGCGGATCGGTTCCGTTAATGGATCCAACGCCACGGATACGGATAGCGCCATTGGTTACCTGCACTCCAGGCACGGCGCTCTGAAGCGTAGCAATTGTACCTCCAGGCACTTTCACCAGATCTTTGGTGTCCACAACAGCGATTGAAGAGGTCAGATCCACCTTTTTCTGTTTGCCATAGCCCACAACAACCACTTCATCCACCGCAATTTCTGCGGCAACAAGCGGGATACTAATTTCCGAAGAATTACCGATTACATATTCTGCCTGATTATAACCCACATTGGATACAATTAGGATTTCACCCGGATTGAGCTTGAGTACAAATTCGCCTTTCTCATTGGTTGAAGTACTGAGGGTTTTATTCTTTACTTTGATCGACGCCCCGATAATGGGTTTTCCTTGATCACTTACGATCTTTCCATGGATCACCTTTTCTTGAGCAGACAGTCGTCCAATGGACATTAACATGGAAGCCATTAACAACCACTTCACTTTCCTATTCCTTTCTTTAGGAAAACAAAAGAAAGAAGACACATAATTTCTGTTCATAATCTTTTTTGAGATAAATGTCTTTTTGCCCCGAGAGGCGAGTACTTGGTTATTTATTTATACAAATTGGTTATTCGTTATTCCCTTTGTCGGATCAGTCATTCGAATGAGCCAGCTATTCGCCAATTGGTTATAAAACAAAGCTAGAAGTTTCGGTAAGATCGCTTTGCAACGAATATTTAAAAGAAGGGTAAAAATGTTTAAAACCTGTTATCAAGGACATCTCTAATTGATTTTAGCTAAAGATTCAAAGCCAACCTTTCGAACGAAAACAGCAAGTCTATGGGAAAAGCCTTTCGGGAAGGCTTATAAAAATGCAGCGATCAGCACGCTACGAAAAACAATTTAACGCAAAAAATAATCCCTCATAATTTTTCATCTTTTGAAGAAATATCAACTATATTTCACATCTTTGAATTGATTTATGCAATCGATTGAATTAACCATTTAACGCATATTTCGGGTAATCTTACCCAACCTATTTTTTAAAGAAAAAAAACGAACCAAACTTAATGGAATATTTTTCACTTTTGAAACATCGTTCTGATGAAATCATTAAATTCATCGCTAATTGCGGTATATTTTCTTTACTTCTTAAAAATGGTCAGGTAATCCATTTTATACCGGACAATCCCGATCATTTTATGGAATGGCTGCGGAGTAAAGGCATCAAAGATATCAAAAAGTCAAAATCTGTTGCTACAGAGGGGGAGATAGTCGTATAAATGAATAGTGGAATTTACAATCCCTGATAAAAAGAAGCTTCTTATCGACCAAAAATAGTACAATATCGACCAATAAAGGCTGCTAGATTATTTTCATTTGTAAATAAGATGGAGATCCGTTAGACTTGTACTTAGATAAATATGCGCGCGTCATAAATAGTTGCATCATCATTTTTGATTTTTAAATCTAATCTTACGCCACATGAAGCTGTCCAAAGAAAATCTGATTAATATAGCTGTTCACAATATAGATCTACCCCACTCCTCCATTTTCGATTTACCCGAAAAAGTGATTCAGTTTGGGACAGGTTCCCTTTTGAGAGGACTACCCGATGATTTTATCCATCGGGCGAATCAGGCAGGGCTATTTAATGGACGAATTTTGGTTGTAAAATCAACTACCCAAGGTGACAGTTCAGCTTTCAATACACAGGATGCGCTATATACCCTCTGCGTGCAGGGTTATTCAAATGGAAAGATTGTCGATCGTCAGCAAGTAAATGCCTCCATTTCCAGGGTATTGTCGGCACAGCAAAACTGGTCAGAAATTTTGGAAACTGCTACAAATCCGCAGATGGAAATCCTGCTATCCAATACCACAGAAGCAGGTCTGGTCGAAGATAAAGGTGACATCGGAGATAATCCTCCGGCAAGCTTTGCAGCTAAAGTAACCGCTTATCTCTATACCAGATTCCGTCATTTTAACGGCGATCCAAGCAAAGGACTTATTATTATCCCGACCGAACTCGTTCCCGACAATGCACAGGTACTTAAAAAAATCATCCTCAAGATAGCTGAACGGCAAAATCTTAACCCCGAATTTGTCAGCTGGATTAAAGAGGCCAATCACTTTTGCAATTCACTCGTCGACCGTATCGTCCCAGGGAGTATCTCGAGCAGCAAGTTCCCCTATGAAGACCTACTCGCTATTATGGCCGAACCATATTGTCTCTGGGCAATAGAAACAGACAGTGAAACCGTAAAGAAACAACTTTCATTTGCAGCAATTGATCCTGCAGTTAAACTTGTAGCCAACATCGAGCAGTACAAAGAGATCAAACTACGTTTATTAAACGCAACCCACACCCTATGCTGCGGCATCGCGCTTTTGTCTTCTGTAGAATATGTGAAGGACTTTTTTCAGATTCCTGCGTTTGACCGGTATATCCGCCATATTCTTTTCAGCGAAATCGGCCC
This sequence comes from Sphingobacterium sp. 40-24, assembly GCF_001899705.1. Taxonomy (NCBI): domain Bacteria; kingdom Pseudomonadati; phylum Bacteroidota; class Sphingobacteriia; order Sphingobacteriales; family Sphingobacteriaceae; genus Sphingobacterium; species Sphingobacterium sp. 40-24. Next base: position 116,503 of record NZ_MKWH01000067.1, on the reverse strand, counting down.
CACACTACAGCATTATGCCCATATTGAGCAAGCAGCATGGGAAGAGTTTGGCAGGGCGGTGATCGACCGTTTTAAAAATCCCTTTCTTGCCCACCGCTGGCATGCTATTGCTTTACAGTATACCACCAAGATGAAAATGCGTGTGTTTCCGCTGATCGCCCCATGGTATTCTTTTCAGGGCAAACCACCAGTGGGTCTAGCCATTGGTGTTGCGGCTTATCTGCTGGTCATTCGTGAAGCCGCCAGTGGAAGGCTTGTTATTCAGGACGACCTCCAACCCAAGCTGAGCCAGTATATCAATGGTTTAAAGTCCACTCACGACTTACTGTACGATAAGGATATCTGGGAGCTATCATTCGCGGACTATCCTGAATTTTCTAGCCTGGTACAGGAATTAGTTGAATTTATCGAGGCCAACAGTATCGGGCAAGCAATTGAAAAATATCTAAAGATCAACGCCCACTAGGACCAAAATTAGATATGTGACTAGTCATTTCAGTAATGAAACGACTTAACCTCATTCCAGTGTATGAATGGCCAGTATTAAACTTCGCATATCTTGCTGAATGGAACGAATGGTCGCCTGTAATTCATTGTGCATATTGGCTAGATCATGTAGTTCCTCGGCTGAAAAAGTTCCGCCATCCTTAAAATAAAGCTGCTGCCGGGGACTATCCGGTTCATCATCCAAACCATATTGCAGCCAGCGCTGCCGCATTGTTTCAATCAAAGAAAAATTTTCAGCGTTACTAAATTTTTTCTCGGACAGAATTCCCCAAACTGAGCTTGGGTAGATCTGCTGCTTATTATTTTGATACCAAATACTTTCAAGCATATTTCGCTGCAGCTGCATCTTGATCCTTTTACCTTTGGGGTTTAGTGTCATAAATCCCAATACGGCGGTGCCGACCCCGCCAGCAATACTCAACCCATTGTTAAGACCATCATTTTTGACCGTGGTTGCAGTCACGGCTGTAACGGCTCCCAGTAGTATAGAAGCCACAGTCAGACGGGTCTGCGTTTTCGCATTCAGTTCGTCTATATAACCTGCGAGCTTATCGATACGCTCACCATTACAATCCAACTCTGCTGCGATGGCATTCAGCTCTGTCTCAAACAGCATGTACCTTTCAATCATCTTTTGCTTGGCCGCCAATTTCAGCGTAGCATTATTCGCAGTCCCCAAATACTGGATGATAGGTTCTGCCAGATTGAGATATTTGATCAGCACAAAATCATGGTAAGAAAAGATTTTCCTTAACTGAATACTGTCCGAGGCAGTGATTTCCTGTATTGGAATTGATCTATAGGCCACATTTGGCGCGCAGTAATTTGTTGTCAACGTATGTACCTGAACATTGTTGATCAAGGTCGAACAGGCTGTCAACAGCAATACGGACAAAAAGAGAAAGGATCTAAGCGTTAGAATAATTATTTTCATTACCTGAGGTTATACCTTATTTTTTACAACAATAACCTTTTCATAATGTTTTTGATCGCCCTAATTTTACTTTAGAAGTGTATCACTCCATATTTTTTAATATATTTAAAATGAAAACAGGAAATCCATTGTAGACAGATACAATGAAGGTGCACAATATACGAGCCTAGTAACATCAAAAGACCACTTATGAAGAAGACCACTTTTCGGAATCTATTTGTCGTACTATCTTTTATTGCTATTCTATTGCCCATTTATCCTTCCATCCGGTCGTATTTCAGCAAAACCTGTATCACCGAAAAATATGGCGTTCATTACAATGAACAGCGTAAGAAACTGGGCCTATATCCCATTCCCGATAGCTGGGGCAGAAGAAATCTCGATTCTTCCATCATCTGGTATAATCCCATCGGCAATTTAGGACATCGTTGGAAAAATGTTTATTTTAAAGGCTGCAACATCAAGGAAGAACTGGATCTTTTCGCTTTCGGGTACGATGCCGAAAAGAGGCAATATACCAAGGTCCTGAAAGTGATGACTCGCTATAATATACAAGCGAAAGTGTTGGATATCCGCTATAAATTGCAGACCATATCATCCACCAGGCTTGTCGGAAAGGCGGAGGCTGACTCATTAATCAGCACTTTAACGCCAAATGACTCCAAGTGATCCTTCTTACCGTTTTTCATCTACTCACTGTTTTTACTTCCAGATACGAAGTCTTTCAAATTCGCCATAGCCCAACTGGTTGTTACCGGCAATCTGGTAAAGGCCGACGCGCAGTCTTTTGCCGTTCAGATCTGGACGTAGAAACGGTGTTCCAGGCAGATCTTTCCAATCCACACCATCTATCGAGCAACGCAAAAAGAAATAACTACCGACCTTTTGGACCTGAAGGTAAGGCGAAAAATTAAGGCCCGTTCCTGTATTCTCTTCCTGAAAAATCTGTGGACCGATGCTCCGCGAAAGGTTGCCCAGGTTCCATCCCGTCAAAATACAATTGCTGATGTAGGCATCCTTACGATCCATGCTTTGAATCATGACACCAGCTTCACTTGATGTACGTACTTTACGGCCCAGGCCTACCACATCACTTACCTTAACCTCTAGCGTGAAATCGCCCTCCAGCTCTTTAAAAACAAACGGGGCTAGAAGATCTGCATCGCCCCATTTGGTATTTTTGGACTGGATTTTCCAGGTTCCAGCCAGGTAGGAAAGCGCTATCTGTGTGCTATCGATTCTTTCACTGTATTGATAACCATCCCAGAAAGGAATTTTCTGATCCTTGGCTGAATAGCTTTCATCCTGTGCTGGCTGCACCAATTGCGGCTTTTGCGCCGAAATCGCTTCCACTACCGGCTCACTGACATGGCCAAAGGCATCCTTCGCAAGAACTTCGATAGATTTTCCGGGTCCGGATGATTTAAAAAGGTGGTAAGACTGCTGCTTCCAGCCTGAGCTCTCACCATCAGAACGGAATAAATACCACATTCCTGGCTTTTTCTCTACCTGTGCAAATACCTGATCGGCATTGATCAGGCGCGGCGGAGAAAGCACCTGCGGAACATACCTGTCCAGTCCCTTGGCTAGGCCCGCTTTCCACTGACTGAACTTTGCGTCTACTTCATCCGATGTTACGGTACCAGCATAGGCGCGAAAGAAATGAAATGGATAAGCCAGTTCGAGGGTATTCTTACTTACCTGCAGCAGTTTGTCAGAAAACACGCGCTTTTCAATCTTCCCATTGCGATAAAAGCTCTTCTTTCCTTTATCATTGACAAGCACAGCATGCTGCCAGATACCATCGTCATACCAATCAAAATAAAGCGTATACCGCTGCTGCTGAAGAATCTCCCTTAGCGCCGCACTTTCAAAAGCTTTACCTTTCAGTGCCAGTCTATTTCCCCTTACCATGACCATCGCATCGTCAACCGTCACTAAAGTATCCTTTGCTGTTCCATGGTTCCGCAAGGTACTGAGCTTTCCGGGCTTTAAATCGTCAGTTTGCAGCGCAAAGAAATTCGATTTAGGCACTTCATTGGCCAACCTAACCACTTCCTCCTCATCCAAGCTCGTATTATATACCTGCAAACTGGATAAATAGCCCGAAAAATGCTGGTCCAGTACATCCGAAGCTCCCAAGACAAAAACATCCCCGGGCTTGACAAACAGCATCCTATTTTCCCTGCGCTGCAGCTTTCCGTCCACATAAACAGACTCCTGATAGCCGTCAAAGGAAAATACAATATGATGCCACACATTTGAGTCCGGAACCGATGCATATCCCAAATCAGGCCAAGAGCCATGCGTGATGGCCCCACGTCCGGCATCAGTACCATAACCAAAAATCGCTTTACTGAGATCCTGCTGGCCCGACGACCAGGCAACCAGCTGTTCAAACCGCGCTATGTCCGGATTATTGACCCATAGTCCTATACTATAGGAGCCATTTGCAGCCAACGACTGCGGCACGGCGAATGTCGATCGCAGCGCAGTTCCACCATCAAAGAAGAATGCCTTTTTACCCTGATAATTTTTAACAGCCAGGGCCTGTTCCGTGCCGAATATGCCCCCGAGTAGCCCTTTATTCTGAATACCTTTTACGTATTGTCCTTCCTGGTAATTGGCCGCATCGATATGGATCAAATTACCCACTGCGACTTCCTGCACAGGCATCTTTTGTGCTGCAGACCATAGCGTCTGTTGTGGAAGCTTTTGTGCATACACCTTCATGTTCCAAACGCCACGAGGAAGTCCATTCAATTGGCTGTTCAATACATTTAGCCTAACATATCTCGTCCTAGCTTTGCCATGTTCTACAATAGGACTCGCCCAGCGGTCGTTATCCGAGCGATCCACAAAATTTTCCCAGACGATACCATCCATAGAGGTTTCGAGTCGGTATCGATAGGCATACGTCGGGTATTCAAACTGAATAGATATGGTCTGTATATCCATTGTTTTACCTAAGTCGATAGCTACCCAGGCGGGTCCCTGATTATTTTTGGCCCGCCATAGCGTTCCATTGTTGTTGTCTACTAAAAAAGAAGGCCTAAAGTCGGTATTGTACCAGGAAGAGGCCGTCACGGTTTTACCAAAAGCCAAATCGACTGGCTCTGCTAGTGCTGGAAACAAATCCGGTACACCAACATGTGTGGGCCGCACCGGCTCAATATCGCCGTCAGGCGTAAAGAATAGCTCGTCCATGGCAACCTGACGATGGAAGCCACCCCCAGCGTGTGGATTGTTGTGCCTGTGATAGACAATGAAATAACGATTATCCTGTTCAAGAATACTATGATGTCCTGGACCGTGTATACTGCCATCCTCGTTTGTAATCAATATTGGATTGGTCGATGGGTATTCAAAAGGCCCCATGGGACCGGTTTTACTTTTAACGTACTGAACACGATACGTACCATCTTCGCAATGCCCCGAGGAGTACATCAGGTAATAGATGCCCTTACGCTTAAACATATAAGGAGCCTCAAAAAAGTCCTTTGCCACCGTATTGGGTATCAATGCTGTCTTTTCGAACGTTTTCATATCCCTGTTGAGTATCCCCACCCCACATCCATGATCGGGGTAGATTCCCCAGGTTCCCCAAAATAGATAAATGCGGCCATCATCATCCCGAAAGGTTTGCCCGTCCAGAGTAATTACACCTGGAATCATATAATTAGGGATCATCGATTTGCCTTCGGCTACCAAAGGTTCCCAAGGTCCCGTTGGGCTGTCGGCCACTGCCCCAAAAATTTCTACAGGCTGACTATAATAGAGGTAATATCGTCCGTCGTATCCCTGCGTCATATCAGGCGCCCAGTACCAATGTGTATTGGGCCAGTTCATGGGTTGAATGGTCCAGTTCTTCAGATCCCTGGAACTCCACACCTGCGAAGGGCCTGCGCCCCAACCGTTCCCATCCGTAGTCGCATAGATATAATACGTATCGGCAATTTTCTTGATGCTCGGGTCCGCAAAATATCCGGGCAGCAGTGGATTCAATACATTGGGCTGTTGGTACGGTTTCAATGGCTGAGCCACCAGCCCTGTTAGCGACATAACCATTGCTGCCAAAATAGCGAAAGAAAAATGATGTTTCATGATAACACAAGGTTTACAAGTACATAAGAGTTTACAGGTACATAAGAAACGATATTGCCATTTAACAGATTTTACAACAAATAAAATCTACGATAAATGTCTATTTAACATTAAATTTATAACTTCAGTCATCACATTACAAATTTTGAGGGCTAACTGGTTAAAAATGGGCTATTGAAGGTTAAAATCTACCCATAAATACAGGGTACAATCCTTCATCTTTGTAAGAGCATTGACCTTAGCTGTCTTATAATGAGTATTAAAATATCTAAAATGAATCTTAAAAAATGCTATTGGATCCTATTTGCGCTCGTATGCACACAGTTGCCAAGCAGCGTATATAGCCAGCAGGACGAACACCCCGTATGGAAAGCAGTCAAAGCGCAGCAAGCCACCTTAGGCGTAGAAGAGGGCGCCAAAAGCTTTACCCTCAAAAACCTCAATGTAGCCATTCTCAATGCGTCGCAGACGCTATCTTCTTTTCGTCCCAACGGAAGCGAAAAAGACTTTGACTATACACCTGTTGAACTCCTGCGCAAAAGAGACCGTAATCAATTTTTTCATATCGGTGATATCACGATCAGTTTGCGTCGTCAGGGCGATAGCTCCTGGAGCGCCTTTTCATCGGCTACAGCGCGTAAGCACGTAAAGGCGCTAAGTCCTACAAAAAACAACCTGGCCAGCGCGGATATTAGTCCTACGCTCAACAACATCCCCTTAAAGGTCATCCGCAACTGGCAAGATGACCATGGTGACCTGATCCTTAGCTTTGAGATTTCAAATCCAACTGATTATACCATCGAAATTGGCGCGCTGGGCATCCCCCTTCCATTCAATAACAACATGGACTGGAAAAATCTCGATCAGGCGCATGCACAGAATGTGTTTTTCGATCCCTATATCGGCCAAGATGCGGGTTATCTACAGGTCAACCGTCTACATGGCAATGGACCGAGTCTATTGGTATTGCCCTATAAAAATGCAGGCTTTGAAGCCTACAATCCGCTCAATACCGACCCGACCCCCCGAAGTATTACCTTTGAGGGATTTCATGAATGGCTGATCCACAGTAAGGCCCATGCTGAGACTGACTGGAAAGGCGTAGAACAATGGAATACACCGACTTCTACCCTCTTGAAGCCACAGGAATCAAAGACCTTTGCCTTAAAATTCGTTCTCGCACCAAGTATCCGACAAATTGAATCGGAGTTACTGAAAAATAATAGGCCTGTTGCTGTTGGGCTTCCCGGATATGTTGTCCCCATGGACAATCCCGCCAAACTTTTTGTTAAGCATAGCAAAGCGGTCAAAAATGTCAGTGTCTATCCTGAAGGTGCTTTGACCCTGACAAAAAAAGGAAGTACAGCACAGCACTGGACCGAATACGAAGTGAAGGGCAATCGTTGGGGACGTGCGCGGCTTACCATCAACTACAGGGATGGCATTACACAGACGATACACTATAAAGTGATCAAATCTGAAAAAGAAGTCGTCCAAGATCTGGGCCATTTCCTCACTACCAAGCAGTGGTATGAAAATGATAAAGATCTTTTTGGCCGATCACCATCTGTTATATCCTACGACTATGAAGAACAGCAGCCCATCACCCAAAATAAGAGTGCCTGGTTTGCGGGTCTAAGCGATGAAGCCGGTGCCGCAAGCTGGCTTGCCGCCCTAATGAAACAGGTACTACAGCCCAATCAGCAGGAAATAGCCAAATTGAAACGTTTTGTCAATGAGACGCTATATGGCCATATCCAGCATAAAGAAGGCGACAAGAAATATGGCGTTGTCAAAAGCCTCTTTTATTATGAACCCGACTCGATGCCCGCAGGAACATACCGCTCGGACATCAACTGGAAGACCTGGGCTGCTTGGCCTAAAAAAGAAGCCGACGACATTGGGCGGTCCTACAATTACCCACACGTGGCGGCAGCACACTGGGTGATGTACAGGCTTGCTCGCAACTACAACAATCTGGTCAACGAGGAAACCTGGGACAAGTACCTCGAACGGGCGTACCAGACCAGTATCGCCATGGTCGAAAAAGCGCCTTATTACGCGCAGTTCGGTCAAATGGAAGGCAGTATTTTCCTTATCGTCCTCAATGACCTCCGAAAGGAAGGATTAACCACCATGGCCGATAAGCTTGAAGCTGCCATGCGCAAGCGAGCAGAGCATTGGAAAACCCTCAATTATCCATTCGGAAGCGAGATGCCCTGGGACTCTACCGGTCAGGAAGAGGTATACCTCTGGTCACGCTTTTTTGGTTTCGATGAAAAGGCTCAAGTCACCCTAAATGCCATCATCGCCTACATGCCAACCGTTCCGCACTGGGGTTACAATGGCAGTGCGCGCCGTTACTGGGATTTTGTCTATGGCGGCAAGCTCTCCCGTATCGAGCGGCAGCTGCATCATTATGGTTCGGCCCTCAATGCCATTCCCGTCCTGACTGCCTACCGCGACCATCCGGACGACTTCTACCTACTCCGTATCGGACATGCCGGCATGATGGGTGCATTGGCCAATGTCACCCAAGACGGCTTTGGCCCGGGAGCATTCCACTCTTACCCGTCCACACTGGCCAATGACGGTATCTCGGGCGATTATGGAACCGGTTTTTATGGCTACGCCGTCAATTCGGGAACCTATATTGTCGACCATCCCGAATTTGGCTGGCTGGCTTTCAGTGGTAATCTAAAAACCGAAAAACAGCTGGTCAAGGTTGCCCTGACTACAGCTTCCAAAGGGCGTGTCTTTCTGGCAAAAGAAAATCTTTGGCTGACCACCGATGCCGGAGAAATTGCCGAATTACAGTACGATCAAAAAGACCGAAGCGTCACCCTGATCTTCAATACGGAGGCAAACCAATATAGCACGAATATGCTGCTCAATGTAAATCCAGAAAGCCATTATGAAGTGGAAGGAATAAACAAAGATGCGATGAATCGCTATGTAATACCCCTATCAACAAAAACGGTAAAATTGAAAAAGCTGAAGTAGCAAAAAAATCCAGGCAACGGCCGACTCAAACATGGGCTATATCTACGCTAGCATTCACGCTAGAAACAAAAGCGATCGTAAGACGCCCAAAAAGCGGGCTTCCATTTAGATGGAAGCCCGATTCTTAATAACTCACTTTAGCAAAATATTTCCTGATACCTTTCCTAAGGTCTTCGCCATTCGAAAAATCCTGCGCTAACTCAAAAGCTTCTGCTGAAAAGCGAAACGGATCAAATCTGCCGTATTCTTACTTTTTGTCTTATCCATCAAGTTCTGGCGATGTCCCTCAACGGTTCGTTTGCTTAGAAAAATTTTATCCGCAATCTCTATTGCCGTGAAGCCCTGAGCAATCAGTTCCAGCACAGCAAACTCCCGATCGGAAATCTCATACTGTGCCAGGCGCGAACCTACATCGACCGTAGCACTGCTCTCAACGTTATAATCTTCCATAAAGCGCAAACCGAAATTGGTCATCAGATACTTGTGACCTTGCGCCAAGCGCAATAAGCCAAACAAGATCTCATCATAATCGCCACCCTTGGACAGATAGCCGTCCGCTCCGCTCCGAAAAGCTTCGGCTACCTGAGCGGGCTCTTCAATCATGGATAATATGGCAAACTTAACATCCGGATAGATTTTTTTGGCCATACGGATAAAACTTATGCCATCCATCCCCAGCATATTCACATCTGTTAAAACCAGATCCGGCAATGTATTTTGTTCGAGATAGATCAGTGCATCCTCCGCACTATCTACTTCAGCTACCACCGTAAGCTTGTCGTGGGTATCAATTATCAAGCGTATCCCATTGCGTACAAGCCGGTGGTCATCAACTAAAAGAATTTTAGTCATTTTTCCTCCAATCCTACTAAGATACTTATTTTTTTAAATAAGTTAATTTTTTAATACTATCCAGTTAAAAATAGTATTCGATTCTACTTGACCTTACGCCATATTTTTTCGTTTCCCACCTGTTCATAGTTGGGTGCCAGCGCAGAGAAGCGCAGCGTCTCTTGACTGCCTAAGGCAAGGTAACCAAATGTCTCGAGGCTTTCATCAAAAAGCGATAATACCCTGGCCTGCAACTCTGTGTCAAAATAGATCAGCACATTGCGACATAGAATCAGCTGAAAAGCATTAAAAGAAGCATCATTCACCAGATTGTGCGAAGCGAATACAATTCGTTCCCGCAATGCGGGATTGAGTTTCACCCAGTTATAATTCGCGGTATAGTACGATGAAAAATCAGCTTTACCACCTGAAAGCTGATAATTTTCAACATAGGATTTTAAATTTGCCATCGGGATAACAGCCTTCTTTGCCTGCTCGAGCACCGAGGGATTGATATCGGTGCCGTAGATCAGCGATTTGTGCAGCAGATTATGTTCCTGCAATAGAATGGCCAGTGAATACGCTTCTTCACCTGTTGCACAGCCAGCTATCCATATACGGATAAAGGCGTAGGTGCGCAATTTGGGTAGGATTTCCTGGCGAAGATGTGCAAAAAAGCTAGGGTCACGAAACATTTCGGTCACATTGACCGTCATCTTTTCGACAAATCGCTGCAGGTATTCCGGATCGTGGACAACACGGTAACGCAGTTCGGCAAAGCTCGCAAAATTATCCAGCAGGCAAAGTTGGTTGATTCGCCGCGATAAGGAGGCTTTCGTATAATGGGTAAAATCGTAACCATAAAGACGCTCCACATCCTCCATCAGCATCATCACCTGCTCTTGGCTGACAATTTTTTTTCCCGTAATCATCCTTTTATTTCCCCTATTAGCTGCACCAGAAGTTCAATGTCTATCGGTTTCGAAATGTAGCCATTTGCTCCTGCAGCCAGACATTTTTCACGGTCGCCGGTCATGGCTTGTGCCGTCACAGCGATGATAGGCAATTCACAGGCATTCTTTGTTTTCCGAATCAGCTGGGTGGCTTCATAACCGTCAATCTCGGGCATCATCATATCCATGAGGACAAGGCCTATGCTGGCATGATCCCGTAACTGAGCAAGTCCCTCTTCGGCAGACAGGCAGCCTATCGCTTGAAAACCTCTTGATTTCAGGGCCAATTTCAACGCAAATATATTGTTCGGATCATCGTCGATGATCAATATGGTTTTGTTCTTATCCATGCAGTTTTAGTATCCCCTTATTGTCTATATAACACCTTACTAATAATCAATCCATCATCCTTATATACCTATTATCCATACATCCACACACGAAGTAGGGACAAAAGCTGATCAATATCCACCGGTTTGGATATATAATCAGACGCTCCTGCGGCAATACATTTTTCCCTATCCCCCATCATTGATTTGGCTGTAACAGCAATAATGGGCATGTTTTCGTATCGCTGATCTTGTCGGATCGAAGCTATCGTTTCGTAACCATCCATTTCAGGCATCATCATATCCATCAGGATCACCGCTACATCCGGATTATCTTCCAGCTGTTTCAGCGCATCTTTTCCGTCCGTTGCCGGGACCACGGTCATCTGATATTTTTCGAGCGCCTTGGTGAGCGAGAAGATATTTCGGATATCGTCGTCCGCTACAAGCACCTTTTTACCCTGCAGAACATCCTGCAAAAAGCCAAGTCTACCCGGAGATTTGGTAGAAGGACCACTATTTTCCTCTACGAGATGTAGAAATAAACCCACTTCGTCCAAAATACGCTGATAGGAATTAGCCGTTTTTACAATAATAGAATCCGCATACCGTTTTAATTTCATTTCCTCTACCTGCGAAAGGTTCTTACCGGTAAAAACAATAATCGGCAGATTTTCAAGACCCGGATTTCGTTTTACAGCTTCCAATGTCTCGTAACCAACCCGGTCTGGAACCCCCATATCAAGTATCACACAGTCGGCAGTGTCTGAGCTCAGCGCCACAATGCTATCATCTACATTGCTCTTGATCTCCGAGGCAATGTCAAAACTTCCGAGGAAGAGCGACAGCGCTGCCGCATGTTTGGGATTTTCTTCAACAATAAGTACTTTTTTGGGATGCCGCGTGAGGGCATCTTCTATTTTACGGAACATATCACCCATCTGCTCCAATGCCATCGGTTTATTGATAAAGTCTATGGCGCCCTGCAGCAGACTTTCTCTCTTAACCTGTAAAGAAGACATAATATGCACCGGTATATGTCGAGTCTTGGGGTTTTCCTTGATTTCAGCCATTACCTGCCAGCCATCTTTGAGCGGAAGCTGAATATCCAGCAGAACGGCTAGCGGCATATAACGGGCCACCATCTCAGCCGCGATATCACCACGGACGACCACGATACCCTTGTAGTTTTGCTGGCGCGTATATTTCAGCAGAATCTTTGCGAATTCAATATCATCCTCAACAATCAAAATAAAGCGGTCGCCCGCGACGATACTATCGCGATCATCAGGAATATCGGCTGGGATAGGTATCTCCAGTGTCTTATCGGCAGGTAAGTTCACTGTTTGCGAAGTCTGCACTCCATCTGTAGATGCTTCTTCAGCGAAGTCTAGCTCTATCGGCAACAATTGCACCGTGCCGAAAGCAGCTGGCGTGGCATCCGAGGTCTTCGCTGGAAGGATCAGCCGGAATACACTGCCTTTGTTTTCTTCGCTATCTAGCAAGATTTCGCCGCCGAGCAGACGCGCCAGTTCCCGACTGATGGAGAGCCCCAGTCCAGTACCGCCAAATTTGCGGCGTGTAGAACCGTCTGCTTGTTGGAATGCTTCAAATATCAGATGCTGCTTGTCTTTCGGTATCCCGATTCCCGTATCGCGCACTGCAAATACGATACGGTTTGTCTGCGACTGTTCGCGGTCAATATGCAAGGTAACCTTACCCGAAGCTGTAAATTTGATGGCATTCGACAATAGATTACGTAAAATCTGATCCAGGCGCTGCTTGTCTGTTTCGAGCTGTAGCGGCATTCCTTCCGCAACGCTCATTTCTAATCCGAGTTGCTTGTCGGCGGCGATTGGTGCGAACATCGCCGTCAATCCATTCACTATATCGGCAAAAAATACAGGCTGTACATCCAGATCCATTTTTCCGGATTCTATTTTGGAAAGATCCAGAATCTCGTCTATCAAGGTCAGCAGGCTCTTTCCCGAACTCTGGATCACAGCTGCCGATTCCATCTGTTCTTCATTCAGGTTACCATCCGAATTTTCGGCCATCAAGCGTGAAAGTAACAGAATTGAATTGAGCGGTGTACGCAGTTCATGCGACATATTGGCCAAAAATTCAGACTTATAGCGTGTACTCTGTTCAAGCTCCGCCGCCTTTTTCTGTATTTCCTGATTGCGTTCGGCAATCTCCACATTTTTATCTTCCAGCAATTTTGAGCGCTCTTCCAATTCACGGTTAGACTGCACCAATTCTTCCTGCTGTACGCGGAGTTCCTCTTCCGAAGCCTGCAGCTTATGGGTATGCATCTCGAGGCTCGAATTAAGCGATTCAAGTTCGGTATGCTGTGCCTGCAATTCTTCGGTCTGTGCCTGCGTTTCTTCCAATAAATTCTGTACCACCAGCCTGGCTTGCGCCGCTGCAAGTGTCGTACCCACCTTTTGCACCGCATCCCTAAAAAACGCCAGCTGAATGCTCGAAAAAGGTTGTAGTGCGCCCAGCTCCATTACACCGATACAGTCGTTACCATCAAAAACAGGCAGTATAAAAAGGTTGTTCACCAGTACCTTCCCAGCAGCAAAGCTGATGACATAATGGGAATCTTCGAGGTTTTCGAATAACTTTTCTTTCTTGTCTTTAAAGACCTGGCCGACCATGCCCTCACCTGGGGCGAAGCGTTTACGTTCGGGATCTTCAAGTCCATAGGATCCCCTTAAGACAAGCTCATCTTGTTCCATCAGGTATATGGCGCCGTTTACACAGTTGCCATATTTTGTCAGATGGCCCAGCGTGACAGCCGTAAGCTCTTCCTGCTGTTTATTACCCATCAACAGGTTACCCAACTGGGTTAGTCCAGCTTGATGCCAGTTGTTATTATTGAGTTCTTCAAAAGATGTTTTGAGCGAACGCGCCATTTCATTGAGGGATCCCGTCAGGCTGCCCAGATCGTCCTGTTCGCCATCCTGAATCTGCATATCATAATGTCCGGCCGCTATCTCCCGTGCGATGCGCTGGGTAATGCTCAGCCGCCGCTGGATCTCTTCATCTTTACGTTTCAGGTCATTCTGCAGCTGCTCCCGTTGAAAGAAATCCGCTCGCAGGCGGAAGTAAAAGAAGAGGGTAATCAATAAGGATACAGCAGCGGCCAACAAAACAAAAATGGAGGTATAGCCCGAAGAGCGGCCGAGTTCTTCCGAACGCTTATTGAGCAAAAGTTCTTCACGATCGATAATTTTGCTGATCAGCAAACGGCAACTGTCCATATAGGTTTTCCCCTCCTCAAGCTGCGATACGGAGACCATTCCACCACGCTTTTTGATATTGACCAGGTTTTCAAGCTTTGCCAGTCGGGATTGCACGAGTGTGGATAGCGTATCGATTATCTGCTGTTGCTCGGGATTATCGGAAGTAAGGTCGTGCGCACGGCTCAGCGACTGGGGCAGCGACTGAAGGCCGGTTTTGTAAGGATCCAGAAACTTGTCCATACCTGTAAGCAGGAAGCCGCGCTGGCCCGTTTCGGCATTCTGCAGATCCTGCAGAATTTTGTTGACGCGGCTCATGACACGCCGGCTGTGGTCGACCATCGCACTATTATGGCTCTGCTTACGAATACTAATATAAGAAGCCGTTGAGCTCGCTAATAGGATTAACAAGGATATTCCGAAACCTATCTGCAGATTTCTTAAAATAGTTTTAGGCATGCTTTTTCATCAATTGAGTTAAGACTATGCCAACCGATGGTCTAGATGGCGGCCAAATATAGCAATAGGGCGTCTAAATTAAATCCTGCGCCGCCTGCCCTCAACCATCTTACCGTATTTTAACAAAAAGTTGCGTATTTATCCGCTCTCCGCAATCTTCCCAGCAATGATAGCCGATGTCGCAGCACAAAAATCAAGGCCTGAATAATCCGGATTGTACCCCCCCATATAAGGTACGGCCATCATAAAAAGACGTTGGCTAGCGATACCACTGTGATCCACCAAGCGGAAGCTGTCATCTATCTTTACACCGGGTACCTGCAAAAAAATAGCGCCATCCGGTGCCACAAACATGTGGTCGTTGCCTGCCAGCATTTGTTCCTTGGCCTGTTCCACCGAACGAAACCGTAAGTAGGCTGGGCTGACATGGCCATTGTCGACCAAACTCTTGAATGGAAATTCTTCAAAGTTCAACGGTCGCTGTCCCACACAATCCACAAATGTCTTATAATGCGATTTTATTTCGATTCCTGATTCATCGGTATAATAATAATTGGCGCCGCGATCGCTCGCTGGTTCAACACGGCTTTCGTTGCCTACATTGACCACTTCCAGGCGGCCGGCATCGTACAGCGCAAGCAACTCACGACTGGAACTCTGCGGCACAAAAGCGATGACAATAGAAATCAGCGGCATGAGTACTTTTTTTAAACGCAGCATATCTTCGGCAGACATGTACTTGGCGGGATAATTTAGGGTGAAACTCAAGGCAGAAAGGACTTCCTTCCAATAGATGGATTGGCGCCTTTTAATAGATTTCAGCGCTTGTTCGTGCTCCTGGCGAAATCCCTCGAAGGCATCTTTCTGTTCCCTTAAATGGAGTACTGCCTCTACAAAGTCTTCCAGGCTGAGCTTTTCCACGATCGCATAAAAGTCGGGATCTCTTTCCTTGAACTGCGCTTTAAAATTGCGCTCAAACAGAAAATCCAGCGAGACGAAACCCTCATTCTCTAGCCTGTTAAGCATCAGCTCCTCTTCGGAGATCACCAGGTTATTGGCCAGGAAAGGTTCTTCCTGATGGAAGCGGATCGCAGGAAGCAGCCCACTGCGGGTATGCATCAATATCTTAAAATTTTCGCTTCCCGGGTCGATCTCATACCTTAGCTCTCTTGTTTCCAAGGCTTCAAAAGAACCATTGTGGCGAGCCAGCGTACGGATAGCGTCGATTGCTGTGAGCGAAGCACCGCGTATCCCGACGGCGTGATTGGTTTTTAAGGCCAACTTGGACGGTGGATAGGGCGATTCGAAATAATGTTCGACATTGCCCTCATACTTGGTTGGCCACTTATGTCCGGTACAGATGACTACCTTGTCTACGATATAGGTATCGGTGCTGCCCACCGTGATTTTAACCTGCGCCTGGCCTTCGAGGTCAATAATATCCGTAACCTGGCTAGCGAGGTGAACCTGTGTTTCAATGCCCTGTTCATCCGCCATCCGCTTCAATAACATAAACTGCTCCGAAAGGTAGCGGCCGAGGAGCAGCCGTGGAACCACTTTGTAGCGATTAAAATCGTCCACATCGATTCCATAAGTACGGAGCGTGGCCTCCGATAGGGATTGAACATAATCCTCAATCGTCGTGACCAATGCGGGGATTTCATGATCCGATACATTCGTCAAGTGCTCCGGTGTGGCACCTTCGTAGCTGTAAGGCATTCCTGCCCCCAATTGTTTTCGGGATTCGAAAATAGATACCTTGAGACCGGCGATATTCCTTTCGATCAATCTTTTGTACATAAACAGGCCACTGGGTCCACCCCCGATAATGGCTACATGAATGTTTTGTTGCATAGTTTTCGTTGCCTGCCTAGTGGACAGTATTCGGTTTTAAGAACAAGGATAAATTGCAGAAAGTTTTAGACAGATTTATTCCCCTGCAATAAAAAATGGGATAAATACGGGCTACGATTTAAATACCTGAATCTCGAATTCTGCAAACGATCATTCACTGCGTGCTGTTTTTCGAATAAACAAAAATGATAACAAATAACAATATTATGGAAAACAACATTAACAATCCGGAGATCATCAACGACATTATCAAAATCAACAACGACCGCATCGAAGGTTATAAAAAGGCAATTGATCTAGCAACCAGCCACGGCTTGGATAGATTAGTTCCAACATTTCAAAAATTTGTCGGACAGTCGGAGGAATTTATTGCCGAGTTGACACCTTATGTTGAGCTTGAGGGCAAAGAACCGACAGACAGCACTATGCTGAGCGGTAAGCTTTTCCGCGCCTGGATGGGCATAAAAGTGAATATCACGGGAGATGACGAAAGAAGTCTGCTTGAAACCTGTGAGCAGGGCGAAGATGCATTCAAATCGACCTATCAAACCGCTTTGGCTGATGGATCGGAAGAGCTCTCGCAAAATGTGCATAGTTTGATCAACACGCAGCTCAGCAAGCAGCTTGAAGCGCACAATATCATTAAGATGCTGCGTGACAGCAAAACCATCTAACTTTAAATTGTAATTTTCTTTTTCACAAAAAATACCGAAGGATAAATCCCTTCGGTATTTTTTTGAAGTTATATTTTTAGATTGACTTTTTCACCCGCCGGTAGTTCATGCTCGAACAATTTCCCGGCATACTTCACCCGACATTTTTGTTTCTTTTTGGCTTTTGCTGCAGCGCTGACCAATTGACCATTTGTCCATTTCAGATCAATTTCGATCGCTCCCCTAGCTACCAGGCCCTTTATCTCGCCATCTTTCCAGCTGGCCGGAAGCGCCGGAAGCAGCTCAATAAAATCTTCATGGCTTTGCAGGAGCATTTCCGCCATCCCGGCAATCACGCCAAAGTTGCCATCGATCTGAAATGGGGGACAAGCATCAAACATATTGTAATAAGTCCCGCCCCCGCCGTCATATTTGGTATCCATATCCGATGTAGGGCGCAGTTGTTTATTGAGCAATTTCAATGCCCGATCGCCCTGCTGCAACCGTGCCCAAAGTGCAATCTTCCAGGCGTAAGTCCAGCCTACCCCATCATCGCCCCGTCTTTCCAACGACTGCTGCACAGCTTTTGCCAATGCGGGCGTACGATCCAACGTGATTTCATTACCCGGGTATAGCGCAAACAGATGGGACAGATGACGATGAGCAGGTTCTACCTCTTCAAACTCTTCGGCCCATTCCATCAGGCGCCCATCGCTACCAATTTTCGGACGGGCCAGCTTGTCTTTTGCGGCCTGCAAGCCCTTTAAGAAACCGTCTTCTTTTACGCCTAGTATTTCCGACGCAGCCAGGGTGTGCTCAAATAGATTGAAAATAACCTGCTGGTCATGCGATGCCCCCATACTGATCTGCGCAATAGAGCCATCGGGCGCTTTAAAGGAATTTTCCGGCGAAGGTGAAGGCCCCGAAACCAGCAGCCCTGTTTTAGGGTCCGTTGTCAGCCAATCCTGGTAAAAAATTGAAGCCTCTTTTAGAATCGGATAAGCTTTTCTTAAAAAGGATTTATCCTGTGTAAAGGCATAATGTTCCCAGATATGTTGGGCAATCCAGGCTCCGGCCCCAATATGCATCCCCCAGCTTGCACTTTCCCCCGGAGAAGTGTAGCCCCAAACATTCGTTATCGGATGCAACGCCCATCCGCGCATCCCATATTGTATCTGGGCTGTTTTGCTACCTGGTGCTACGAGCGATGCGATCAGATCCATTAGTGGACGATGTGATTCGGATAGATTGGCTACTTCCGCAGGCCAGTAATTCATCTGTACATTGATATCGGTATGGTAATCGCCATTCCATGGTGTTTGTATCTTATTGGCCCAGATTCCCTGCAGGTTGGCAGGAAGGCCGCCTGCTCTCGAGGAAGAAAGCAATAGGTATCTGCCGTACTGAAAATACAGGGGATATAAGGCCTGCTCATTTCCACTACGCAGATTATTGGCCATCAACACATTGGTAGGCATATTATTGGTACTATTTCCCAGCTGAAAACTCACCCGTCCCATAAACGAAGAAAAGTCTTTGATATGGCGATCCCGGAGCGTCTGGTACGATTTGCCCGTAGCTGCTTTACGTATTTCGAGATGTTCTTTTTGATAATTGGCATTAATATAGTCTGGATAATGCTGTTTATAATTTGTTTTTGCAGTTACGATAAGCGTCAACGCATTGGCACCTGTAACCTGAATACCGGTTTTGGTCTGGCTACTGATTTTCCCGCCCTCCAGGACCGGTGTCACCTCAGCTTCATACTGCATACCATTTCCACCCCGGCCATTATCGAGCACGCCAAACATACGCAGTCCGTGCTTTGCTGTAACTTCGGTCGAAAACCTTTCCGGCCGATCCAGACTGAAGAGCACATTGATCGCCCCGGCTTTGTCTGCAATGAGCCGGATAATGATCGCCTGGTCGGGATGACTAGCGAAAACCTCCCGTGTAAACTTGACGCCATTTTGGACAAAAGAACTGGAAGCAATCCCTTTCATCAGATCCAGTTCACGGCGATAATTCTGATAAGTGGCATCCGTACCAAAGTCAAGCCGTAAATCGCCCAAGGTCTGGAAGCAGCCAAAGGGAACATTGGCACCATTACCACTCCCCGATCCTTTTCCCTTTGTAATCTGCGTTTTATTGGTCAGTTCGGTTGCTTCCTTATAGTTGCCCTGAAACAGTAGTTCACGAATCTTCTGCAGGGACTGTGAAGCCGCAGGATTGTCGCCTGCGTCGAAGCTTCCACTCCATAGGGTCATTTCGTTCAGCTGAATCCGCTCGTGGTTGACATCGCCAAAAACCATAGCCCCAAGGTTTCCATTACCAATGGGTAGGGCTTTCAGCCACTCGGGGTCACTCTCCCAGCCGTTTTTGGAATCTAAGGCTAAGGCATTTGCAGGTTGTTCAAACCAGATACAGTTTTCTTTCTTGGCTCCAGTCTGCGCAAAAGTAATTTTCACCGACAGGAGAAAACAGAGCGCAAGACTAGTACATATACGGTTTAGCATTGATGTGTTCAATTTCATTGAGGTTTACGATTCGATTTAGGGATGCAATGCCAACTGTTCGCAATAGAAAAGCACTGAATCCTCGCCATATCATCAAAAATAAGGATAGCTATTGGCAAACACATACACTTTATTGCTCTTTTTAGATGCCCTATTAACCTGTTAGCAAAATTGCTGGGCTTTTTTCGGCGTCGGGCGTTACACTTTCGCCCTTATACGGCTCAATGTGGATCGGGTTATTCCCAGGTAAGAGGCGACGATGCCCAATGGTGTGCGTTTTAAAATTTCAGGATAACGTTCAACAAGATTTCTATACCGGTCCACCGCAGGCAACATCCGTAGCTCATTGGCTTTCTCTTCACTTTTGATATAATAACGTTCGGTCAATACCCTACCGATAAAATTAAATTCAGGAAATTGATGATATAATTCATTCAGTTTCTCGTAGCTCAGGACCAATAAGCTACAAGGCTCCAGTGTTTCGATGGCTTCGAAGCTCGGTTTTTGACTAAAAAAACTATAGACGGCAATCGCGAGCTCTCCTTCATACAGTAGCCAAGAGCTGATCTTATTACCGGCGGGATCAATATAATAAGAATGTACACCGCCCTGCAGGATAAAATAGATCTGCTTTTGCACCTGTCCGATATCAATCAGGCGAACCCCGGCTTTCACATCGATCACATAGCTATGCGTTTCGATCAGCTGTTTTAAATCGTCCGACAGCGGATGAATGCTTTCAAACAGCTTTACAATAAGATCTGTGGCCGATTGGCTATATTTTTGCATACAATGAATTTATCACAATAATGGCGCGCCAACAATAAATTATCCTAAATATACACGATAAGCATGCTATATTTTTTGCTTTTTGGCAAAAAATATGGGCAACGGGTTGCTAAACTTTGATTAAATATAGTTTGATTGCCGTCCGACGAACAGGAAAAAAGTAATATTTTACATGATTTTAAGCGTTTAATACATGCCTTTTAACCGTTAAAAACCGTTTTTTGAGTGATCACTTTCAATCGATTATGAAGATTGGTGTACGTTCCAATTTATTTCATTAAAAATGTTAAGAATCTATGCGGCCAATTTACGCGAAAGCACGTTCAAATTCGGGAAACAGGATTTTTGAAATCCGACATGAAAATTGCCCTAAACTTGTTTCCGAGTATCATTTTCATCGTGAATGCCAGCTTACATACATCATGAAGGGTAAAGGCCAACGCTGCATTGGCGATCAGCTGGAAGACTTTGAAAGCGATGAGCTGACTTTTATTGGTCCCGGTTTGCCGCACGTCTGGTACAACTCGCTTTCAGAAGCCGACCAGGAGCATAACATACAATTCATCACCTTATATTTCGATCCGGAAGCTCTGCTGTCTTTTTGCTCCTTATTATTTGAAACAAGCCAGCTAAAAGATTTTCTTGAGCGATCGCGACAGGGAATGCTGTTTTATGGAGAAACAAAAAATAAACTCAAAAAAATACTGTACAAGATGCTCGCTGTGCCTGAAATACAAAAAACAGCCTATCTCTTCGAGTCTTTAGGGATTCTGTTGCATACTCAGGAATACAGTAAGCTATCCAATAAGCCCTATATTGATGGCCTGGCGGGTAAGGATGGAGAAATTATCTTCAGTATTTACACGTATGTTTTTGAAAATTTCAGTGATAACATTTCCCTGGACAAGGCAGCCAAATTGGCCAACTTGACCAAGCCGTCTTTTTGTCGTTTTTTTAAAGCGCGTACACGGAAAACATTTTCAAAATTCGTCAATGAAGTCCGGATCAATGAAGCCTGCAGGCTTTTGGTTCAGGAAGAAAACCCAATAACCGATATCGCTTACGCCTGTGGTTTCAACTCTTTGCCCAACTTCAACAAGTTCTTTAAAGCTATTAAAGGAATTACACCTTCTGATTATAAGAGTAAGATAAACTCCGGATAAGCCATTTATTAGTTCTCAGGTTTCCAAGGTGCAGTAGGTGTTTTAGCCAGTTCACGCATCCAATTATTAAAGTCTGCATCCGAGGGGATGTCAAATTTCTTACGCAATCTATTTTTTCGTACCTGTACGGCCCGGATGGTGACGTAGGTATATTCCGCAATGTTTTTAGTTGAGAAATTGAGAAAGGCCATGGCACAAAATTCCAGTTCCGTACTCCTAAGATTGGGATCCTGTGTGTTCAGTGCCTGTATAAACTATGGGCAAAGCTCGGTAATAAGTTAGTTTATAATTCAGCATCGGCAAACGACGGCACCATGGATTCGCTTCGGTTTACAGCGCTATTATTAACCCAAATTATTACAGATTGAATGGAGAAACTAAAACTTGAAAATCAATTATTAAAACTATTTTACCCCATTTAAGACTCAGTTATCCAATAAAATACGAAATCAAAAAGCCACATCAACAGGATATTGATGTGGCTTTTTGATTAGCTAAAGACAGCGGCAACTCTCGTCCCTATTTGCTATTTGCTCTCAGTATAAAATCTATAATCGGGCTAGGGTCTACCAGACAATGCGGATGATGTCCGACCTCGGGTTTATGGATGATTTCGATATGACCACCTGCGCGACGAATCTCCTCCGCAAATGGCATGGTGTTTTCGGCGATAGGCACGACATCGTCCTTATCGCCGACAACATGGAGCAATGGTATTTTGAAACCGGCAATGACTTTTGCTTTATCAATAGGTGCCTCCGTAAATGCCCAAGCCTCCGTTTCGGTCAATCCGTAGTCTTTCTTAAAAGTCTCCCAATCCGGTTTGCTTCCTTTTCCAGTTGTTTTGCCACCGGGCCAACTTTTAAAATCCAGCACGGGAGCATCGGCATAGATGGCATTTACCCGATCTGGATAACGCAGGCACCAGTTGTAGATATAAACACCGCCCCTGCTCATTCCCTCCATAGCCGATTTCTTATTGAGTCCACCATCCTGTAACTTTCGGTAAAACCCATCCCAGATTTTTAGCGCTTCCTCATTGCCAAAAAGTTCGGCGACATCACAATATACCACATGGTAACCGTGCTCAAGTAGACCAATATCCACCTGCGGTTCATGTCCCCAAAAGCGGGCGCGCCATACAGGACCTTTGCTGTTCAAAAATCTGTGGAAATTTATGAACATCGATTTATCCCATATTTAATTTTAATGAGACAAATGTCGCTCTGAAATGCGCCAATATTTACTACATTTAAGGTATACTTTACACCGCAATCAAACACAACATGAAAACACTCGTAACACTTATTTTGGTCCTTTGTTCCTTTGCAGGATATAGCCAGACCGCCAAAGAACTTATTGGCAAATGGAAATTGGTCAAACAGACAAACGTCGATGGCGTTGTGTCTACACCGAAGGACACTTATCAGGTGTTTATGGAGGACGGAAAATTTCAGGGTATCCACAATGGTGATTCCCGTAATGGAAAATGGAAACTTTCCGAAGACAATAAAACACTTACCGTTAAAATAAGCATCATCTCCATCAAATTTAAGGTAGAATCGTTTGACGAGAAGAAACGTGTCATCAGCAGCGACAAAACTGGTACCCTTGAATATGAAAAAGTGCAGGAATAACAGCTTAAAATAATTCTTATCGGGAGCAATGCATTGAAAAGCCCGGCATGGATTTCCATGACCGGGCTTTTGTCTGTTTTATCCTGAGCCATCATCCATTCAGCTCCAGCGGTATAGGTATGATGGCTATTTTTTTGTACCCTAAATCAGAGCATCACCCTAGTTCCAAGGCAATTGATTCGAAAATTATGGTGTAAAAAAATCAAGCTCTGCTATGGCCAGTGATTGCGACTTCCCGGCAATGACTGTCGATTCCACCTTGACAAAACGTGCATTTTTTACATTTTTTAAGCGGTAGGTACGCGTGGAGGGATCATTGATTAAATTGCCAAATTCAAAGCTATCAGCATCTTCCCAATGCGTACCATCCAGACTTACAGAAAGCTTACCTGATTGCATCATGCCTTCCGCATTTTTACGCTGTGGGGTGTAGCTGAATGCAGCGATTGAATACGCCGTCCCCAGATCGATGACCAGCTCCTGCACTGGGCCAGTGGCTTTCGATTGCCAGTATGAATCAGCCCGCTCGTCAAAGGCTTCACGCCCATTTTTTCCATCGAGATTGCTGCTTGCAGCAACCAGATTCCAGCCTTGTTTAGGAATTCCCATTTCTTTCTGTGCTATGGCTCCTTTTGCGCCATCCTTGTCCATTGCGAGCGCTTTAATGAGTTTACCTTTACTTTCAAATGCACCGCTGTATTTCTGAGACGCAGCGGAAGGCATTGTACCATCTTCGGTGTAATAGATCTCAAAAGCGTTATTGAGATTTTTGAGAATATCCTCATGATGCGGTTTCCAGCCAAATTCGCTTTTTGCGGGATAAATGCTGACTTTACCCGCTGTATCCCGGGCGATATCCAATTGCGGCGGTCGTGTTGGTACATAGTAGGCACCGAGACTAGCCAGCACCGGTGTTGCCCGACTTGCCAATACGCGTAATCGAATGCGGTCTGTTTCTTGTGCCGGGAAGCGCAAAATGCGTTTGTACCCCACATTGGTCGCTGTTGCAACCTGATGCCATTTTCCGTCTTTCCAGATGTCAAGCGCATGCTGTTCAATACGTTCACCGCTGCTGTGCACTGCCTCCTGAATCACCAAGCGGTTCAATTTAACTGGATGTGGCAAAGAAACGATCAGCTCACCTGTCTCACCAGGAAACACTTTGGTCGTTTTATCATTATTGTCCAACAAAGATTTGTCCAGATTACTTCCGGTGAGCAGATTGTTTTTATAGCCCAATGTAATCCGTTCGCCTACAGCGTGTAGCACGTTTACATCTTCATCAGAGAAACGCCCCTCTCGATTGGGGGGAATATTTAAAAGGAATGTGGAATTACCGCCAACTGAACGTTCGTAAATATCGAATACATCGTCTGCCGATCGCACTTTTTGATACACATCATCGCGGTAAAACCAGCCCTCCCGTATCGATGTATTGGTTTCGGCCTGCTGGTAATGGAGAAATTTTGCGCTATATAACTTTTCCCTACTGCCCAGATCCTCATCCGTTAGATCACGAAAACCTTCCATCTGAAAAGGATCTGCATCAAATGGGATCACATTCCACTCGGTACTACGTGTATTACCAGACTCATTGCCACACCAGCGAATGTCCTCCTTACCAAATACGACCGCTTTCGGCGCCAAATTGGAAATTAAATCCCGCCAGGCCGCATAGTTATATTTCTGCCCACCTTTTGTTTTTGGATGCGCACCATCAAACCACACCTCATGGATCGGGCCATATTCAGTCAGTAACTCAAAAAGCTGATTCAGAAAATAGGCATTATAATCGTCTACTTTATAGCGGAAAGTACGCTTATCTTTAAAGGGCGTTCCCGACGCCTTTTCCGGTATTGTACGATCGGTATAAGCACTTTGATTCCCATAGAGTCCTTTCTCATTTTCAATCTGATAAAGATCTGCCGGAGAAAGATAAACCCCCAATTTGAGTCCATATTTTTTGCAAGATTGCGAAAGATCTCTTAAAATATCGCCCTGTCCCTGCTGAAATCCCGTCGACATAATACCATGTTTTGTGTAGCGACTTTGCCAAAGGACGAAGCCATCGTGATGTTTGGCCGTAAAGATCACCTTTTTCATCCCGGCAGCTTTCATCGCAGCGCACCACTGGTCGGTATCGAGATTCTTGAGATCAAATATTTTTGGATCTTCTGTTCCACTACCCCATTCCATTTTGGTAAACGTATTGGGACCGAAGTGTATAAATGCGATGAATTCATCCTTTAAGGCCTCATACTGCTTGTCAGCCGGTATAATATGGACTGCCTTGGCAATAATGTCTTTCTTACTATCGTGTGCGTCAATAGCGTAGGTATTCTTAAACACCAGTGCATCGGATTTCATTTGTTTCTGCGCATAGATGGGCGTAAAAAAACTACTCACACATAACGCAAACATCAATTTCCTTTTCATAATTCGTTATTTATTCAAAAAAATTTCCCTAAAAACCGGGCAATACCCTCCCGTAAACAATCTATCAAATAGCCTAATTTCGCGAAAAAGTGCCGCGTGTTTAATTTAAATAAACTTTTGTTTACATACATACAAATTGGTACAAAAATATAAGATCCTAAAAAATTAAAAAAGAAGATTATCGACCAATCATTGTACATTATCGACACCATCATTAATGGATCACAAGTTCCAGTGGTTCCTCCAAATCCCTTATCATTCTACTCTATTTCATCATTGGCGCTTCATGTTGAAATATAGTAAAAATAAACTTTGTTTAGTATTACAAAACTTATGTATATTTATAAAAATGAAAAACGTCATCTTTATCTGTCCATTTATTTCTTTAAAATTTATCACCTGGCTTATAGCAATACTTGACAGAGCGGAACAGTTATTTTTTAGCTTAATTATATAACCATGATAAATCGAAAAAAATTTCTAGAAATAAGCACCATGGGAATAACCGGTCTTTTCGTCAGTCCATCTTTGGCCGCCTCAAAACAAACAGATTCAGAAAAATTTGAAATCAAACAGCAACCAATAAAATTTGGTATTATCACAGATCTTCACTACGATCTGATGCATGACAGCGACAGACGCGCACAGCTCTTTATCGATGCAATGAATAAGGAGCAGCCAGACTTTATTATTTCTTTGGGAGATTTTTGTATGCCCAAACCAAGCAACAAAAATCTCATCGAAATTTGGAAGAAATTTAATGGGAAAAAACATTATCTACTGGGCAATCACGATACCGATGGCGGATTTACGAAAGAACAAGCTTTAGCCTTTTGGGGTGCCGAAAAGCCTTATTATTCTTTTGATGATCAAGGTTTTCATTTTGTCATACTTGACGGAAACGAAAAAGACCCGCAAAAGAAGTTATCCGGTTATCCCCGTACCATCGGAAAAGAGCAACTTAAATGGCTCAAAGAAGATCTTATCAACACAAAATTACGCACCATTATTTTTTGCCACCAAGGTCTTGAAAATACCATCAACGGCTTGGACAATGGCATGGAAGTACGTTATTTATTTGAACAGATCAACAAAGAAGCTGGATACAATAAAGTAATCCTTGTACTTACAGGACATCACCACCTCAACTATCACAATCAGATTAATGACATTCATTATGTTCAGATAAACAGTGCTTCCTATTATTGGGCGGGTGAAGATTTCGAAAGTAAAGCATTTGGCGAAGAATTTTACAAAAAACACTGCATTCTAAAACGGACACTCGTTTATAAAGATCCAATTTGGGCTATGGTATCGCTAGATAAAAAACATATCAAGATTGAAGGGACCGAAACAGTAATGGCCGGCATTTCACTTGAGCAATCGGGAATTAATGTCTATAAAGATGTATATCCAATCTCATCCAAAATTGATTCAAGGAAGTTAACTTATTAAACCGGAAGGACCCTCTAACTAACCGAGATCATCCATTCCCTTTTCATGAACATCCATCTTTTTGTTCGCATTGCCGTTCAAAAGGACATGGACCTGATATTGTGCATACAGCGCATTACTGCATACAGTTAAGACCGGAAGGATCATTTTCTATAGCGATTGTCTCATGTCCGTATATGATCTGTTCAAAATTGATCAACTATAAATAAGGAAAGATAGGATGCGTTCCAATCCATTGGAAGATCCTATCTTTGCCTCAGTTTTCTTAAAAAATAATACGTTAAACTACCAGAAGTTTGTCTGCACCAATTTGCTACCATCCAGCACCATTTGGCTATTGGCCACCGGATAATAGTAATATTTCGGTTTTTCAAACGTCTTTTTCTTATCCCGTGCTACCGTGAACATAATATGGCCGCTGTTGCCATTTTCAAGATAAATAGAGGTATTATTCCCATTGGCATCCTTCAAATAATAGAGGGAAATATTCTTCTTCTCTTCCTCTGTCAGATCTTTGATGGGCCCAGTATCTTTTGCAGATTCAAGTATCGCAATATCCACTTTACCGTCACCGGTAACATCCATAGCGCCCAATCCTTTTACGTACATTCCTTGTTGCTGATCAGCCAATCGTTCGCCCACTTCCCAACGAAATACATCTCTGTAGCGCTGGCCCTCACAAGCCAATTCGACACGTCTTTCTCTACGGATTTCCAGGATAAGTCCGACGTTGCCACCTTTTACATTTGCATAGTACGCTTGCAATACCGGATCCACATTGGCATTTGCTTCTCCAAGCTGCATTGCCGGCATACCCACACGGGCCCGCAAGAGGTTGATTGATCTGTCAAGATCAGCCTGACTTGTGAGTGTTCCCAGCTCGGCTTTGGCTTCGGCAAAGATCAATAGGACTTCGGCGTACCGGAATACAAAAGCATCTGTATAAGCGGCTTCCCAGCTAATCATATCCGCTATTTCGGGATAAAACTTGATCTGATTGTAACCACCCAAGGTTGGTTTAAGGCGCTGCGGCGTTGACGCATTGACAGCCTGAAAACCAGGTTTCATAAAGGTCTGTTCCATACGTGGATCGCGGTTCACAAAAACCTGATCAATATTCTTTGTTTTATAATCGGCCTGTTGTGTAAAACGCTTTCCATCTTTCATCAGATAACTTTCCATAAGCGTTTGGCTCAATGCCCATTCGTAATCCAATACGGTATGTGCATTACGTCTTCTTCCTAGATCCTTATCATAATCGATAAATAGGATAGTTTCAGGGTTAGCTTGCAGGTTGAGGCTGATAAATAGATCCCGATAGGCGCGGTTGACACCGCCGGCATTGCTGATCGAAAATTTGGATGATTTCATAATCTCTTCCGCTGCGGAAACAGCCCGCTGAAGAAAGGTATTGGCCGATCCACTCAGATTCAAATAGCTGTGATATTTGCGAAATGTACCTTCCTGTAAGGCGAACTGCGCCAATTGCGCCAAAGCACCCCACTTTGTGACCGTCGACTTATGACCGTCGGGTTTGATATTGGCAGCTGCAAATTCGAGATCCGCCATAATAGAATCCACCACAAGTGTTCGGCTGTCCTGCTTTTTGTTCAAAAGGTCAAGATCGGAGGTTCCCATCGTCTTTCCATACCAGGGCACATCGCTATACTGATTGACCTTATCGATATAGAAGCGTGCACGAAAGAACCTTGCAATACCAACATAATGGTTAACATCGGTAGCACTGGCTCCCTTTACACGACCGGCATTTTCAAGAAAAAAATTGATATTTCGTAAGGCAGACCAGCTCCATACCGCTGCATTCTGAGGTGTCACCCCGCCACGCATGATCTCATCAATGGTGCTACCGGAATTATGATGTGCCAGGTTATCTGTTCCAAGATCCGCTATCGGTGAACTCAAACTTCCATAAAAGCCATCCGAATATGTTTTTAGGTCGTTTACATTACTAAAAAACACCTCCGGTGTAACCGATGTAGTGGGATACCGATCCATGAAGTCATCGTTACAGCTCGTGATGAGGAACAAAGCCCCCAGCAGTGCTCCGATCTTGATTAGTTGTCTTTTTATATTTTGCATGATAGTAGTCAATTTTAGAAATTAAAGTTTAAGCCAAACGAGTAGGTCCTTTGGAAAGGATAAGCCGTACGGTCGCCAACAATTTCAGGATCGAGATAATCCATTAGTTTCGTAAACTCAAGGAGGTTTTCACCACTGACAAATAGACGTAATCGATCAATCCCCCATTTATCTGTGATCAGCTTAGGAAGTGTATAACCTAAGGTTACGTTTTTAACCCTTAAATAACCTGCGTTCTGCAAATATTTGGTTTGTGGGGCAGCAAGTTCTATACCGCTCTGCTCGGCCACATAGGATTTTGGTCTTGGCAGGTATGCATTTGGATTTTCCGGTGTCCAATGGTCCAGATTAAACTTGGTCAAACTCGCCCAAGGCTGCGCATAGATTCCCCAGAAGTAATGGTCACCACCGGGAGGATAATAATTCCGTTTTCCAACCCCCTGTAAGAAGACACGCAGGTCAATTCCATTCCAGCTTGAATTTAAGTCTATCCCGTAGCTGTAACGCTGTCTCGAATTACCGATGATCTTATAATCGCCGTGATTGTCTAAGGTCCAGTCCCCGCGGTTTATTTTACCATCGCCGTTTATATCTGCAAACTTGAGATCACCCGGTTCCAATCCCCGTGTACCAGGATAAGAAGTGACATCATTTTGATTGGCATGTGCCTTGATCTCTTCTTGCGACTGGAAGAATCCCAATGTAGTCAATCCCCACATTTGACCTAATTCCTGACCGACGTAATAATCGTTCAAGTTATTCTTCGGATTGCTGTATTTTGTTATATAGGCTCTACTATCGGCTAGATTGACTCTTGCGGAGAATGAAAATGGTTTGCTGGCCACCATAAATTCTTTATTATAGCCGAGTGTCAGCTCCCATCCATTCGTTTTAAGGTTGGCAGCATTTTCTAGTGGCACCCCAGTTCCAAGTACAATCGGCAAAGTACGGCCAGCGGTTAGCATATCTTTTGTATCGCGACGATAGATATCAAAAGAGCCAAAAAACTGATTCTTAAACAAG
The DNA here is from genome assembly GCF_001899705.1 of Sphingobacterium sp. 40-24. Lineage (NCBI taxonomy): Bacteria > Pseudomonadati > Bacteroidota > Sphingobacteriia > Sphingobacteriales > Sphingobacteriaceae > Sphingobacterium > Sphingobacterium sp. 40-24. Next base: position 86,509 of record NZ_MKWH01000067.1, on the reverse strand, counting down.
CCGATGTCCACCCCAAAATTGGACTGCGTAATGGTTTCCCAAGTTAGGGTCGACGACACTAAACCCGGACTGCCCACAATTGGCACGATCTTACCATCCAATATGGCACCGCTACCTTTGGACATATTGGCAATGTAAGGGTAATAGTTGTCCCTGAGATCCTGGTTTGCCAAAGAGCCGTACGATCCCCTTAGTTTAAAATTGGATACGGTTCCCTTAATCGGCTGAAAGAAATTTTCTTGCGAAACTACCCATGCAGCGGACACCGAGGGGTTGAATGCGAATCGATCTTTTTTAGGAAATCTTGAAGAACCATCGTAGCGTAAATTAGACTCGAGGATATACTTGTCTTTGTAGGTATAGTTCAATCTGGCAAAAGCCCCGCGTACTGACCAAGCATAATCTGATGCACCAACAGAAGGAGTTTGACCGGTCGCAAGTCCGATCGTCGGCAGCGAATTGGAAATCAGCTGATCCCGGGATGCCGAAAATGACTCATAAATCCGTTCCTCCTGATTGAAACCTAGCATCACTGAAAAATAGTGGTCTTGGAGTGTGCGTTGGTATTGCGAGTAAATGTTATAAACATTGTAACGCGTTTCAGAGCTTCCATTGGACGCATAACTGTTAAAGTTTTGCTTATTCATTACATTAGGCCCCGTACTGTAAGCCAGCGGCAACTGAAAGAAATGCGATTTTCCTGAAATCCGTCTAAAGGTTGCGTCCCCATTTAAGGTCCACACGTTTTTAATAAAGTCAATTTTTGCACCAAAGCTGGACTGAAAATCATTATTGCGGCTTATACTACGGCCCCCTTCGGCAACAGCGCCGATCATGTTTACACCAGCTTCGGTATAGGTACCATCCGGATTGTAAACGGTAATTAAGGAAGGCTGGCGATTGACATTATGCCAATACAGGTAGCCCTGGTCAATGGCCGAAGGCTGATCATATTTGTCGTTTGTGAAAGTAGTATTATTGGACAAGGTAAACCAATCCGTAATTTTATAATCGCCTTTTGCCCTGAAATTATAACGATCATACGTATCTGGGCTGATGCGCAGCATACCATTTTGCCTATAATATTCACCCGAAAGGTAAAAAGAAGAACGTTCATTCTTTTGTGCGATACTGATATTGTTGGTATATGAAGGCTGGATGTCTTTATACACTTCCTTAAACCAATCGGTAGATCCCAAATAGATATATGCATTTGGATTCTGCGGATCCACAATCACACGTGGTAGAGATGGATTTTCGCTTAGCTGTTTTCCATATTCGAGCATTTTCTCATCGTAAAGATTGTACCAGGGCGCAGACATAATATTTCTGTATTTCATGACCTGATAAGGATCGTCCTCTATTTCCACAGTACGTGTAATCGCCTTGGCACCAAAAATTGAGTTGGCCGTCACCTTAATATCTTTCGTTGTACCCGATTTGGTCGTGACCAATACTACACCAAAAGCCGCGCGGCTACCATAGATTGCTGCCGATGCAGCATCTTTCAGCACCGTTACACTGGCAATATCCATCGGGTTCATACGGTTGAGTTCATCGTTCGTCGCTGGCACACCATCAATCACAATCAGTGGTCCGCCACCCGAAAGCGATGTATAGCCACGCACATTGATGCCTGGCGAGCTGTTGGCTCGTCCCGAGGTCGGTGTAATGTTTAGGTTGGCCATCGCACCCTGAAGAGCGGTTCCCACATTTGTAATGGGTCTGCTTTCCAGAAACTTTTCGCCGATCTGATCCACGGCTCCCGAAAGATTGATCTTTTTCTGCGTACCGTAGCCGACCACAATAACCTCGTCGAGGTGAGATTCGGCGGTTTCCATCAATACGTCGACGTTCTTCTTATCGGTAGCATTCACTTCGGCATCCTTAAAGCCCATAAAGCGAAATAAAAGAATAGCCTTCTCCGGAACCCGTATGCTGTAACGGCCGTCCTTATCAGTCCGTGACGATAATCCGGGTACCCCCAATACAGTAACGTTTACGCCAGCCATTGGTCCGGAAGCATCCCTAACAACACCTGAAATCTCACGATCCGTCTGCTTTTTTTCTTTGATGACAATGGTACTACCCATAATATCAAAGATCAGATTACGTCCGCGCAGGGTTTTTGCCAAAGCAGCCCTCACATCAGATCCCGCAACGGAAATATCCACGCGCGAAGCATTTTCAAACAGTCGTTCGTCGTAAAAAAGACGCAGCCTAGTCTGCGTGGAGATCTCTTTCAGAACAGCTTCAATTGTAGCATTTTTCAAGGATAGATTTACTTCTTGCGCATATCCTGATGCTCTAGCACCAATCGTAAATGCCAGCAGCAGTACACAAATCAACTTCATAGTCAATATGACTTTAATGCTTAGGGTATAAGAATGACTTCTCCGGTCCCCCCATGCTATTAATGGAGAAAAAAATTTCATAACTTTGAATTGTTAAGGGTTTAATAATCTATAGAATTCGTACTTCAATAAATTTGGCTCTTTACAACAGGGGATGCGTCAACATCCCCTTTTTTATTGTATTGGACCATTTGGTTAATTCGTCTGGTTATATCATATGTTATAAATTTTAATTGTAAAAACTACATGTATTAACGAATGGATATGTGACGTCCGTCGATCTCAAACTTTCGATTTGTCGTGTAGGACAGAATTTTCAACACTTCTGAAAGCCTGGATTCCCGACTGAGTGTCCCACGGAAGCGATAGCTTGGCGTAATCTCTTCTGCATTCACAAAATCAACATTATACCAGCGGGAAATCTGACTGACAATCTCTTCGAAGCTACTGCCATCCAGCAGAAATTCACCTCGCTGCCAAGCGGTATTCTTTTGGATATCGGCAGGTTGCACACGTATTTTGTCGGCGCTGACGATCGCTTCATTGCCCGGAGTAAGATAAGCTTCATGCCCTTGGCTCATAATTTTGACTTTACCTTCCACCAACGACGTATTGATTTCTTTCTGGTAGGCATTTACGTTAAAACTGGTACCGAGCACTTCGATGACGGAATTTTCGACTTCAATGCGAAACGGTTTGCTGGCATCTTTAGCAACCTGAAAAAAGGCTTCACCGACCAATTTTACCTTTCGCTCATTGCCGGCAAATTGATCGGGGTATTCCAATTTGGAAGCCGCATTTAACCAGACCGTTGTTCCGTCGCTCAGTACAATACTATAGGTACCCGCTGCGGGTACTTCCAAGGTAAGATTTCCTTTAAATTCTGCCGCCGTACTATTATCGAGCTTATTTTCCTTTCTCAAAAGCTGGGTCGCTCCAGTTTCATTGGAAAGCTTGGCAAAACGCTCTCCCGGGAGAATATCATTTTTAAACATGCCCGAGGTATCCGCAGTGATAGCTGCGAGTTGGGGTAGCGTGCTTGCCGGTTTTTGTTTCAGCAGTATTACTGTTGTTGTTAATGCAAAGAGAATTGACGCCGCAATGGCTATCCGTTTCCAGGTATATAGCTTCCTAGCAGGTTCTATCGTATTTATTTCACCTTCAAATTTGTGCAGCAATGCCTTTTTGGAACGTCCCAATACAGCCTCTTTTTCTTCCATTGGCAGTATCGGTTCGTTATCAAATGAAAAGAACCAGTCGGTCACAAGCCGTTCTTCATCCGGATTGCACTCGCCCTTGAGATATTTCTTTAGCAGTTTTTGAGCCTGCTCCCTTTGATTATCTTCTGTCATATATTAATATAACCTTGGATAACCTGTAGAGGTACCGAAAAAAATTGATTTTTATTTTGCCTTAAGTTTCAAACGACTCAAAGCCAAGGAGATATTATTCTTTACCGTTTGCTCGGATATGGATAATCGAAAGGCAATTTCTTTGATACTAAGTCCTTCAACACGACTGAGGTTAAATGCAGACTGCATCGTTGTAGGCATTTTGGCTATTTCATTGTCGAACAAAAATGTCAGTTCTTTCACCATCAATTTCTCATCACTGTAACTTGTACCAACAGGTTCGTTTTCTAAAGGGAATATTAAGCGCTCGAAATGCGTGATACGCTTTTGGTCGCGTGTCATCCAGTCAATTACTTCATATTTGGCAGCTTTAAAGAGATAAGGATAGATCGAATCCACAACTTCAATTTTATCTCGTCGATTCCAAAAAGAAGCATACACATCCTGAAGGATATCTTCGGCATCCGTAATAGAACCCGTACGTTTTAAAATAAAGCTGAGTAAAGTATGAGCATAGCGATCAAACAACACCGAAAAAGCCTGTGTATTGCTTTCTTTCATAAGATCAAACAGTTCCTTATCAGACAGCTCTTTCATGACGCATGTATTATATTTACGCTATATGGGGTTTCTAGAAGATTTATACAAAGGTATAATTGTGATGTTAATATAACATTAAATTGAACATCGTGCAATATCTAGCGCAATTTTGACACATACGCGCTGCAATTGATGCGAGCAATCGTATCATGTGTAACAAACATTTGGGTAGCCTTAAATACAAAAATTGCGTCTTCCTTAGTTATTCAGGGCCTTTTCTATCCAGGATTTGGCGACCACAGCCTGATTCTCCGGAGCTGTGGCACGGTCGGATAAGTGACCTGTTTTATCGAAAACGAGGTAACTGGGGATAGCGTTATTAAACTGTTTGATGATTGTTGCAAATTGTTTTTTATAGAGGTAATAATGATCGCCTTTGAGAAGATCTGTAAATTCCTGAAATTTTTTGCGATCGGAGCTTTCATCCGTCACATATACAAATACGACATCATCCCGATTGCTATACTGATTCTTGACCTTTTCCATTTCTGAAAAAGATGCGATGCAGGGGCCACACCAAGTTGCCCAAAGATCGATCACAACTACTTTTCCCCGATAGGGCTTGATCAGTTCTTCAAGGACATCTTCCTTATCGGTGGCAAAAGGAAACATAACGACCTTTGCCGTGGACCTTTGTTTTCGGAGTGCATTTTGCTCATCCTGATAAAGAAGGTATTCGACCAGATCTTTTATGGTAAAACTATGTGTAATGTCGTACTTATTTTGCACGCTTAATTGATAGCCCTTATTCATTTTTTGGACAAAAGCATTGGCTGTGGCCATCTCATAAAACAGCTTTCCATCCTGTTTAAATATGGGGCCCAGGCGCTGTTGCAGCTGCTCTCTGAAAGCCATGGGGCCAACCTCGGTAATATCCGGAAGATGCAACAGAGAATCCTGCAGGATGGCCGCCTGAATGGCAGCATAAGCAGCAGAAAATAGACTCAGGGTATCCTGATATCTAGGGCTAGGGATTTCCTTGTAATACGAAATATCCCGCTTTGGCACCAATGGAAACTGCGTAGAATCCAATCCTGCCTTTTTGTTGTGCTCGTAAATATCCGCATAATTTAAAAGAAAACTTGGTATCCGAAAACCTTCGACAATTTTGGTATAGTATTCCCTCAGAAATCCTGAAGTTGAGTCTGGAATCAGCTTTTTAGTCATTTCTTCTACCTTACCCAACTGATATATTATAAAATCATTTGCCGATTTAAAGGGTATTTTTTCATTTTTTTTATCCGCAGGATAGCTAAACAGCCCCATCAGCAATTTTTCCTGCTTCGCCGAATTGTCGAAAACCTGCTTAAATGGTCCCTGATAATGCAAGCTGCTGTTTCCGTCATTCGACATCGCAACAGTTAATGTGCCCACTTGCTTTGGTACAAGCAAAAAAGCGAGGTATTGGCCATTTAGCCTTAAATAAACCGACGAAGGGCCAAAGGAATAGGCCGATGCCATCCATGTAGAATCATTTACTTGTGTAAATGGCAGTGGCTTATCCTGCTGGAAAGGATTACTCATAAAAGGAATGCTCAAGTCAAGTTCTTTTACATTCGTATTACCTTTTAGCTTAATAACCAAAGATACAAAGCCGCTTGATAGCGATTGTCCTTGTGCAAAAGTATAACTCAGCAATACAATGCACAGTACGATGACAAGATTAATTTTTTTGAGCATAAATCAGTATTTATAACGTACATTAGGTTATTTATCTTTAAAAATAAATAATTTTTATAAATTATCAAATAGGATTATTTTATACGGGGATATTCAGTCGACGGAAATCAGTGACCGTTGGAGGACCTAAAACCATCAGCTGATCGGAAATTTAAGCGAGACAGCTCTTGGATGATTAGACTATAGCGACAACAGAAAAAGGCTAGGTCAACCACGAACCTAGCCTTTACAAAAAACAATCCTTTAACCTCTGTTTATTTAACTAATTAATACATTTCCGACCAAAGAACAATGTCAGCGGAAAATCGTTTGAATTATTTTTCTTTTTTGATATAGTGCGACCAAAAGCTGCGAAAGGAGTCCGGCCATCCACCGCCCATTCATCCCGCATGAACGCTGCTCCTCTTGCTTCTTAGGCTCTACCGAAGCTCTCGTCGTGGCCATGGCCGTTTCCGCCCCTCACTATTCCATTGCACTGTTTGTATGCGATCCCCGAAAAAAGAACAACGAGAGCCACTGCGAGAAAAACGTCCGAAAAAAAATTTTTCAAACGAAGCCATTCAGGGGTTGTTCTTTTTGAAAAAAGAATTTATGGCACATTTAGAAGTAAAACCTAGGAACGGAGCGCCCAAGTGGCTGTGGATCCTGCTTTCATTGATTGCATTGGGATTGGTACTGTATTTTGTGAACCGCTACAACAGCGACGACAGACTACCTGAATCTACGCCCGACACAAGCATCAACAACACAGCGCCGCAACGGGATACCCTTTAAATCACTGTCACACATATGAATTGATAACCAAAAAAATTAAAGACATGGCATTAGAAGAAAACAACTATAATCATTTGATTGAACTCGGTGGAAGCGATTATGAAATTGTCGACGGCGAACCAGATATCCGAGGCTGGAAAGTGAAAAATGAGGCCGGTCAACTGATCGGCAAGGTTGATGATCTGCTCTTTGATCCTGAAAGTCAACAGGTCCGTTATCTGATTGTGGATCTCAATGATGCCGAATTTGTAATAGAAGACGAGAAGAAAGTATTGGTACCGATAGGCCTTGCGTCGCTTTACGACGGCACAAAGATTCAGGCGAGCAATGATGAAGCTTATCCGACTCCGTCAGTCGAACCCATCAATCATAGTGTGATCTTTACCGTGGATGAAATTCCAACAGAAGAGCCCGCTACAGATTATCTGTATAATCCTGCCGATGATGGCGAAGTGGTGGTCATCTCGATTAGCGAAGATCAGGCCATCCGACTGCCGGCTTATCAACCCGATCAGGTCGATCCGGAAACGGAATTAAGCGTCCGGCATGTGTTTGAAGGTACCGGCGATGTGGGCTTTATCGTGAGCGCCAACAACTACGATCCTACCGAATTTTACAAGCATTATCACTTTAGTGAAGATACATTCTACAGCCGGGGACAACAGACCGAAACTCTTCCTTCGGATCAAACGCAGCGTACACGAAGAGTAGCCGCGCGCTATGACCAAAACATGGGGCATGAACCCGGCACAATCGACAACAACGAACTGTAGACAACAGTCCTATAGACAAGAATATCGAAGATAACAATCATGCCTCATGAAGCAATCAGGCTTAGCTATTCAAGCTAAGCCTGATTATTGTCCGAAAAATGGCAAATTTCTTTCCGCAAACAGCAACCAGTAATCGACATGTATCTTTCCTGAACGTATTTGGTAAAGTATCGTGTTAGAAATACCCCTTTAGCCTGTATTTTATAACCAATAGTACCACATAAACTACCTAAATTCGCTTGCCTGCGCCTAAAACTGCATTAAAATTGCATGTTCTTCCATGACATCAATATAAATCGGTTATGAAAACAAGCTATAAAATCGTCATTGAAAAGAATAGACAGACCATCCGGAAGTATTATGAAAAATATAGCTGGTATAAGCTAGACCGCGAAGAGCTGACACAGGAACTGCTTATCCGGGGTGGCTTTCTCGCCATTCTGACCTGGCTGCTGTGGTAAGCTAATCCCATTCGAGCAGGGATTTTACTGCATATTATCCAAACTATTTGCTGTCGGGTGTTGTCCTCAATGGAAACTTAAATCGAAAAACACCTTGAACAGATTTACACGAATTGCTTTAAAAACAATACTGTGGATTATTGGCGGCATCATTGCGCTTTTTATGCTGATCCTTTTTCTATTGCGCCTGCCAAGTATACAGAATTATATCGCCGGAAAAGTAACGCACTATGTAGAAGGCAAGATCGGCACGCCCGTTAGCATTGGCTACATCAATATTGATTTCCCAAAAAAATTGGTCCTCGAAAACATCTACCTCGAAGACCAAAGTAAGGATACCCTGGTTGCGGGAAAAAGCATTGCCGTCGATATCAATATGCTCAAGCTATTGAAAAATACGGTAGAGATCCAAAGTCTGGAAGCCCATGGAATTACCGCCAAAATACGACGCACCCTTCCCGACAGCGCGTTCAACTTTGATTATATCATTAAGGCCTTTGCTTCTGAAAAAGAAAGTGAACCTACTGCCGACACAACTTCTGCCCTGCTGTTTAACCTCGATAAAATACAGTTTGAAAAAATACATGTGGTTTATGCCGATGCTGTTATCGGTACCAGTGCCGACGTCTATCTTGGTCGTTTAAATACGAACATAAAGAAATTTGACCTGACCAAAAACATGGCCTTTGAGCTACCTAAAATCAATATCGACGGACTAAATGCCACGGTCAAGCAGTGGAAGCCCGCCGTAGAAGGCGCAGGCCCATCGGTAGAAGATTTTGGTATCACTGATAAAACGGCACAGAAGACTTCGCTCCTTCCTGACGTAGTTATACAGGTGGCCGACCTCAATAATATTTTGGTCCGCTATGAGGACCAGTCCAGTGCACTGAAGTCGCAATTTGTTCTAAAAAAATTCCATGCCGATATCAATAAGATCGATCTGAACAAACAGGTTGTCGATATCCAAAAGCTCGATCTCGATGGCTCAGACAATAACGTCCTGCTGGGAAAAATTCAACAGGTTGCGGCCAATGTGACAAAAATCAACGCAACGACAGCGAACACAGCAGCAGTGGATGCGGCAACAACCAACGCAAAAAACAAGGAAGCAAAAACTGAGAAATCAAACACCCAGGGAGAAAAGAATGACACTGCAAAAACAGATACCAGTTCGGCCACAAAAATGAATTGGGTCGTCTCAGCCAAAGACATCATCATCAACAATACCAGTATCCGTTTTAAAGACGACAATCAGCCGCGCATCAAAGGCTTCGATTATTTTAATATCCACATGCCCGGTCTTAAAACCAGGTTAACCGATCTGTACTACAGCGCCGACTCCATGAGCGGATCCTTGAAAGAACTCGTGGCAGCCGACCACTCCGGCTTTGTCATCAAGCAATTAAAGGCCGATTTTAAGTATACCAATACCGGTGCCGAAATCAAAAATCTCTATGCGGAAACACCACGCACGCTGATTCGCGATTACGTTAAGCTAAGTTATCCTTCCCTGGATATCATCGCTAAAAGACCAGAACTGATCAGCGTCAATGCCAACATCACAAAAAGCCATATCGATATGCGCGATATCCGATTTCTAGCGCCCTTTCTGGACACCATGCAGGTGATGAAGCCCCTGCTCGACAAGAAATTTTATATCGACACCCGCGTGGCCGGCCGTGTCGATGATCTGCATATTCCGAATATCGATTTCAGGACACTTTCCAATACCCGATTGATTGCCAGCCTGCATCTGAAAGGACTACCCGATATGAATAAATTGTCGGTAGACCTCAACCTGAAAAAACTGACGACCGGCCGTTCGGATATCGAAAAACTGGTTTCCAAGTCGATGCTGCCCCAGGGCATCGAGCTACCCAATACCATCGGTCTGAGCGGAACTTTTAAAGGTGGAATGACTGCTTTCAAGACCAACCTCGCATTGGTGACCGAAAAAGGCACTGCCAAAGTCGATGGAACGGTCCAAATGACCAAGCGCGATACCCTATACGATGCGGCAGTCAACGTTCGTGACCTCAATATCGGTCAAATCATGAAAATGGACAGTACCCTGGGCATCCTTTCTTTCGAAGGAAAAATCAAAGGCAAGGGTACCGATCCTAAAAAACTGATGGCCAATTTTGACGGTAAAGTGAATCGACTGGATGCGATGGGCTACCGCTACCATGATATCGACATGGATATAACGGCCGATAAAGGTGCGATGAAAGCATCCATTCTGAGCCCCGATCCGAATATCAAACTTAAGCTGAATGCCAGCGCCAATATGAAATCCACTTATCCCAAGGTAGCATTCGAACTGCTGGTCGATAGCATCAACCTGCAAAAGTTACACCTGATGCAGGATGCGCTCAGCTACCGGGGTAAACTGAGCGGTAACTTCAGCACAGCAGATCCGAACTTTTTGAATGGTGAAGCGCATATTACTAATTCGTTGATCCAATATAACTCCGATCGTTACGCACTGGATACTGTCTCACTCTTGGCCAAGGCCGATACAAGCCGCAATCAGCTGGTGCTGCGTTCTGATTTTCTGAATGCCCACCTGGTCGGCAAATACAAAATTCTGGAGCTGCAAAGTGCCGTCCAAGATTTGCTTCAAGTTTATTACAAACCCGAAAAGCCGGTCAAGATTCCGGCCTACTCACCTCAGATCATCGAATTTTCGGCACAGCTGACCCGCAATAGACTGATTCAGGATTTTCTGCCACAGCTGACAGAAATGAAAGCCATTACCCTGGATGGTCTCTTCAATAGTACCTCCAAAAATCTCTCGGCCAAACTGGATGCTCCACGCATTGTGTATGCGGGTACAGCGATTGACAATGTGACCCTGGATATCAACAGTCTGGATAGTGCGCTCTATTATTCGGCCTTAATCAACAAAGTTAAAATGAACAACATTGAGCTGACCAATACGGTTTTCAGTGGTAAGGTTGCTCAGAACATCGTCAACATGGGGCTTTGGATCAAGGATAAACAGGACAAAGAACAATACCACCTGGGCGCCAACATGGAGGCCAAAAATGGCCTATTTGAATTCAGCCTCCTACAGGACGGCCTCATGCTCAACTACGATAAGTGGGAGGTAGCGTCCAACAACCGCTTAAAATTTGGCAGCTCAGGACTGCTGGCCAACAATTTTGTCCTGAGCAACAAGGGACAGGAACTGCGCATTGCGTCACAGGACAGCATCCTGAACTCACCAATTGATGTGGCGTTTAAAAATTTCCGCATCGAGACCCTGAGCAAGATGGTCATGAGTGACAGCCTGGATGTCGGCGGCGGCATCAACGGACAAACCACGCTCTCCCGCTTGGAAAGCAGTCCTGTTTTTGTTGCCGATCTTGTCGTCGACAAGTTTTACTTCGGAAAAGATACCGTGGGCAATGTCAATATCAAAGTCAATAATGAACGCGAAAACACCTACAATGCCAACGTAAGCATTACCGAAAACGGAAATAACCTCGTCCTGAGCGGTGATTTTATCAATCCTCCGCAAGGCGATGCAACACTAGACTTTACACTCGATATTGCACCACTGACGATGAAGACCGTACAGGCCTTCAGCATGGGCAACCTCAAAGACGCGAAGGGCAACCTCGAAGGTCAGCTAAAAATAAAGGGATCTCCCTCGAAACCACAGATCAGGGGCGACCTCAATTTCAGGGAAGCCGAATTTAATGTAGCCATGCTCAATGCCCTGTTCAAAGCAAAAGACGAACAGATCCGTTTTGACCAAAATGGTATTTCGTTTCCCAAATTTGAACTCGAAGACAGCAAAGGCAATTTTGCCCAGGTCAGCGGTTCTATCAAGACACAGACCTACACCGCCTTTGATTTTGACCTCGATATTGCGATGGACAATTTTGAAGTGCTCAATTCCACACAGGCCGATAACGACTTATTTTATGGAAAAATGTTTCTGGGTACCGATCTGCATGTAGGCGGTAATCTGGACAAGCCTGTTGTGGACGGTACCATCAAAGTACTCGACAGTACCGATTTTACAATGGTAATGCCCAACAATGATCCCGGTATGGCCGATCGGAAAGGTGTGGTCGAATTTGTGGACAAACGTGATACGGCCACCGCAAATGCCCTTGCCCGATTAGATTCCATGACCGTCACCAAACTGACGGGCATAGATGTCGACCTGAACCTGCAGACCGATAAGGATGCCAAGTTTAAGATTCTGCTTGATGCAGGCTCGCAGGATGCCCTAAACATTCAGGGCGAGGCCGAATTAAATGCCGGCGTAGATGCCAGCGGTAAAATAACCATGTCGGGCACTTTTACCGTGGAGCGGGGAAGTTATTCCTTCAGTTTTGGACCCGTCAGCAGAGACTTCAAATTTCAGAAAGGAAGTACAATTACCTGGAATGGCGATCCATTGGACGCGCAGTTAAATATTACGGCAGTATATACCTTAAAAGCCCCTACGCTAGAACTGGTAGCGCCACAGCTTGGAACACAGAACGCTAACCTATATAAGCAAAAGATACCTTTTGACGTGTTGCTGAAAATTTCAGACCAACTGTTTCAGCCACAGCTCAATTTTGATATCGACCTGAATGCCAACAATGCCATCGTATCGCAGGATGTGATCAGTAAGGTAGATAATGCCCTGACGACCTTACGCGATAATCCTTCCGACCTCAATAAACAGGTCTTTTCACTGATTGTGCTGGGGCGCTTTATGTCGGCCAATCCATTTGAAAGCCTTTCCGGTGGCGGTGGTACAGAAGCCCTGGTACGCAATAGTGTCAGTTCGTTTTTGAGTTCGCAGCTCAACCGCCTGGCCTCCGATTTAATTACGGGCGTTGAACTTGATTTCAACCTGACCTCAGCAGACGATTACAGCACCGGAACTGCCCAGACGCGTACCGACCTGAACATTGGGGTGTCCAAAATGCTGCTCAACGACCGACTGAAAGTCAATATTGGATCTAACTTTGAAGTAGAGGGAAATACACGTCCTGGTGAGGCGGCCAACAATATCGCCGGTGATATACAGCTGGATTATCAGCTTTCCCAAGATGGGCGCTACTTTGCGCGATTCTACCGCAAAAACCAATATCAGGTCACTTTGCAGGGGCAGTTTGTTGAAACGGGTATCGGTTTCATCATTACTATGGATTACAACCGATTTAAGGAGATCTTTATGCGCTCCAAAAAACTCAAGGAATATTACAATACAGGCAGCAAGAAGTTTAGGAAACGTTTTGATGTCGATCGTATGGAGCAGGATTCGGCTTATCGGGACAGCGTACGCACCGTCATCCGCGACAGCCTGATGCTCCATAGTCCCGAATACCGCAAACGCATGGAAGAACAGGAGCAAGAACAGCAGCGCCGCCAGCAAGTGGACAGCACAGCAAACAGTGCAGGGAAAAAGAGTACGCCGAAGCAGTTAGACACGATCAAAACCACAGCAATTAAAAATGAAGACGAGGAAAGGGCTTACCATGCAAATTAAACTACAGGGGCTGATTGGCCTATTTATAATAAGCGGCATCATTGCGGCCTGTTCGTCGACCAAAAACCTGCCCGAAGGCGAGAGCCTGTATGTGAAGGGGAATGTGAACATCGCATCCGATACCATTTCAAAGAAAAACAAAGAGAAGCTGGCGGCCTACCTGGCCGAATCGCTGCGGCCCAAACCCAATAAGCGGGTGCTGGGCATGCCCTACAAGCTATATTTTAACAATATGGCGGGCGATACCGCCAACAGCAACTTTATAAAACGTTTCCTCAAAAAAATTGGCGAGGAACCTGTACTACTGAGCGATGTAAACCGGGAGTACAATGAAAATCTGCTGCGCAACCGACTGGAGAATATCGGATTTTTCAATGCCGAAGTAACCTCCGATACCACCGTTGAAAATAAAAAAGCAACGGTAGACTATACGGCCAAGCCCAATCTGATCTACCGCATTAAATCGGTCACCTTTGATGTGGACAGCACGACCCAACTTGGCCGCGATATTCAGGGGACTTCCGGTGAGAGCTTGCTACGGCCAAACAACAACTACAGCTTGGATGTGGTACTCAACGAACGGGACCGAATAGACAATGTCCTTAAAAATAAGGGCTATTATTATTTTAGCCCAGACTATATCCTGGTGCAGGTCGATAGCACCATCGGCAACCATAAAGTCAATCTGTATGTCACAGTAAAAAAAGAAGCACCTGAGCAGGCCCGGGTACCGTCCAAAATCAACAAGATTTATATCTTCCCCAACTATACGGAGACCGGGGCAGGCTACCAGCGGTCGGCCCGGAATGCCGAGCCCTTTGATAGCAGTTATTATTTTATCGACCCAAAACACAGCTTTCGCAAACCTGTTATTGCCAATCACATCTTTTTCAAGCAGGGCGACCTCTACAACCGCGATGCCCACAACCGGACCATCAGCCATTTGGTGAACCTGAACAGCTGGAAATTCGTCAAAAATAACTTTGTGGACAGCAAGGAAGTGCCCAACGCACTGGATGTGTACTATTATCTTACGCCCCTGCCCAAGAAATCCATTCGTGTAGAGCTGCTGGGTAAGATGGCTTCCGTCTACAACGGTACGGAAGTGAATGTTAACTGGACCTTACGGAATGCTTTTAAAGGAGCCGAAAAGCTCAATATCAACGTTTTTGGCGGCTACGAACTGCAGACGGGTGGCAATGCCGACCTCAACTCCAGCTATTTCCGGTATGGTACTGAGGCCACCTTAACCTTTCCGAGGATATTGACGCCATTTGGTACCATCAATCCTTCGCGCCAATTTATTCCGAACACCTATATCAAGGCACGCTATGAATTTTTAAACCGGCGAAAAGCCTATACCCTCAATTCCATGGCGCTGAGCTATGGTTATACCTGGCAAGAGAACGAAGAGAAACAGCATGATCTGGCGTTGATGGAAATTACCTATGTACAGCCAAGAGGCATTTCGGAAAGCTACAAAATGCAGATGGATACCATTCCGGCGCTGCGGCATGTAATCGATCCCCAATTCACGATTGGGCCAAATTATAATTTCACCTTTCAGAATACCATGAAAAAGCACCTACAGAATACCTTTTATTTTAAGGGCAATCTGGACCTGTCGGGCAATATTCTGGGACTGATCAAAGGTGCAGATTTTAACAAGGGGAAAACGTTTAAACTCTTTGACGCCTACTTCTCGCAGTATATCAAAGCCAGTGTTGACGGCAGGCATTATTTCAAGCTCAGCGAAAATTCACAACTTGCTTCCCGGGTGAGCATCGGGATGAGCTACTCGTATGGCAATTCGCGTTCGCTCCCCTACCTGAAGCAATATTATGTGGGTGGACCGAACAGCATCCGTGCCTTTGGCGCACGTGCGATCGGACCAGGTACGGTGGCACCCGAGCGCCTCGGAAATGGACTTTTTTATGCCGATCAGACGGGCGACATCAAGCTGGAGCTGAATACCGAGTACCGAGCCAAAATAGCTGGTCCTGTTCATTGGGCTGCCTTTATTGATGCCGGAAATGTGTGGCTGCAACGTGAGGATGAGGATAAGCCCGGGGGCAAATTCAGCAAGGATTTCCTCAAGGAGCTTGCCGTGGGCGGTGGCCTGGGGCTACGCTTTGACTTTACCTTTCTGATCCTGCGTACCGACTTTTCCATCCCGTTCCGCATTCCTTATTTACCGGAAGGCGAGCGCTGGGTACTGAAAGATATCGACTTTGGAAGTTCAAGATGGCGGAAAGACAATCTGATGTTTAATCTCGCGATCGGTTATCCATTTTAGCCGATTTGAGCAAAATGCATGATACAATTAAACAGCTATTTCTCTTATGATCAACGAAAACTTATTGGGAATTATTGCGGGGATTCTGACCTCCATTTCGATGCTGCCGCAGCTGATCAAGGTATTGAAAGAAAAGAATGTGGATGACCTTTCTCCTGTTATGCTGTTAACCTTAATCATAGGACTTGCCCTATGGGTGTGGTACGGGGTAATGAAAAGCGAGGCGCCCATTATCTATTCAAACAGCTTTGCTGTTCTCGTAAACCTGTGTCTGTTAGGCAGCTATCTGATTTACAGAAAAAAGGCATAAAAAAAGGCGGATAACATTGCTGCTATCCGCCTTTAACCTGAAAACACTATTCTACAAACCGTTCAACCAGCTATTCACCTCATCTTGTGTTTTACCTGTTTTCTTTTGAAGTTTACCTACCAACTCATCTTCTTTGCCTTCTGCATATAGTAAATCATCATCTGTAAGGTCAGCGTATTGCTGTTTTACCTTACCTTTAATTTCGTTCCAACGACCTTTCCATGTTAATTCACTCATAATATTTTCCTTTCGTTTTTTATAGATAGAACAGCCAGCAGCTGGAATCGTTTAAAAAAAATTGTTATCAAATGTTAAAAAATGTTCACGGCAATTTTACTCAGTTGTATCAATGGTGGTTTCCTCGGGATCCAGTGGTGCCGGCGGTATTTCATCCACGTTCCGCTCGATTTCCTGTGTTTCCACATGGACTGCGAATTCAGAAGGTTCGATCGGTATGGCCATCTCTGTCGCGTATTCGCGGGTGAAAATCGCACCGAAATAGAGAATCGCTGCAGTATAATATACCCAAAGCAAAATAAGCACAAATGAGCCTGCCGCACCGTAGGTATCCTGCGTGGCCGAACGTTCTAAATAGATGCCGATCAGGTAACGACCGATAACAAATAATATAGCCGTAAATAGGGCCCCGGCACGAACGGTCTTCCATTGAATATTGACATCGGGCAAGGTTTTAAAGATTACGCTAAAAAGGATGACAATAACCACAAAGGAAATGACAAAATTAATGACGTTCATCAGCACGACTGTTATTTCTGGGAAATAGCGCTGCAGCTGCCCGGTTAGGGCCAGAATAATGCCGTTGACGATCAAGGTGACTACCAGCAGGAAGCCCAGGCCAATAACAAGCGATGACGATAGCAACCGGTCCTGAATTAGTTTTAACCAGCCCTTTTTTGGTTTTGGGCGTACATGCCATATTTTATTGATGGAGTTTTGCATATCGCCAAAAACCGTGGTTGCCCCGATAATCAGGGTCACTATACTGATCACCAGCGCCATATTGGATTTGCCCGACAGCTGAAGGTTCTGAATAACCTCTTCAATCTGTTTGGCGGCGCTATTGCCCACTAAACCGTTCAGTTCGGTAAAAACCTTTCCCTGAATGGCTTCGGCACCATAAAATATTCCGGCCAGTGCGATCATTAAAACCAATATGGGACCAATGGAAAAAACGGTATAATACGATAATGAAGCACTGTATTTCATGGAATCTTCATTCATAAATCCCGATACTGTATTTTTCAGTATGGTCCAGTAGGTCTGTAGCTTGCTTGTCTTTTCCTTTTTTACATCCATTGCTGTCGTGTTTTTAATCTTTATTGTTCAAATTCTGTCTTGTTTTCTAAGAAAGAAACTCTTAAATAGGCCAGAACGTTTGTTTTTTTAGGAAAATAAAGTCTACGTTATACGTTTTCCGTCTGGTCAGCAACATAGCCTATGCGAGGAAACACGAAATAAGTCCGCTCAAAATCAGGCAGTAAGCCGCCGCAAATTATCATAAAAGAAATAAAGACAAACTAATGATTAATCTTCCTTGTTCCTCTTAAAAACAGCATACAAGAATAAAACAGCATATAAGATTAAAACAGTATACAAGATTAAAAACAGTATAACGAAAAGATGAAAAGTAATCAGAACGACCCGAATATTTTAAATGACCTTATTAAAATCAACAACGACCGCATCGAAGGATATAAGCTGGCTGTTGATCTGGCCAACGAGCAGGGCGAAGGTGCCCGGGAGGCTGTTTTTAACCAGCTCGCTGCGCAGTCTGAAAAATTTATTGCTGAACTCAGTCCGCTGGTGGAACTTGCCGGTCAATACGCCACGGACAGGACAAAACTGAGTGGCGAACTATTCAGGTTGTGGATGGTGATCAAATCAAAACTATCGGGCGGTAAGATGCAGTCTTTGTTGGAGCAATGTGAGCGGGGTGAGGCGGCTTTTAGCGAGGTTTACGAGAAAGCACTTGCCGAGGAAAACAAGCTATCGATTGGGGCCAAAAACCTGATCCAAATTCAGCTGAGCCAGCAGCGCGAAGCGCATGAAAATATTAAAATCCTGTGTGGTATCTAAATGTATGTTACCTGCAATGAAAAAAAGGCGGCCGCTAAAATAGGCCACCTTTAGGATTAGAATTGAATAATAATTGTCTTTAAAATTCGATCATATCAATAAAAACTGATTGTATTCTTATGAAAGTTTACTGTCATTTTGTACTGATTTAAAAACGGAGTTCCCAATAAGCCTTCTATCGGTAAGGCATCGTGACCTGTTCCGCCACCGATAGCCTGATCTGTAATCACAGTATACATATCCTGCAGAGCCAGCTCACCTACTTTCGCATGCGTTAGAAACGCTATACGATTGCCTTGACTTGTTCCGTTCACCCCTTTGATATCCACCTCACCTTCCTCAAAATCAATATAAGGTTTTAGTTCAGTTTCCAATGTCTTTTTCAATACATTGGCATTAGCACCACAATCTATTCCCATCGGATACATCTTTCCGCCAATAGCAATATCCACAATCGGAATATGCCGTTTCAAACGTAAAGGATATTGCGCCAGTAGAGGCCCTTTCTCGATTGACTTCGCAAGTAGATCACCACGTTCGTCCAATTTTTCGAGCAATAACTCCTTCCGTCCATAATCTAATGTAAACTGGTAGTTTTTCAATACGCCGATGCCCAGCAAACCAAAGATAGGACTGCCATCTTCCAGCTGCATATCGTCCATTTCAGAAACTGGAGCCTCCAATCCATTGAGTACAATGCCTCCTATCTGAAGGCGATTGCCCGCTGACCAGACCACCTGTTGCATCTGCCCGCCAATCCCTGCGAAATCTACCGAGACATCAGCACGAATCTGTTCTGCGGGGACAAACTTTTTACGCAATATGACTACTGGAGCGCCACTATCGAATTGAAAATATCCTTTTGTGCCATTGAGCGTCGATTCAAGGTAGACCAAGCCATTCACTAATTTAAAAGGAACGACCATTGTCTGCGGTAGCTCTGCATTCCCAACCGCATCAGCCAATGCTTTTTCAGGATTACCTTTCATGCGACCTTTAATGATACCAAGATTTATAATCTTTCCGACACGATTAAACAGAAAACTTGGTTTACCAGGCTTTCCATCCTGATAAGTTACTTCAAGCTGGATCCGCTCATCGCCGTTGACAAGCTTATGCTGACCGACTATATGAAACGAACTTATGGATGAGAATTTAGCCAAAATATCTGGTACAGCAGCTTGATTATTCATTTTGGGCAGATTACCGATCGTTGCACTATCATCCATCATCGCCAGCAAAGCCGCTTCATCTTTTTTATTCATGGCAGCAATAATCCGTTCAATCGACTTGACATTATCAGCCTGCTGGGCGGCGGCTAGGTTTCCTATCATCGACAAAGCCAGCATTGTATACATGGTCTTTTTCATTTTACTTTACGGTTTTATTCAGCCATTTCGCAATTGATTCCAAGGTACTATCGGGTATTTCACCAAGTTTTGCGTACTCTGCAGGCAGGCAGGTTTGACAAGGTTGCAGTAAGTGGTTTACATTTGGCAGCAGGATTGTCGTTACTTTTCCCTGCTGGCCAGCACTGCTATACTGTTTCCAATAGTTTAAGTTGACCGGATCTACAAAAACATCCTTGCTTCCATTAATCGCCAAGATAGGTACGTCGACTTTACTTAAAAAGATCTGCGGATCGTAGTTGACAAAATAGCGGTACCAAGGTCCAATAGCCTGCTGCACATAAGACCAGATCGGAAAACGAAAATGATCATGTTCAATACCTAAAGATTTAAAATAGAGGTCATCCTTTTGCTTCCAATAATTGTAAACTGCATTGAGCTTACTCTCCATACTGTCCGACTTGGCATATTGAAAAGCTGTTGCAAACATCAGTCGATTGATTTCATTGGATCTCTTTTTGTCCACTGCGGTCATCGGCAAAGTATTGACCAAATTTTCGTTCTGGACAAAAAGTGATTCCAGACCGCTCGAAGCCAAACCCGATAAGCTGATCAAAAAAGCAACATCTTTGCTCTGTGATGCGGCTATCGAGATAACAGCTCCCCCTTCGCTATGCCCTAACAATCCGATATGCCTCAAATCAACATTCTTTTCTGTTTTCAAAAATTGCAGTGCGCCCAATACGTCAAGTGCAAAATCTGCGGTCGTCGCATAGCGGTATTCGCCCGTAGTTTTACCCACACCACGGTCATCCATGCGCAAGACCACATATCCCTTTGGAGTCAGGTAACTGGCAATACGTGCAAACATCTTTGTCCCAGCCATTGTGCCATCCCGATCCTGCGGTCCGGTGCCCGAAGCGATAATAATGGCCGGATATTTCCCCGCCTTGACAGGCGAGGAAATGGTGGCACCGATCGTGATACTATCTGCTTTTGATTTAAATACAACGTCTTTCTGTTGAATGGATTGTGCTGAAGTTTGGTCATAAAAAAGCAATGCAAGCGCAGCCAATACCAGTGATTTGATTGTTTTCATGCCCTTATTTTCCTGCTTTTAAAACGTTGACCATTTCAATAATTTCATCGGCAAGCTCTGAAGTGCTCCCCATATATCCAACCTCCGAAAAACGAAGTTTACCATTTGGACCAACCACCATCTTGTGCGGAATAGGACCTACCCCAGCTGCCTTCGAAGCCTTGCTATCCGCATCCAGCAATACCGTGAACGGATAACTATTTTCTTTCATATAGCTGGTCACATATTCTTTCATATCCGATTTACGTTCCTGTGTATTTATAAAATAAAAGACTACATTCGGATCATTTTTGAAATGATCAACCGCCAGCTTCATTCCCGGAAATGCACCTTTGCATGGTGCACACCACGATGCCCAGAAATCCAAAACAACAATTTTTCCTTTTTGGGCAGAAAGGCGTACTTTTTTTCCATTTTGATCCAATAGCTCAAAATCTGCAATACTCTTATTGATTAAAAGTTGCTGTACTTTTTCTTTCAGCTCTTTGCCTTTATCTGCATTTTTCAGACCAGCAAGATACTCTTCATAGCCCTTTTCTGATTTGTTTCTTGCGCTGTAGCTTTTTTTCATCAGCTCCAACATATACGTCGAACTCTGATTCATCGCATAGCTTTTCTCTAGCGCCATCTGTAATTCTTTTGCTTTCCCTTGTCCTTCAAGCACGCGTACATAGGTATCGTTCAGGTCTGCATTTTTATAGCTTGCCGCACTTTGAGCTGCCGAGGCATACACAAAGGCTTCATCGTAAAGCTTATTGTCCACTAATATCTTGGCAAATAATGGTGCATTGCCATAGTATAAAGTCGCGTATTTATCACCCTGAAAATTATCCTTGTAATAATTTAAACGCTCCATAATGACGCGTGCATAGGGCAATATTTCTGCTGGTCCCATACTTTTTTGTGCAATATAAGGAACGTACAACGAGCGATAGATCACATTTGAAAGTGCTTCGTATGGTGCTATTTTAGCCATATATTTGCTGTAATTCGGCAGATCTTTTTTCATGCTGGTATACACCGAAATGATCCAGTAAGCACTGATATAACTGATTCGGTTTGCCTCATTAAAAGAAACTTCAGCTTCCTGGTAAGGGTGTTTATCGATAAAATCCGTCGCCGCTTTTAAGCGTTCATCGTCTGTTTTGGCCTTCTGGATCAGATTAAAATCGGTCAGGCGACGCTGATCCTTTACATATTGACCATTTGGAAACTGCGCAACAAGCTTATGTTGGATTGCCTCCGTCTTTGGTCCATCTTTTAAAATATCCTTATAGACACGATAAATTTCAAGTAGATCCTCTTCTCTGATATCAGGAATCTGTTCCAGGGTGTTCAGCTCCTTATCGAGCTTAGCCAAGGACTCTGGCGTATTCATGTGTTTCAAAGCACTTGCAGCAGTATAAAGCACGCGAAAGCGGTTTTCCGGATGATACTGCAATTCATATTTCACCCACATCAGAAGTATCTCATCCGATTTGTAGGACGCTGTATCCACCACATTAGGTACACCTGCAACGATATGCGGTGTGCGCAACATGCCCCAACCCAGCATTCCTCCCGACATCTGTCGTTTATCGTTTGCAGAGAGGATATAAGAATAAGTTTGCTCCCCACCTTTATCTACCAAAGTATCCGATTTAAAAACAAGATTCATCAGCCCCAAATGTGCCGGCAGAATATATTTTGCAGTCCATACCGAATCATTTTTAGTAAACTTGAGGTCCGTCGTCGTCCATTTAAAATCGGTATAACCTGTTAACTGTGCCGAGATATCTTTGGCATCCTTCAGCACAGTATTCCGAGCATCATATACGAGCTGTACAGTATCCTGTTCCTTTGGAAATTCCGGTATCACCCTAAAAATCTGCGGCTGTTTCTGTTGTTGCGCTAAAGCAACCGAGCAACTCATCAGTGCCCAAGCCAATATAGATGTTGTTTTCATCACCCTATTTTTCATATTTCTTATTCTTCCTTTTTCAATAATGGATCTACTGACCCGGTTTTATGGATTTTGCGCTATTTCGGGACTTAAATTGATTTCGTATTGGGCGATCCGAAACACATAGCGGTTGCTATTTGGAGCCAATGTGAAGGTGCTTCCGCCGAATGTACGCGTGTAAGTTTTCTGGAAGCGTGTGTCGTCTTTCAGACGGCGCATATCCCACCAGCGCAGCATGCGAAACATAAACTCACGACGGCGTTCCTGCATCACTTTCACCAATGCATCTTCAGCATCCGTCGCGCTGAGATTGACAGTTGACCCCGGCAGAATTCTACTGGCGCGTAAACGATTGACCAATGTCATTGCAACGGCAGGCTGATTGTCTCGCGCAGCAGCCTCCGCCTTAATCAATAGCATTTCAGGAACTGACGGACCTACATTTCGGCCTTCATTCTTGATATAGTCCAGGTAAAAGTAGCGTCCATCATAAACCTCCCAATTTGATATCATTGAACCCGGCACCGTAAATAAATTATAACGCTGATCGGTGGCATCAAACAGGCCCAAAAGATCCTTACTCAAGCGTAACGCCGTGGTGGTGTAGGCCGTAATTCCATTAACGGGTATTTTAGACAGCAATATTTCCGGATTGGATACCCGCAATGGATAATTGACCATGGTCGTCGTTGTCAGCTTGGTCAAATCGTTCAGTTTATCATTAAGCGCAAGTGCCTGGTCGGCCGCTTTTGCTGCATCCGCATAACGATTCATATAAAGGTACGTGCGCGCCAATAAACCATAAGCCGAGGCTTTGGAAGGCAAGGTTGTAAACTGCTGTTGTGCCGGCAAGCCAGGCAGTGCTGTTTCAATATCCGTCAAAATAGCATCATATACCTGTTGCAGCGTACCTCTATCGAGCGACTTTTCTGTAGTTGGCTGCAAAACCAAGGGTACACCCAAATCCGTATTCGCACTTGCCTGCAGGTAAGGTTTAGCATACGTATTGGCCAACATCAAGTAAGCCGAAGCGCGATGAATCTTTGCCTCCGCAATCAGCTGGTTAATTTCAGCAGGAGTTCCATCTGAAACATTAGGTACCTCGCTGATAACAGTGTTAGCATATGCGATCGCATTATAAAGTGCCCCCCAATTGTCATCTTTGTGATATTGATTGTCAATTGGGTAAATATCATCTGCCCACTGATACGATCTGCGGTAATAACCATTAAAATCATTGTTCGCCAAGGAAAGTTGCTGCGGCGAACCATCGATGATTTCCAGGTCATCCGAAGCCATATCCGATACTGTCGGTGCAGCTTCCAAAGCGGTTGTATTATTTAATAGATAACGATAGTTTTCAATTGTCCCCGGTGTCAGTTGTCCCTGGGTTTTTATATCGACATATTTTTCACAACCTGTCATGGTAAAGCCGATGCTCAATGCGGCTACCGCTACTGCCCATTTACGGCTGCTGTGTTTTATAGCTATTTTCATGATTTTGGCGATTAGAAGTTAACATTGATTGAAAAGTTGTACGAAGGAACCGGACGCAGATTGGTCGTATTGCCTACATAATTGGCAAAATCCGGGTCAATCCCTTCCTTATTTGCTGTCCAGATCAATCCCAGATTACGTACGGAACCCGTCAGGCTCACCTGCTCGATTTTCATCCTTTTTAAGAAATCTTTAGGCAAAGCATAGCTTAGAGAAACTTCCCGTAGACGGATATAGTCACCTTTGAGTACATTGATATCCGAATAGGTGTAGCGGTACAAACTATACTGCCCATAAATATCGGCTGTTACTGCAGGTATATTCGTGGTAGCCTCATCCCCTGCTTGTCGCCAGCGATTGGCAATATCGGCACTTAAATCAAATTTAGGCAGGGTAAAACCACGACTCGGTGTCATGTACGACTCAATACTCGGTTTCATAAATACACTTCCAAACTGATAAGTCATCAAGGCATAGAACGACCATTGTTTATAACGCAGATTCGTTTTAAGACTTCCAAAATACGGTGCTACAGTACGGCCCATATATTTGAGATCATCCACACTTGTTAAGGTCTGCTTAACAGAAACGACTTCCCCCTCTTTATTGTAGATCTGTGTCAATCCGTTGGCATCCAGCCCAGCATGGCGAAATGCAAAGAGTTTATCGCTGGGGTATCCCTTCAGGTAACTAATCCCTATAGGTGTATACGAGTAGGTAAATGTTGAGATATCTGCCGGATCAAAACGGTTATCGGTTATTTTATTGGTATTGTAGGAGAAATTGGCTGTCATGTCCCATTGCCAGTCTGCACTACGTAACAAAACGCCATTCAACCCAAGGTCAATCCCACGTCCACTCATGGTTGCCGTATTCCGTTTGAGCGAGCCAGCGTTTATCGTACCTACATATGGTGCCGCGATCGGAAAACCATACAGTAGATCACGTCCTTTTTTCACATAATAATCCAATGTACCGTTTAAGCGATTGTCCAATAAACCAAAATCCAGTCCCAGATTGGTCACATAAGTTTTTTCCCAGCGCAACTGCGGATTGGCAATAGCGATGATGCTTGCCGCTGGCTGCGCTGTTGGGTTACGTGAAGCGTCATCAAGCGAGATGTAGGTAAAGGGACGCACATCTTGTGTGATGTTACCATTCACACCATAGGTTGCCCTAAAGCCCAATTGATTCAGCCAATGCAGGTTGTTCATAAAAGATTCTTTTCGCACATTCCATTTAAATCCGCTCGACCATAAAGGCGTTGCACGAAAGCTCCGGTCGAGACCAAAGTTGTTATAGTCATCGTAACGGACGCTACCGGAAAATGTAAAGCGACCATCATAGGTATAGGCAGCATTCGAAAAATAAGAAAGGAAACGACGCCTCCTATCCGCTTGCTGCGGTGCTCCGGAAAGGCTTTCATTGAATCCCTGTATACTTGGATAGGCATTAGGCAAATAGCTTACCGCGGTATTAAATCCCGTCTGCATATTATAGCCGTAATAGGTGATATTACCTTGCCCTGTTTCCGTCTGCCTGATCTCCGATCCTGCTATTGCTGAGATATCGTGTTTCCGTCCAATTAAAGCGTCGTAGCTCAACTGTCCCCTAACGGTATAATTGTTGACATCGGTATTGATGATATTATAGATACCGCCTTTGTTGATACCAATACTATTTGTCGACGCTCCGATGGGTGTAAAGCGATTCAACAGCGACCGGTTGGCGTAAGAATCCTCGCCATTGTAAATTCGGTTATTGCCGAAAGATCGCTCATTGGAATACATCACCGCTCCCTTCAGTCCTTTATAGATGGGTACAGCTAAGTTGATCACAGCCGAATAATTATTGTTTTTGAGCATGCGATCCATCTGCTCCAATTCCTGGAGATAATTGTACCGCCAGTCCTTATAGGCCGGCCCAAGGACATCGGTAAATCCCGGTGTCAGCCGATCGTAGGCAATGCCATTGCCGCTCTCGTCTGCCAGTAATTGATAAGGTAACAGTGTAGACCCGCCCGTATCGTAAATCTGAGAAAGACCGATTCCATTTTGTTTATTGCGGAAGAAAGTCTCCCGGATACTAGTTGACAGGGTCGCAATCTTAAATAACTTCCAATTGTTGTTTAGGCTTAAAGTCAACCTTTTCCCATTTTCTCCTTTGGTATACGGGTTTTCATTCGCATAAGATGCTGAATAAAAATAGTTGTTATTTTCTGTTCCGTTACTGATCGACAAATTGTATTGCTGACTGTTCATGGGGCGCAACAGATACTGTTGAATCTGCGACCGATTATCGATGGATTTTAGTGGATTCACCAGGGCATCATAAGCAGCCTGCGTCATCTGACCATTTTTCAATCGAATCGCCGCCGCCGCAACCTCGCCTGGATAATAGGTACTATAGCTGTACAGATTGGTTGCAATATTATTACCATTCAGAATATTCTTAGCCACCAGTTCCTCTTGATAATCGATCATCTGTGCGCTGTTCATCGTACGCAGATAACCTAAATCGGGTTTCCCCGAAAAAGTGGTATTCATGGAAAAGTTGATCCTTGGCACACCGGTGACTGACCCTTTTTTCGTTGTCACCACAATAACCCCATTGGCTGCACGAACGCCATAGATTGATGCTGCTGCAGCATCTTTCAAGACGGTTATATTGTCTACATCATTCGGATTGAGCATTGCCAAATCAATACTGGAAATAGCACCGTCGATAACGATCAAAGGTGATTTTTCAGTATCGCTATCAATTGAACCGACTCCGCGAACAGTCAGTCCATAATCATTCTGGCCTATTGTTCTTGTGCTTGAGTAAATACCCAACTGATTGTTATTATAGGTAAAGGTACGATCGCCTGTTCCAATTGAAACCTGTACACCGGGAACCTGACCTTCCAAGCGTTGAATCAGATTGGCAGAGGGAATTTTTTCCAATTCTTTGGCCGTGATCAGAGAAACCGAACCCGTAGCCCTTTCTTTTGAAATCTTTTGATAACCTGTAGAAATCACCGCCTCTTCCAACATGTGATTTTTTTCCTCCAGGGTACATGTAATCTGGTTACGATTTCCAGCTGTTAAGGCCGTACTTTCATAGCCAACAGCCGTGATCATAATAATATCCGTTGGTTTGATATCGTAAATCAGAAAGCGGCCATTTTCATCACTTTTTGCACCTTTACGCGTGTCTTTTACCCATACACTGGCTAAGGGTATAGGTTTACCTCCTGTGGAAAGTACGGTTCCAGCGACCCGGTCCATCAATTCATTATCGGCTCCATACTTTACAGGGCTGGCTTCGCGATCCTCCGTAGCGCGACGAACAATTGAATAAGACCTGTCATCTACATAAAGAAATACCAACTGGTTGGGGTAAAGTACTTTTTTAAGAACTTCTTCCAGACGATTTCCTTTCAGCATTTCTGGGTCTACAGTTTTTCCATTCAACAGGTTATGCTCGTAGCTCAAATTGGCATTAAAACGCTGTTCGATCTGTTTGATCGCTTGCGTGAGCGGCAGTTTCTGTTGGGCGATTGCCTGTTGACCAGCAGTAAATAGCAGCGAAGTGACAGGAACCATCAACAGGCACCGTATCGGTTGCCACCTGTTTTCTGTGATTTTCATTTTTTGTTAGGTTAGATGTTTGTTGTATTAGATTGATTGTGTTTTTCTTATTTTGGATCGAGGTAGATGGTATCTTTTTCCATCCGTATATTAGCTTGTAAGATATTTGCAATCGAATAGATAATACTTTCCTGCGAATTCAGGGATATACGACCGTCGATTTTTCGATTTAAAAGTGCAGGATCACTTATGATGATTTCTTTTCCATACATATAGCGAAACTCATTGGTTAGGTCGGCGACCGTTAAATTTTCGCCTGTCAATGTCTTCTGTGTCCACGAAACCGCCTGTTGGGCAGCCTTTTTGTCAACACCTACATAACGGAAGCCTTGGCCGCCGTCGACAACGACGTCACCTGGTACAAGGATTTTGGTTTCACCGGCATGTTTGAGGTTATGTAGTGCAATGCGCCCTTCTAGCAGCGATACGATGACTTTATGATCTCTATTTTTTAGATTAAACTTAGTTCCCAGCACCTCCACGGTGATGTCGCCGGTGTAGGCCATAAAGCGCTCCCCTGCCTGAATGTCTGTTGTATCTTTGTTGAGATGTTTAACCTCCAATAGAGCCTCGCCGGTTGTATATACTTCGCGTTTGGACAACCATTTCCAAGCACGACGATAAGCAACAGAAGAATTCGCATTTAAATGTACAGTACTGCTATCAGGCAATACCACTGTTTGTAAGACACCGCTTCCGGTCTGTATCACAATCATGGATTGGTAATACCAAGCTGCAGTTATAAAAAGCGCTACCGAAGCTGCAGCAACAGTTGCGGCCCACAAACGGATAATCTGATTTTTTCGTTTCTTTCTGTTTCCGGCTATGCCCCGTTCAATATCGCGAAACAGATTCTCCGCAAATAACTGGCTAGGTTTTATGCGCGAAATACCATACAAAGCACGAATATAAGCGAGCGCTTCATCATATGCAGCAGCATTTTCTGGATTTGTAGCACGCCATACTTTCCAATTCCCGAAATCATCCCGATCCGGATATTTGGCAAAGCGGACAAAATCCAGATCATCCAAAAAATCCTGCGTACTGTAATTCGTATATTTCTCCATTATTAAGCCTTTGTTAAATACAAGACAAACGGACATTAAATTTTATCCCATGGATTTTGATTTTTTTTAAAAAAAATCAAAAGATGATTTCAATACTTACCAATTTCATAATTTAGCACGCAAATTAATGTCCAAAAGCCTATTTTTGGACCAGTGAGACGTAATGATTTATTCGTGTTATTATTTAAAATAAGGGTTTCATTATTGTTATTAAATCTTTACTATTTTTGGAGAAGCAAATGATCTATTTCATTTAATGGTATAAATTCGGAGATGAACAACACCATAGATCGATACTGGAATGAATTCATTGAGGGCGACAAACAAGCTTTCGAGCAGATCTATCGTGCGTTATTACCCAGTCTATATGAATATGGTATGCGTCGGGTAAAAGACGAGGATTATGTCAGAGACTCCATTCAGGATGTATTTATCAAGTTTTGGGAAAACCGGAGCAAGCTACGAAGCATTTCCAATCCGAAACATTATTTGCTTGTCGCTTTAAAAAATAGCCTACTGAATACCCAATTGCGAGACGGCAGACTTTCCTCGTTCGGCGAAAAAGATGATTTCCAGCTCACCTATGATGTCGAATCCACTTATATCGCTGCTGAAGAACAACAGACCACAGCTTTAAAGCTAATTCAAGCATTAGAACAGCTAACTGGCAAACAAAAAGAGGTTATTTTTCTTCGGTATTTCGAAGAACTGAGTTATGAAGAAATCAGTGTACTGACCAACATATCTGTCAAAAGCTTATACAAACTAAATAATCGTGCCATGGAAGCGCTGAAAGATATCATGGGTATTCCAAAGCAGCATCTCCTCGTCCTGCTCTACATGATCAAATTTTTGCACTTGTAGCGAAAATAATCCCATTCAATCGCTTGTTCTAACCAGATACCCAGCAATCCCCTTCTAGCGCCCATTAATATCATTTCAGGGTAATAATAAAATGTAAAAACTGTGCTTTCGTTCGCTAAAACTTACTTTTGGATTCAAAAAGTCAATAAAGAATTCAAATGAAAAAGCGCTATAAATTCATCACACTAGCTTCGCTCTCTTTTCTTACCAGCAGTTGCAACATGTTTGACATCCACCCTTATTCAGGAAAAATCGATGGAAGAAAACATATCAATGCAGATAATATCGTCAAAATCGAACATGATTATGCTAATCAGGATACCATCCGCTACGCTTTTATCAGTGATTCGCAGCGCTGGTACGATGAACTTGACGATTTTGTAAAAATAGTCAATAAAAGAAATGACATCGATTTTATTGTACACGGCGGCGATATTAGCGATTTTGGACTTACCAAGGAATTTTTGTGGCAGCGTGATATTTTGGAAAAGCTGAAACAGCCTTATGTCGCCCTTTTGGGGAATCACGATTGTCTCGCCAATGGCGAAGAGATCTTCGAACAAGTGTTTGGCACAGTCAATTATAGTTTTATTGCAGGTAAAACAAAATTCTTATGTCTAAATACCAATGCGCTGGAATCAGATTACTCCAATCCCGTTCCCGACTTTTCATTTATCGAGCAAGAGCGTCAAAAAGATACCACACGTTTTGAACAAACAGTGGTCGTCATGCATGCCAGACCCACATCCGATCAGTTTAACAACAATGTAGCTTCGGTCTTCCAATACAGTATAAAACAATTCCCCAACCTCCTTTATTGTACCAATGGCCACGATCATATCTATCAAGAAGAAGATATTTTTAAGGATGGTATCATCTATTACGGTACTCCGAATATCGGTAAACGTCAATTTCTAATTTTTACAATCACTAAGGATCACTATACCCATGAACTTGTTTCTTACTAAATCAAAAATACGTTCTTTCGCGCTTGTTACCCTTTTCTTTTCAGTTCACGATATGGCTCAGGGCGCCAAAAACCAATATCTCCCACGAACAAGCTTGGCTGGCAACAAAACGGACACCCTTCGGGAGAATAGCATCAAAACGGACAGCATCAAAACGGAAAACATGAGCACTAAAGAACTAAAAAAAACTGCCTTTAGCCTTGTTCCATCAAGTTATATGCTTCAATACGCCGGATCCATAGGACTGCTTTCTGCCGGAACAGGCTGGGATTATGGCCGACGCAAGCAGTGGTCGACAGATTTCCTGCTTGGCTATGTACCGAAATATGATACAGACCGGGCTAAACTTACCTTAACGCTGCGTCAATCGTATACCCCTTGGGAAATTAAACTCAATAAACAGTTTACTTATCATCCCCTCCGTACCGGCGCTTATCTCAATACGACCTTGGGTAAACAATTTTGGTATAAAGAACCCGACAAATACCCGAATAGCTATTATCGGTTTTCGACCAGGCTACGCATCAATATCTTTTTGGGACAGGACTTCAGCTATAAAATCAAATCCAACAGTTCTTATTTTGAAGGCCTAAAATTCTATTATGATCTTCATACCAGCGATCTTTACCTCGTTAGCGGCGTACAGAACAAGTATCTTAAATTTGATGATTACATTGGACTCGCCCTAGGTGTCAAGCTACAGATTAGGCGAAAATAATGCGCAAAAAAGGCTAGATCGATATCGATTTAGCCTTTTTGTTAAAATACAATCAACTCACTAACTTACCTAAGATATCATTTAAACAAAAGCTACGGTCAAAACGTTTTAGAATTTATGGTCTGTACAGTTAATACCCCCTCTTTTAAACCTCTGCATTTCGCCTTGATCTGAATCTTTCCCGATTTTTCGCCTACCTGAACAATCAAGGTAAGCTGTCCATTGAATAAATGCATCTGCGGTTTATGAAAAGCCTCCAGATTGGTTGGATCACCGTTAGCCAAGGCTTTAAATGTACCATCGCCAACTACGTCAAATTGGATCAGTTCTGCGGCCCGTGGGCAGAGGTTCCCCGCTTTGTCCACTGCTTTGACACGGATGTAGGCTAATGCACGGCCATCAGCAGAAATGGAATCATGAACTGCATCCATTTCAATCCTGAAGGGTTTTCCCGCCGTACGGATTATTTTTTCGGCCGCTGGTTTTCCAGATTCATCGTAAGCTACGACTTTGACTTCTCCGGGTTCGTATACCGTATTCATCCACATGAGACGGTAACGCTCCTGTAAAGAAGCCTTACTCTTGCGCTGTACTCCCTGACTTTTCCCATTGATAAAAAGTTCGGCACTTGGATAATCTGTGTACACGAAGACAGGGGTCTCTTTTCCCACACGCTCAGGCCATGTCCAATGTGGAAGTATATGCAGGGTATGCTCATTTCTATTCCATAAACTTCGGTACAGATAATAACGGTCTTTGGGAATGCTCGCCAGATCAATAATACCGAACATGGAACTATGGTTGGGCCAGGCATCTGTATCGTAAGGGGAAGGTTCGCCAAGATAATCAAAGCCTGTCCAGACAAATTGCCCCATGGTCCAATGATGATCTTCCGCCAGGGCAAAATCCTCATCCGGAAGGTTGGACCAAGAGCAATATTCCATATCGTAAGAAGACGACTGATGATCGGAATACAACATATCACCTTTTTTTAGCACCGGAAATTTATAAACGCCCCTTGAGCTCACTGTTGATGCCGTTTCCGAACCCAACACTAGATTTTGGGGTAATCGGGCATACGCCTCTTCGTAACGGTGCGCGCGATAGTTTAATCCCGGAACATCCAACAGACTAGCAAAACCATTTTCCAGCACACAGCTTACCTGATCCATACCGCAGGTCACTGGTCGGGACGGATCCTCACGATGGCATATATCCTGTAAAAACGAAGCTACTTTATAGCCTTCAGCACTGCATTGTGTGGGCACTTCATTTCCAATGCTCCACATCACGACAGCAGGGTTATTTCTAAAATGACGAATCATGTTGACCATATCCCGTTCGGCCCAATCCGCAAAAAATCGATGATATCCATTTTTACATTTCGCAATATCCCATTCGTCAAAAGGTTCAATCATCAGCATAAAGCCCAATTCGTCACATAAGGCAACTAATTCCGGAGCCGGCATATTATGTGCCGTACGAATGGCATCGCAGCCCATATCTTTGAGTAATTCCAATTGATAACGAAGAGCCGAAACATTGATTGCAGCCCCCAATGGTCCAAGATCGTGATGATTACATACACCCTGAAACTTTCGGATTTTTCCATTTAACATAAATCCCCGGTCGGCAATAATACGAACCTCCCGAATCCCAAAACGGGTTTCAAAACTGTCTGTCAATTTGCCGTCTACAAATACTTGCGTGGAGGCCCGATACAGATTTGGATGTTCGGGGCTCCAGAGGGCAGGGTTTAGCACTTCAAGATTTTGCACGAAAGGCTTGCCATAATTTAGTTTTTGTTGGTTTTCCTTCTGCGCAACCACCTGCCCCGCCGCATCCAAAATCGCAGTTACCATTCGTACCAACTTGCCATCGGCATTCTTTAAACTGGTTTCAAGCTTAACTGAGGCTAGACTGTCCGATACAAAAGGCGTCGTGATATACGTGCCCCAAACAGGTACATGGATCTTCTCCGTCACGATTACATGCACATTGCGATAAAGTCCAGCACCGGGATACCAGCGTGATGACTGCGCTTTATTTTCCAACCGCACAGCAACTGTATTATTCATCCCGTCCGGATGTAGCAATTCGGTCACATCACAATGAAAAGCATTGTAACCATAGGGCCAAAAGCAGGCTTCCTTTCCATTGACAAAGACCCGGGCTTCACTCATTGCACCATCAAATTTCAGGACCACGCGTTTATTGAAGGGATTGAATTGTGGAATATCAAATTTGGTACGATACCAACCCACCCCCACATAAGGCAAACCGCCAGTACGGCCCGTTTTTACTGTTGCCTTTTTCTCTCCATTCTGTGTCACCGCAACATCCTGCAGATCGTGTGACCGGTCAAAGGGCCCGAAAATAGCCCAATCATGCGGTACAGTGACCTTTTTCCAGGCCTTATCATCCAATGTTACTGATTCCCCATGAACAACCTCACCCTGAAAAAAACGCCAGTTTTTCTCCAACAGGAAGGATTGGCGTGTAGACTGTCCGCACGAATTGCCCGGAACAAGTAGGAATAAAAAAAACAAAAAATAAGTTGTACGCAGTAATAATCTCATCATCAATTCATGTGTTTATAGTCTACAGTTCATTTTTTTCATTGTCATTCAGCGGCTTAAATATACTTTATTTAAAAGCATTCAATGCTTTTGTTGGGCGCCCATTATTGTCAAATGCGCCTAGGGTATAGCCATTCCACCCACCATACGCCAAAGGCTCCCAATAGAATATACCCAGTACTTTCTGATCGGGCACACTATTGACCGCGTTGAAAAGCTCCTTTAACCATATTTCAGCACTATCTGCTTCATCCCAGCTCATCCCCACCTCGCAGATCATCACTTCTGAATTGTATCGGGCAACCATATCGTTGATGTTGCTGATGCAGGCCGCATTGCGCTCTTCCCAGTTTTCCGGGGTCGGATAAAGTGACATGCCAATTACATCCCATTTCCCACCGTTGTTTTTCAGACCGTCGAACATCCAACGAAACAAGTTATTGTCAAATCCATTATGCAGATGTACGATCACTTTTGCCGCCGGAAACACCGCTTTTACCGCATCATAGCCGGCATTATTCAATGTGGCATAGTTAGCCATACTGACAGAGGCTTTTCCATCTTCCCAAAGCATCCCATTGCCCGTTTCATTACCTACCTGCACCCATTCAGGCGAGATACCACTATCTTTTAGCAATTGAAGAACTTCCGTTGTATGATCACTAACAGCCTTCTTTAACCCATCAAACGATAAGCCCTTCCATGCGGCAGGCTTTGTCTGCTGTCCCGGATCCGCCCAGGTGTCACTGTAATGAAAATCCACCATAATACGCATGCCCAGATGATGCGCCCGACGAGCTTTGACCAGTACGTCATTCTTGTTGCACCAGCCTTGTTGGGGATCTACCCAAACACGCAGACGTACCGCATCCATGCCCAGTCCACGCAAGATTTTCAGCCCATCCACTGCGCTGCCTCCTGCATTAAAAAATTGCACACCTGAGGCTTCCATTTCAGTAATCCAGCTCACGTCCGCACCTTTTGCCAAATGTGTTTTAGGTACATCCACCTTAAGATTATCTTTGTCGTTGCAGCCAGACAAGCCCAAACACAAGCCTATCAGGGTCAACATTATTTTTACTTTTTTCATCCGATTATTTCATTTAAGAACCCGTCCCTATCTATTTTATTCCACATGATATTTGAATTGTTTTGGATCGCTTAGATCAAGAATCAATGTATGTGTACCGATCTTATCATAAGCGAAGCCAGTTCCATCGGCCGTATACAAGGCACAGTTTCCATCGCCCTCTGCTGCGCCAAAAAACCAAGTCCAGCTGCCATTGATCAATACCTTAATTCCCCATTGTTCGGCTGCCGTTGTCGTGATGCTTGCTTTCCAAACCTTCGCCGTCTGGTCATATACCATTGGTGTTGCTGTTGCACTCCAACCATTAAAATCGCCCGTTACCGTCATGGATTCTACGGAAGTCTCTTTCCAGGCCAATTTGTTGACATCGGCTGTCAAGTATAAGTATCCACCTTTACTCGTCCAGCAATTCCAACGATCAGCTCCGCTATACAAGATATATTGGCTACCATCCAGGGGATAAGAACCATAGATGAGCGATGCACTCGCGCTTTCCGCATTGGTTAAATAGAAGTTGTACCATTGGTCGAGACGCACAAAACCATCGTAAAAACCATCTTCCTTTCTCGAACACAATTTCCATGGAAATTGCGTAAACTCTTTATTCGATAGATAGAGATAGGCAGCATCCTCAACGGGCTGGTAAGCGGTAACATTAAGGGCAATCACATTGCTGTAGAGCCAATCTGTATTGGTTCCCAATCGTGAAGCAATACGGACATAAAACACATTCTTTTCATCAGGCAAAAATCCCATTCCCGTGACAAGGTTATTCAATTGTTCATGCGTATAGCTGAGCGAGCTTGCTACCTGTTCGATACTTTTGGAGACAGCAGAAAAAGATGGATCAGCAGCAATTTCTATTTTATTTTTTAAAGCCGACTGAGCCACTGGTTCATCGCTAGCCAAAATCGCCTCATCCCAGACAAGCTGCAGGGCCACCGCCTTGCGGTCAGTAGATTTTAAGACCAGTTCTGTTGTACTGCTGTACAATACCGCAGGTTTTATCCCACTGACAGCCGGTGTCCCACCCTCCTTTTTACAGGCAACGAAAAGCAACACCAGGATATAGAGTGTCAATTGTTTCATATGTATCATTATCTTTAAAAGTCCATATGGGAATACCCGGATACTCTCCGCAGCATGTGTGCTCAAATAGCAGGATATCCCCATAGATTTAGTTATTAATGCCAGTCGTCGCTAGTAGCCAGGATTTTGGATCAAATTCGGGTTAGCGCTCATATCAGTGGTTGGAATCGGATACAGATTGAATTTTGCATCCACAGAGCGGCCGTTCATGTCACCGCCTTTCCATTGCCAGAGGTAATTGCTACCGGTAAATTTCCCAAATCGAATCAGGTCTGTGCGACGCGTACACTCCCAAAACAGTTCACGCCCGCGTTCTGCAAGGATAAAATCCAGTGTTAGCTGCGCCTGGTCAATGGCTCCGGCCGAACTGCCATATCCCCGCTGACGGATACTGTTTACCAACCTGATCGCTTCCTGTACACTTCCTCCGCCCCCGCGCAGTACAGCCTCAGCATACATTAGATACACGTCGGCCAGGCGGATCATCGGGAAATCAGTACTCACCAAACCTTCATCTGTGGTATAGGTACCATCATCTTTCAAATTTGTAAACTTAACAAGCCCATATCCCTGACTCGAGGCAGCGGGATCTTCGACATCCAGGGACTGGCCGTTTTTCCAAAAATCACCTCTTTTGTCTTCCGCCTGAAAGAGTGCCACAAATTCGCGAAGTGTACGAAAACTATTCCAGCCGGAAAGCACACCGTAATCCGATGATTTCATGCTTCCAACAATAGGGCCGTTGACAAGATACGTTGTCGCACCCCATGTTGTTGTATGCGCTACATCGGCCTCTATCGGGAAAATAATTTCATTGGTCCGTTTATCATTATCAGCATTAAATACCTGCTTATAGTTCGCATTTAAGGAATATCCAGCATCAATCACTTTTTTCGCATAGTTCAGGCATTCGGCATTACGTGCTGTGCCCGTATAAACTTGAGCATTCAGATAATTTTTGGCCAATAGGGACCAGGCAGCGGCACGGCTTACCCGGCCATACTCATTTTGACGTGCTTCCGGTAAGATCGTTGCGACCTCTGTCAATTCTTTTTCAATAAATGCAAAGAGATCAGCCCGTGTCATCCGTGGTGGAAAAAATGCAGCTACC
Source organism: Sphingobacterium sp. 40-24 (assembly GCF_001899705.1). Lineage (NCBI taxonomy): Bacteria > Pseudomonadati > Bacteroidota > Sphingobacteriia > Sphingobacteriales > Sphingobacteriaceae > Sphingobacterium > Sphingobacterium sp. 40-24. The sequence goes on along the minus strand of NZ_MKWH01000067.1, from coordinate 49,304 downwards.
GGATCCTTTTCAGTCACAAAAGGAACGTTCCCATAAAGGTCCATTGCATGACTATAGGCCAATGCACGCAGAAAACGCGCTTCGGCTGCAAACTCCAAAATTTGTGCCTGCCCGGCAGAATTAAAAGTCGCCAGCTTTTCTGTTGTTGCATTCCGTAGAAATTCATTACAGATCGCTACCGTATAATAGATCCGATAATACATGGCATTGACCCAGGTATCGGAAGCTCCCCAGGTCATATACTGGATATCGGTCATATTGTCGCCTCCTGCCCATGTATAGATCACCTCATCAGTCGGTACCTCCTGTAAGTTAAAATACACCCGAAGGTACCCCCAAGAAGCCGTGCTGCCAGCCATATCCGGATCGGCATCACCACGTCCATTGCCCGCAACGGCAAATGAGGCATACAATTTAGCAAGCACAGCCCGGTAACCATCCACAGAGGTGTATACCGACTCCGAAGTCGTTTCTACAGTAGGATACTGGTTTAAGTCCTTTGTACAGGATTGCAGCAATGCGATTATACCCAACAATCCAAAACAATATCTTTTTATATTTTTCATCGCTATATAAGTTTTCTTTTTTGAGGTAGCCATTAAAAATCCATATTGAGACTCAGGGAGAAAGTTCTTGAGCGTGGGTAGAACGAGCTGTCGAATCCACTCGGAACCTCAGGGTCCATACCGCTATATTTGCTCACAATAAAAACGTTCTGAGCTACTGCACCCACACGTAGATTGGAGATCTTACCCACCTGACCAAAATTATAGTTCACCGACAGGTTTTCCATCCGAAGGAAGGAAGCATTTTCGACATAATAATCCGAATAATATTGTCTGGTCTGGAATTGGGTATTCAAGTAATCCCGATGTAAGTTATTGATTGACGCATCCACATATTGAACTGTCTCCCAGGCACTAAGGTTCATTTTGGTATTATTGAATACGTAGTTACCCAAATTTGCACGTAGTGTCGTTGCTGCAGTCCATTTTTTGTAGGTTAACTGCGTATTGAAACCAAAGAGCCATTTTGCTGCCGGCGATTGATAGCGGTACAAGTCTTTTTCGTTGATCGCTCCATCACCATTCAGATCCGCATATACACCTTCGAGCGGCTTGCCAGCCTCATTGTACAACTGTTTGTAGACATAAAACATGTAAGGCTGATACCCCGTTGTCAGAATCTGGATACCACGACCACTGACATTCGGTCCCACATAAGTTCCCACGGCATTCGCATCCTGCACCAGAGCTATATTGGTCACTTTTGTATGTTGATTAGTCGCATTGAAATTGACTTCCCAGCGCAAATCATCCTTTTGTATAGGTACGGTATTCAGTTGAAATTCGAACCCACTGCTTTCGACATTACCTACGTTAATAGTCGCATTCTGGTCAAAATTGGTTCCTGCGGCTACAGGCACATTGGCCAATAGATCATGCGTTTTTCTTGTGTAATAGTCAATTGCACCAGACACCCTGTTTTTCCACAAAGCGAAATCCAGGCCGTAGTTAAATGCTTTGGTCGTTTCCCAGCGTAAGTCCCGATTGTAAACCGATGGTCTATACACCAGATGGTACTGATCGCCGAAACGATACTGTGCATAGGCTGTTCCCAAATTGTATACCGGCAAATATTCGTAATTTCCGATTCCCTCCTGCTGCCCTGTAACACCGTAACTCGCACGGAGCTTTAGATCGTCCAGGAAAGAGATTCCTTTCATGAAAGACTCCTGCGAAAGACGCCAGGCCAAGGCGACTGAGGGAAATGTCCCCCAGCGGTTTTCGGGACTGAATCGGGAAGTTCCATCCTTACGGACCGTAGCGGTCAATAAATAACGGCTATCGTAATTGTAATTGATCCGTCCGTACCAGGAAATCAGGGTATGTCTTTCGTCAGATGCAATAGCAGTCGAGCGTATATCACCAGCTTCGTTGTAGTATACTATAGGTGGCCGTCGGGCACTCCAATATTGATAATCGTGACCTGCTGTCAGGTCAATTGTACTTTTAATTTCCGGGAAGAACTTATTATAGTTTAGATAGCCTGTAAACAATTTATTTTTAAGCGTCTGTTCATAACGGTCAAAAGCGCCTCCAATCGTAAAATTATTGGCCGCACTTGCCGGAATAAGATTCGATCCATTTCCTTTGGCATAGTCATATCCGAGTGTTACGTGCGCTTTCAATTCAGGCAGCGGATGGAATTTATAATCGAGGTCAAGGTTACCCACGGCTCTATTGACTGTGCTACGGTGTTTTTCCTGCTTGAGCAATCCCAGTGGATTGAGGTTTGCACCTGTTGCCGGAAGGCCCGCATTATCCAAACTCTCGTAATAGCCGCCATACGCATCTGCCCCAGAATAAATCGGTTGCGTTGGATTAAACGCTACAGCAGACCATATCGCATCGGTATTGGCAAAACCGTTGTTGTTATGGGCACCTTTAACATTTAAATTTACGGTCAGGTGTTTATTAAAAAAAATGGGATTTAACACCAAAGCGCCCGTCACGCGCTCCGTTTTGTCGGTCCGCAAAGTCCCTTGCTGATTATAATAGCCCACCGATGTACGAAAAGGCAAGGTTTTACCGATCTTTCCCTGTAGACTTAAATTATTATCCGTTCCGATGGCATCCTGAAAAACCTCAGACAGCCAATCTGTTGAGGCATTGCCCAGTAAAGCCTTTTGGGCAGTGCTTCCTTTGCTGTTGATCAGCGAGGCAAACTCGTCGCGCGACATCATATCAGCCACTCCCATAGCCTGCTGCATGGACACGATTGAAGAAAAAGAAAGTCGCAAGGCATCTCCCTTACCCTTCTTTGTTGTAATCAATAATACCCCGTTTGACGCTCGGGATCCATATATTGCGGTCGATGATGCATCTTTGAGCACCGTCATGCTTTCGATATCATTCGGATTGATCAGACTGAGAAAATTGCCACTATTGCCGCTAATACCACCAGTCTCTAGCGGTACCCCATCCAATACGATCAATGGATCGTTGCTGGCACTCAAGGAGGCTCCTCCACGGATACGTATCGTGCTCCCGGAAGAAGGTGAACCACTGTTGGACATCACCTGCACACCAGCTGTTTTTCCATTGATCAGCTGTTCGGGAGAGCCGACAAGTCCACTGTTGAAATCCTTGCTTCCGACCGTATTTACGGCACCGGTTAGATCCTTTTTTGTTGTACTACCATAACCTACGATGACGAGCTCTTCCAGCACATTTCCCGCAGGCACCATGCTGACATCCACGGATGTTCCCCCTGCCACCGTCAAGGTTTGGCTACTGTAGCCTACAACAGAGAATAGAAGCTGGGATTTACCCTTGGGCAATGAGATACGGTACGAGCCATCACTCGCTGTTGAAGTGCCCACCGTAGTTCCGGCCACCAATACAGTAACACCTGCCATCACCTGCCCTTGCTCGTTGCGGACCACCCCACGGACATCCTGTTGTTGCATCGACCCGATCCACTTGCTTTCCCCCTTCGTTGCAGCATAAAGCTGCGTTTCCCCAAGACAGGATAGCAAGGACAAGCCCAATAAACTTGTTTTAAATGCAAAACCCTTCATTGTTTAAAATTTAGATGTGTTTATAATTGTTTTCTTTCCCTTTATTATATTCTTTGTACTCCTTATCGCTTTGTTAAGCCTTCCCCTAAAAAAACGACGGCGTTTTTTTAGGGCATCACCCTGCTACAAACCTTGATCCTTACAGCCTGACGGATTATTATCCATGCCCTACTAATCGGTGGCATTGAGCAGCTGATCGCTATTCGAGCCATATCGCAGCTATGGATAGTGCCACCCCTTCCATCTTTTCGCCTGAAACGATTAGTTTTTCGATCTCCCTTTTGTCAAATTGAGCCGGAACTGTAGGTTCAAAAAAACGTTCAAGAAAAACAGGATAAGGAGCAGGTAGCAAAGCCGTAGGCACAAGCTTTAGGTCGGCTAGATCCAAACGGACCACTGTTTCACCGGATGCCCCAATAGCTATATTATCCACATAGGTATACCCTTTTTTTGTCACAAACCCAGCATTCAGTAGCGGATTCCCGCCCTCATGTTTCAAGAGTATACAGAGCTTTGTGGCAGCAGCGATACCCGCAGGCCGTTCAGCAATTGTCGATTTGATATCTTTTACCCAAAAATACTGTACCCCCGAATCCTTGGCATGAAAGGTATACGTCCAAAAAGGAACTTTACTGAGATCATGATGCTCCCGTTGCGCAGTCATGTAAGCCGTTTCCGGAATAGCGAAAGTTTCCAAAGAAGAGACTTTGGAGAAGGATTCAAAAAGCCCTATAGGCGCACGCTGCTCATATAAGCCCACGGTCCAATAACTATTGACGCGATAATTCCATTCCAGTGGGGCTCCAGTCTGATTGTCTGGGTAAGTAATTTTTTCACCACCCACAAACACAGTAGCTGTATATTTCAATTCATTGCCGACTAATAAGGATGCCGGGATGTCCGCTTCATAGGTACAGTTATCTGTGGAGATCAACTTGATGTAGGGATTATGATCTTTCCAAAACGAAACCTGATCCGTTTGTAGAATAATGGAATCGGGCTGTTTTTCAAAAACATAACGGAACTGCAATTTGGTAGAGCGCCCTTTTTCCAATACTTCGGGCTGCTGGTGTATCAATAAAGGCTGCTTCAGCGCTTCCGTTTTTGGCGCGTAATATTCGCCCAAATGGCCATTTTTCCAGGGCGAGGAAGCTAGCCAGCTATTTTTCAGCTGGAGATTCTTACGCTTTAACAGATATACGCCAGGCTTAACACTAAAACTTGTTTTAGTGACTGAAATAGCTTCATCGCTGTTGTTTTTCCCTAACAGTGACCGGACGGTAAACAGATCGCCTAGATCAGGAATCCGAATATCGATTATCTGTGACCGATACAGGATATGTACCACCTCCCGATCGAGCGATGGCTTGGCAAAAGGATCAGCGATTTTTTCTGCATCCGGCATAACCTCCAAACGCCATAGACCATCTTCCAGTCGATCTAAAAAATAAGCACCAGATCCACCGTACTCCACCACAGGTGATGAGCCATGACCGGCAATATGTTGCAATTTCACTGGATTTAAAGGCCTTACCGTCGTATTATTGGTGTAAAAATACTTATCCTGCGCATTCATCAGGGAGAGATCCTGCTCATAACTAACGCTAAAATCGCCAAATAGGGTGTCTTGAGGGTACTGTTCAAACTTTTTATTTCTCGGTATCGTATAAGCCACCTCTGCAGCAATCATGGTACTCAGTGCTTTTGCCGGTGTATAAGCCAAATTGAGATAATGTGTCTGATATTCGGTATTGTAGGCTGCAATATCCATCGGATCGTAAGCAAACTGAGTGATCCACTGAAATCCCGCCGAACGAAATGTGCGGCTCATCGCGGGATGCATATAGCTGTAGAGATTATCAGCAGGATCATATTCGTAAACTGCTTTCGCTTTGTTGGCGAAGCCTTTCAAGTTTGAAAAAGGGATGTTGTACTGATCAATGTAAGGAAGAAAATTCCCCTGACGTTCCCGTCCAGCAACCAGTCCCACAGGATACCATTGATAAGTTGTGCCTTGTATATCAGCATCAAAATAAGCCTTAACATGTTCCATATTATGACTTACATTGTAGAAAATCGGTTTTTTATTCCCGCTTTTCTTCATGGCATTCACCATTCGACCGATATAGTCCGACGTCGTCTGAATGGCACCTGTATGGCAAGGTTCATTATTTATTTCAAAGCCTATGATGTAAGGGTCCGTCTGATAAGCATTTCCGGTATACGGGTTGACATGATGAAGTAACTGGGTAATGTATTTTTCTTGAGCAGCTATCGCCTGTGGATTAGCATGAACCGCACACTTATCATAATGATACGTAAATGCATCTGTATTTATATTTCTTTCAGGATAACCATTACCAAAATTGGTCATTCCCGTAATCAGGATCCTAATTCCCCTTTCCTGAAGTTTAAAAAGTAGATAATCCAATAGATCAAGGTGTTCATTGCTGATCAGGTTACCACTTTTATCGGAGATTTCTACATCCCAAATATGGATACGATAAGCGTTATATCCCAAACGGGCGAAGTGATAAACGTCCCGATCAATAGCCCGCTTTCGATCGATGCCTTTATCGTGTAAAGCCCGAAAGGCATGGGCAAAAGGAACGGTATAATTGACGCCATAAAATGAAGCTTCAGCTTTGGAGTCGGACCAGCGCATGACACCTTCACGGTCGACAAAAACTGTAGGGACCTTTTTAATAGCCTTCGATTGAGCGTAAGAATTGACATAGCCCAAGAGAGCAAAGCAGCATAAAATAATTACACGCATGGATTGTATCGATTTATAATTTTTTGGTTATTACTCTTACAAACCTATCAAACGTGATTATTTTTTAAAGCCACATATCGGACAAAGAACAACACAAATTGGACATTCCCAACCATCCAAAACAACAAACAATACTAACAATCAACCACTTACAAATAACCTTCCATATACACCTTTGGTGACATCCCAAATTCCGATTGAAAACATTTTGAGAAATAAGAAGCATTGGAGAATCCGACCATATACATCACCTCGGAAACGGTAAACTTTTTTTGCTGTAATAACAGCGCTGCTTTCTTGATACGAATGCTGCGTATATACTCCACCGGTGTATAGCCTGTTAGTTGCTTAATTTTACGATGGAGTTGTCTGGCGGCGACATCCGTGAGCTCACTGAGCCGCTGCACCGAAAATTCCGAATCGTCCAAATTTTCTTCGATCAGCTGTGTCACATTGGTCAGAAATTTTTCATCCGGTGAATGTACAGCTATTGCTTCTGTGGGTTTACTGATTTCGTCGATACGCAATTGAGCGACAATCTTATCTTTCCTATCCAAGAGCTGCAATAGCTGTATCTGGAGCAAGTCCAGATCAAAAGGTTTCGCCATATAAGCATCTATGCCGACGGCAACCCACTCGCGTCTGATCAGCTCATCGTTTTGTGCTGTCAGCAAAATGATCGGAATGGTTGCCGTCACGATATTTTGTCGTAGTTTTTTCACCATTTCAATTCCCCCCATATCGGGCATCATGGCATCAGTGAGAATAATGTCGGGCACAAAAGTATGTCCGTCGATCAAGCGTAAGCCCTCGCTACCATCACTCACAATGCGGCAATCGTAATGTGGCTGCATGGCATTTCGTAAAAAATCAGCGAGTTCGGCATTATCTTCGACGATCAGTAGTTTTCGTTTAGCCCCTACCGGTATGCTATCGGTCTCATCCTTATCGTTTACATGGTCATGTTTCCAACTAAGCGTTACGGCTGTGCCCTTTTGATCGCTCGCTATATCAACGCTCCAGCCCAACTGCTCACAATAACTTTTGACCAGGTACAGACCAACGCCCGTCCCCTGTACAGCACTCACTTCTTTCAGGGAAGAACGATAGAATTTGCTGAAGACATAAGGCAGGTCTTCGGGTGCTATACCAATTCCCGTATCCCGAACGATAAGCTTGACATCCGGACCAATTACTTTCAGCTGCAGTTCCACGCTACCCTCCGGACGATTATACTTACAGGCATTAGCGATGAGGTTGTTGAGAATCGATCCCAGTTTGGCTACATCGGTCTGTATAAAAAAGCTCTCTACATCGGTAACAAAGTCAATATGGACGGTACTGTACTCAGGCACCTGCTGCCAGTCAGCTATAATTTGTCTGCTATAGGCGACCAGATCCATCTGAGAGGTAAGCAGGCCCTGCAAGGGCGTCTGTTGCTGCTCGACCTGATCAAAAGTCATCAATTCCTGGATGAGATGGCTTATTTTTAAGGCATTTCGATGAACACCATCCAGCTGCTTCTTTTTGTCACTGTTCTTTGTCTGCCGCATCATTTGGCTGATAGGGGCCAAAATCAGGCTCAACGGGGTTTTCAGCTCATGCGACACAGCTGTCAGGAAGTCCATTTTCATCTTTGTGAGCTCAAGTACCTTTCTCCGTTCGCGCCTTTCCCATTTTAGCGTACTGCGAACCCTGAAAAAATTGACGACCCAAAATAGCAGGAAAACAACAATGAGGACGTAAGCAGCTTTAGCCCAATAGCTTGCATACCATGGATAACGGATCTGAATATGGTAGGTATAAATCTCCGACACAACATGACCGGCGACATCCACTTTAGCCAACTGAAGGTCGTAGTTACCCGAACTTAAGTTGGACAGAAGCACTTTGTTATCACCCCGTTCCATCGGAATCCAGGTTTCATTTTTTCCTTTAAAAGCATAAGCTAGGCGATAGCCCAAATGATTTCCATAATCCAAATCGGAAAATTCAAGCCGGAGGTTATTCTGATCATGCGCCAAAGTGATCTCGTTTTTATACCGTAAGCCATAGTCGTAATTACCGAAACGTTCATTATTGACATACATTGCGGTGAGCACAATCTTTTTGGAACCATCCAGATCCGCTAGATCATTTTGCGCGGGCAACAGGACCACCTCATCAATTCCGCCCAGCACCACTTGTTCCCGCTCGGCATCGTAGTACATTGAGGATATCCTTTGTCCGTATCTTAACAATTCAGTTTTTAAACTCTGCTTATTAACCTGCCATACCCCAGTACTTGTTGCCAGCCAGATGCTTTCTTTGACCTCGGCCATGGCAGTTACTTCTCCTTTACCAACAGGATCAAAACGAACCAATGTATTTTTCCCGTCCGGAGCAATACGCCTCAATTCGCCATGTTCCCCTACCCACACCGTATGCTGCCCATCCTTCAGCATAAAGGTCGCCTGATCCAATGCATGCCCAGCGCTGTCTTTAAGTTCCGTTATTTTCCCTGTGGCCACATCAATGCTACTGATCCCCTTATTATAGAACAGCGCCAAGATCTTCCCCCTACCATTGTCAACGATCTGATTGGCAAAATCTTCCAGAAGACCGTCAGCTTTACTGAAATTACGGCTTGCTATGACTGGGCCCGTCGCCTCCAATAAACGGCTTCGGCTGACGACAAATATTCCCCCCATATAGGAGGCCACCCAGAGATTATCCTGTCCATCTTGTAAGATGTCGTACGACCATTTCGCATTTCGTCTTCCACTGGCATCGACAATTGTAAAGGTTTTAAACTGTTTCCTATGCGCATCAAACACATTGACGCCGCCGTCTGAGGCTATCCACACCAATCCCGTATGATCCTCAAATATATCCCGGATACGGTTGTGTGCCAGACGATAGGTCTTGGCATCCATACGGTACCAGCTGCTTTCCGTATTTTTGTCGTCCAGCCCACGTACACGGATCAAACCATTATCGCCGCCCAGCCAATACCAGCCATTGCGATCCCTGTTAATTTTATAAAAACGATTGCCGTCGCTGCTCGCAGTCAATTGATAGATCGGCAGTATTTTTTCCACCTTACGGTTGGACCATAAGGAAAATCCCAGGTCTGTACCCAGCCAGATATTTTCCGACCGATCCTTAAAGATACTCCACACGATGTTATTGGCCAGCGAGTTTCTATTTCGGGAATCATGTTTGATCCGTTTGACCAACTGCTACGTAAAAAGACCATCATCCGTACCGACAAGCAAGGTGTTGGAATCTTTGGAAGCCATCGCTTTGATGGGATGATTTTGTAATACCGGAGTTTTCTGAAGTGTATGGTTCTTCGTATTATAGCGATACAGGCCATATTCAGTTCCCACATAGGTACTTGCCGATTCCGGAATAGAAAATATAGAATTCACAAATTGATTACTCCCCGGCCTATAATCTGGGAGCGGTAGAGGAACAATATCTTTTTTTGATGGATTTAATTCAAAAAGTCCATTATACGTACCGATTAAGATTCTATCGCCCACCTTTTCCAGTGCATACACGGCGGTTTTTGATTTGTTCTTTGGAAATGAATTCTGATAATCGATAAGTTTACGTGTCTTGGTATTATAGCAATACAAACCACTTATTGAACCTATCCACAAGGTGTCGCCAACAAGGAGCAAAGACCTGACATCTACAGGTCCCCCTGTCGGAAAAGATTCAAAACGATCGAACTGATAATTATAAAGCAATACTCCCTGCCCTGTCCCCAATGCGAAATATTTATTATCGATCAGTGCAATACAGTAAACGAACGTCTGAAAAGGAGATTTGGTCCCAGTGAGCGGCTGCAGCGCATAGCCATCATAATTAAATAACCCATTGTTACTTCCCAGCCAAAGCATCCCCAAGCTATCCTGTGCAAAAGAGTGGACTGTATTTGCATTCGTTCCCAAGGAAATATTGCGAAAAGAGGGATAATCCAGCGATTGCCCGAAAACAGCCGTACCCACGAAGGAACAGACAAGTAACCAATAGAAATAAAGAGATTGCATTTTTTATAAGCGCTATACCACAAACTTAATTATTTCAAATGGAATACCACTTATTCAATCAATCGCCCCAAACGGAAATAGCATCCTGTAACAGGAGTTAAATCATCGCGCGATGGAAGCAATCGAACTTGGTCGCGCCTCCCCCTATTGTCATCAGCAAATTATGACATTAATATCCTAGTCGCGCCAAACGTCCATACATCTCCACAAAAGCACATTGATCTAACAGCCACTTGGATTTTTGCTTTTTCTCCAAAGCCCAGTCGACATCAAACAGCCCGTCGTGATCCCTCATTTTATACCATGCGCGGTCTAGGTTTTTCGCAAAAATGTCCAGATACTTTCTATTTCCATCCTGTTCAAATAAACTGACATATCCTCTCATCATTACAGCATGAAACCATACATTACTATTCTTTAACACTGGAAAAGTATCTTGGTCCCTGGACTGAAAAAAATACGCTAAACAAGCTTTTGCCAGCTCTTGGGCATCGACCAGATATTTTTTTTCCTTGGTCAGTTTGTAAAGCAACACTGCTGCTTGCAACATCTGTCCAGCATTATAGGAATACTTGGCTTTACCAATATTTCCATTGAGCTGAATATTATCCCAATACAGCTTGTCCGCAGGATCTTGCAGGCCTGCCTTTGTCCATTCATATAAATGTCGTGCTTCATTCAGATAGTCTTTCTCCTGAGTTGCTTCAAACAGCTTTAGTGCAAACACTGCTGCTGGAGCATTGGAACAGGTATTTTTAGATTCCTTTTTCTGTTCACACCAATAGATTCCACCACCGAGCTTGTCATCCGCACCGCTTTTTACAAAAGCCCAGATCTCTTTCGCATGCTTGAGATAATCGACCTTTTTTGTCTGCAGATAACTATCGGTAAAGTCAATACCCAACCAGACGTTATCATCATAAAACCGGTCTGATGCCGGAGCAGAATTGATATAGGAAGCATAACCGACGGGCTCCCTGGAATGATCCCTATATTCCATTAATCCCGGCAGCACGCGTTGGTCTAGGATCTTTTGGTAAAGAGCTTTGTTCTTCGGGAGCTCCATCAATGTATTTACAGCGGAAAAGCTCCCCGAGAATGGCCATAGGTAGGCATATTTCTTTTGCCCGGCCGCCTGTTCGGGATTATCCAGATAGTCTGCTTTAAAGGTTTCGTCGAAGGGATATTTCTCAGTCAACAACTGGTCTTTCGTATTTCCATACTTAGCATAAATAATAGCTAGCGTTCTTTGCGCACGTTCGGCAGACTGCCCCTTATTGAGTTGCCCATAGCCTGTTAAATAGCATAAGACCGACAGCAGCACGGTCGTCATTATTTTAATGATTTGTCTCATCAGCATATATATTTTAAGAAGCCCTCGGAACCTTTTGGGTCACGAAGGCTTCTTTGTGTTCATTCTATTATTTTAATTTATTTTGATAGCTTGCTAATCCTTCAAAGAGCATGGCTGCACTTGCATAGGCCGTAATTTCACTGTTGCCAATAGGTGGCTGCGCCCAGGATGGACCAAAGAACAACGTCGGTAGACTTGTTCCCTTAGTCCAGGCAATTTTACCATTATTGACCAAAAACTTCTCAAACTTACTGCGGTAGGCTGCATCAATTCCTTCCTGATTTAAATAGTCTACGAAATATCGTATAAATATTCCCTTAAACAATGCGCCGTCGCCATTTCCTTCATCGCGCAAGATATTATTCCCGCCATCGATACAACGTGTGATTGTGTAATAACTAATTTTTTGCGCATCAACCAGATAAAGCTGGTCATTCGTAATCTTAAAAAGCTCAACCGCGCTACCAAGGAACGTTCCCTGATTATACGTAAGGGTCGTCATATCCACATTACCAGTCTGACCATTAATATTATCATAAACAGCACCTGTTGACGGATTGTACAAGGTTGCCTTTTGCCATTCGTAGATCTTCTTGGCCCAGGTCAGGTAGTTTTCATCTTTTGTCAAACGATATAATCTAGCTGCCAGAATACTAGCTGGCCCATTTGAGCAAGCATTTTTGCTATAGCGCATATCTTTCTTCCAAGCCAATCCGCCGCCTGCATATTGCTCATCCCACGCACCAGTAATATCTTTCCATAAAAGTAATACCGTGTCGAGGTATTTTTGCTCCTTGGTAATTTCATATAAGCGCAATATGGTCAGTGCATTCCATTCCATATCATCATAGAATACGTTATAATAGGTATTGCCATTTTTGATCTTCACACCTTCATACCATTTGCTGAAATAGGCACTATACTTGGCATCTTTCGTCCGTAGATAAGCATCGATAACAACATCCATCGCATGTGCATTGGGCCAATATTGAAATCCCAGATCGGATTGATTGATCGCATTGTTAAAATACCCGGACTCATTCCAGAACCCGGCGATCATCATATCGGAAACCTGTGTTGCAATAGCTGTCCAGCTTTCCTCGACGGTGTCTTCATACGGGTAGCTGTCCTCAATCTTGGTGCATCCAAAGAGTAGAAACACTATGGATGACAGTATAATCATTTTTTTCATCGGGTCTCCTCCTTTAATTTGGTACTACAGTATGCGTATAGTCTTTGTCGCCTTGTAAAATCATCGATATTTTTGTCGGATGGCCGTCTACTGCATCTACAAATTTCCATTTATCATCCCATTGCGAAAGATTGGGCAATATGCGAACGAAATAATAAGAAGGAGCTGATGAACTATTAGGAGGACTGTCCGTTCCATTCTGAGTTCCCAGCTGTAAGGTTTCAGCCTTTCCTCCCTTGACGGTTTCCATTTGGAACTTATAACGTTGGTCGCGGCCCCAACTTTCCTGTTTAAAATTGATGATACCCGTTGCAGCCCAAATTCCCTTCCCTTGATAAGGTAGATCCAACACTACAGCTCCGGATGGCGAGAAATAAACGCCCATGTTTTTGATCTCTGTGTAGGTAACTGCTGCAACATTGAAATCTATTCGAATACGATATACTGCGGTCTTAGCAATGCTGTTACTTCCGGTTTCACCTTCTTTTATTTTGGTTTGATCTTCCGAATAGAAAACACGTCCCTCAGCAGACTTGCGATCCGTAAAAATATATTTTTTACCGGCTTCCAATTTTGTAAAGATCTCATATTCACCGTTCCCTACCAATTTAAAAGGTAAGGAGGAGGCAACATCCGTCCCGCCCTCAGTTGCCTCTCCAGTGATAAATAATTCATCGGGGATTTCCGCAAAGCCTTCCAGTGTTTTGATGTTCAATACCTTCTTAGCTTTGCTCAACACCCGTTTCATTCCACGGATCGAATATACGGACCAGATTACATCGCCGCTCTCACCAGGGTTGATCCCCGCTTTCGTTGCTACCTGATTCAATATTTTGTGACTGATATTGGCGCCGTTAGAGTCTCCATTATTATCCGACGTCACTGTATAAAGAGGTTTGCTAAAATCGCCGCCGGACTTGTCGAAGACTACTTCATATTGAGCTGCCCCACCGTCGGCTACCAAGGCCGACTCCCATTCAAAATACAGCGCTGCGGAGCTGGAACTTAATAATTTGACAGCTTTTCCATCTGCAGGGGCATATAGGTTCTCAACAGCAGACACCTCTGCGTCAGCGTATTTCATATCGTCTTTTTTACAGGAGACGATGCTCGCAGCCAATGCGACCATTGCTATAACTTTAAAATACCATTTCATGTCTTTATCCTAAATTTATGGTTCGAAACGTACATTTTTTTAATGCGACGTTTGCGCTAATTTTTTAATTAAGTTTAGTTTGAGTAGCCCTGATTGTTAGGCAATAAATTTTTATTTAGATCGATCTGGGTTCGTGGTATCGACCAAAGATAGTCTCTACTTTCATCAAATCGACGGATATCCAGTTTGATATTGCTATTGTTACCGCCGTATTTAGCACCCAAAACCTGGCCGTCCAAATAAGTTTTACCCGCCTTCCAGCGCATGATATCATAGTAACGCAATCCCTCAAGTGCAAGCTCGCTTCTCCGCTCATTTCGGACAATTGTTTTCAGGTCACCGGTCGTCGGGAAGTCCAGCGCTTTTGATGCTTCAAAACCAGCCCGCTGACGAATAGGTTTGATCGTCATATCCCACACTGCTGCATTCAGTTGTCCCAGTGCTTCTTTTGCTTCTGCATACATCAATAAGATATCGGCGTACCTGAACATGATGATGTTCAATCCGGCATCATATTTTACCGTTGCTGTGACATCGTAGTATTTCTTTACGTAATACCCTGTCGCGGAAGCGTTGGCACTGGCCCCCTGATATTCGTCGAGCCGTTCCTTATCGCTTGTACCCGAGCCGGGTTTAATAAAAATCTTGCGTGTTGTACCGTCAAAATCTGTCCATTGTCCACCATGAAAAACGATGGTTGCGGCCATGCGTGGATCGCGGTTCACATAGGGATTACTATCGTTATATTGCGGATCCGTAGCAATGGTATTTCCGCCCAGTGTCAAATAATTATCAACTAGACTTTGTAATGGTGCATATCCGTTTAAACGTGCCTGTGCAGAGATCGGTGCTGCATCATATAACTTATTCCAGGTTTTTAAAAGAGGTACATAGGCATAATCCAGAATAACCTCTGCATTATATTCATTGGCTGCAGTAAACAGCTCCGGATAACTGCGGAATAATGCATAAGTTCCAAATTCCGTTTGTTTTTTCATCAGATTTTCACAGTATTCCACTACTTTATTCCAGTTGCTTTCGTAAAGTTAAGCCCGGGCTTGAAAGGCTGAAGCGGCCCCCTTGGTAATCCGGCCACGGTCGTCTACCGGTAAAGCATCTCTGTTCGGTAGATCGGCCATACATTGATCCAACTCTTGATGAATAAAGGCCATAATAGTCGCTTTTTCTGTCCGAGGAAGAGTTTTAGACTCTTCCAGTGAGATATCTTTCGTGAAGAAAGGCACAGCGCCATAGAAATTAACAAGTCTAAAATATAGAAATGCACGGATAAAGCGTACCTCGGCGATACGGCGTTTTTTGAGTGCCGCATCCATTCCGGGTACACGCTCTACATTCTCTAGATAGACATGGCAGGTCTTAATACCGCCATAGAGATCGGACCACTCTGCCCCAAAGCGGCCCAGTGTCGGATCGGCAGTTCCATTACGAATTGCGCGCTGGTCTGTGTTTGAGCGCCCCTCAAAAATATTATCACTCAGGGCTTCATCATTCCACATACGATCTGCTGAATACAGCTGATTATAGGCCATATTGACGATTTTTTCGGCATTGTCTGGATAGTCCCAAAAATTTTCATCGGTAAAACGGTCTGTTGGCAGCGTATCCAACTTATTACAGGATGTTAATTGGAGAATTGCCATTAAACTCAAGCCTCCTATAAGTATCTTATATAGTTTCATTACATAAAAGGTTAGAATTGAATATTTAATCCACCGCCATAGTATTTCAACGTCGGATAATTGCGGGCACTATTGGCCGAACCACCCATGTTAGAATCAAATTCGGAGGATTCGGGATCTATCCAGGAGTTTTTGCTCAAAGTCAGCAGGTTTTGGGCATTGATGAAAAAGCGAACGCGCAGCAATCCCAATTTCGACACTAGTTCTTTTGGCAACGAATAACCTACCTGTATATTTTTCAATCGCGCGTATTTCCCATTGAAAAGATACAGATCAGAATCTTTCCCAAAATTGTTGGTCGATGCTGTTGATCCATTTGCAGTCAATCGTGGCCAGCGCCCATCAATATTAGTCGGTGTCCAGTAGTCGAGTTGATGCTGATAAATGGTATATGAATAATTCTGATGAAATGGTTCGATCAATTCTCCGCGGATCATCATATCGCGCTTGCCTACCCCCTGCCAGAACATACTAAAATCAAAATCTTTATAATTCAGGTTATAGGTCAGCCCAAATGTAAAGCGCGGGAAACCATTGCCCAACACAAAGCGGTCCCGTGCATCGATAATTCCATCGTTATTCCGATCCACATACTTTACATCGCCCGGGCGCAGATCTGCTGCAGTAATGCCGCTCGGCAAGGCCGAAGTTTCAATATCCGTTATATTTTGAAAGAATCCGGCCATCTTGTACCCATAGTAGGAATTATAAGGTAGCCCAACACGCGTCAATTTAGTAATATTATCGACTGTTGAAATACGGTCATCGCCGGGCATCGCGATAATCTTATTGTGACTATCGCCCATATTCGCATTGATCGTATGCTGGAAATCGCCTGTTGTCGCCCGGTAGCTGAGGTTGATTTCCCAGCCCTCATTGTTCATTTCACCTAAATTCTGATTCTTTAAGGAGGTTCCGAATGTGGAAGGTATTTGTGGCGACATCAAGATATCAACTGTACGCTTTTTAAAATAATCGAAACTGGCCGTTAATTTATCGTGGAAGAAAGTGGCATCCAAGCCAACATTGAAATTATAGGTTTTCTCCCAGCGTAGATCCAGACTGGCATAATTAAATCCCGCAGCAGAAACAGGTTTGTTGTTAAATCCATAACTGTTCTGATAAGATTCATAGGTAAAATAATAGGCGTAGTCGTCTACGGCCTGATTGCCAAGAACACCATAGGTAGATCTGATTTTTAGGCTACCGACATGTTGTTTATACCAATTCATAAATACTTCGTCGGATGCCCGCCATCCGAGGGATCCCGAAGGAAAGAAGCCCCAGCGATTAGCTTTCGAAAACTTAGAGGAGCCATCGTAGCGAAAGCTAAATTCGGCAAAATACTTACTTGCAAAGTCGTATCCGGCACGACCGAAGATCGAATTGATACTATTTTGCAGCGTCCCATTTGGTGTCACACGGGCACTCACAGGATCAATTACTGTCCCTGTGGTAGGTGTACCGAGGACAGGATCAGTAAATTTCATTTTCAGTTCGTTTTGTCGGCGTGTATAGGATTCGTTGGATGCTCCAAACAGACCTGATACATGATGACTGCCAAAAGTTCGGTCATAATCCAGGAGCAGCTGAAAGTTCAGTAAGGACGCTTTTTCGTTAAAATCTTCCGTATTGCGGTCTGAATTGACGTAGACCTGAGCTTGCGTGGCATCCGGATTGGAATATAATGGCACCTGGATTCTACGGATAGAACGGTGATCTGCATAGATGTCCGCTCCGAAGATACCACGCAGTTTTAAACCTTCGAACAGTTTTGCTTCGAGATTCAGGTTGATATTAAAATAGTCGTTATCGTTTTTGATATAGCCACCTTCATTCAATTCAGCCAAAGGATTTTGATCTGTCAGTGCATTGTTGACAAGGTATTTTCCATTATCGGCCTGCATGCGGTAGTAGTAATAAGGCGGAAGTCGGGAAGCATTGATAATGGCACTTCCGGCCGTATTGCTCATGTTGTTGTTGCGGGTATAGGCTAAGATTGAGGTCAGTTTAAAACGTCCGATCTCTGTACTGAGGTTACTCCGCAAATTGTACCGCTTAATGCCAAAGTCCTGTCCGACAAAGTTGCTGGGCTGATTGTAGAAGCCGCCGGAAAACAAATAGGAACTTTTATCGCCGCCCCCGGCCACACTGATATTATATTTTTGCTGGAAAGAGTTTTTCATGATTTCCGGCAAGTTCCACCGCTCGATATCCTGATGGGCATATAAGTCGGCAATAGCCTCCGGTGAAAACTGTGGATCCATTCCTGAGTTGGTCAGCGCAAGATTACGAAGGGTCGCGTTTTCATATCCTGCAACCGGTGAAAATAAAATTTTAGGTTCTTGCACGCCCCACTGCGTGCCGACAGTGACTGCGGGCCGCTGATTCTGGCGTCCTCTTTTGGTGGTTACCAAAATAACGCCATTGGCAGACCTAGAACCATATATAGCCGTAGAACCTGCGTCCTTCAATACCGACACCGTTTCGATATCATCCGGATTGATCTTATTGAGCGTTCCGCCTTCTGTAATAATTCCATCGATCACCACCAGCGGTGCATTACTGTTTATGGTAGATATCCCACGAATATTGATATTCATCGAATTATCGTTGGGGTCCATGCTTTTCTGTTGGATGGTCAAGCTGGGCGAGGCTCCCTGAAGAGCTTGCGTTACATTGCCTACAGGTCGGTTTTCGAAAGTCTTCGCACTGATCTGATCCACGGCCCCGACCACACGCTGACGTGTCGTAGTACCATAGCCGATTACGATAACTTCTTCGAGCTGACTGTTGCTATTTTTCATGATGACATTGAGCTGCCCCGATCCATCGGTCCGCAGGGAGGACAGTTCTCCGGTCAACGCATCATAACCAACAGAGGAGAATATCAGCGTTGCTTTGGGCGAAAGGTTTGTGAGCGTAAACATACCATCACCATTGGTGGTAGTACCTATAGATTCATTTCCCTTGACCCGCACAGAGACATTTGCGAGAGGTTCGCCCCGTTCATTGGTCACACGTCCTTTTACAGGGACCTGATTTGGGGTCATCATAAACTCCATCGGTGCGGACTTTATGGAAGCTTTTGGCTTATCGTAAATGACCACTGTCTTATTATCCAACTGGTAAGACAAGGGCTGATCTTTAAAGATCTGGTCCAATACATCCGACAATTGACGGTCCCTAACTTTTATGTCTACAGGCTTCGCGTTTACCATCTGCCGTTCAGTGTACAGAAAATTGTATCCCGTCTGGGATTTGAGTTCCCTAAATATTTTCTTAAGGCTCATGTTGGAGTATTCTAATGTTACCTTTTGTGCAAAGGTGGTAGCGCTAACCTGCATAAAAGTAACCAAGATAATTATGGTTGTCAATCGCATAATAAGCCATAGTTTACGGAATAGCAGATATGCTATCTCCTTTTTTCTGATATAATTTTGATACATTTGTAAGGTTTATTTGCAGTGTATTCGAGTCGTCCAAAACAGAAACATACTGCAGATTGGATAGTTAAATTTTAATTGTCCCTAACGGCAACCGAGTCCATTCAGGATCTTGGTTGCTTTTTTATACCCCACCTTGGTGGTTATTCGTTTTGTCGTTTTTTATTCATCGGTTTATTTATTTAGGTTATTGTGTAATTAATTATTTACAGGATCATTACGGAAGTACATGTATTTTTTTTCCGTCTATTCTGAAATGAACGGCACCCGTTTTTTCGAGCAGGCTTAAGACTTTTTGAACATCATCAAAACGCGATATTCCGCCACCAAATTTCTCAGTAGTTTTTTTACCCTGATAAATGACTTCGACATTATACCAGCGTGCGACCTTGCGCATGACGCTTTCGATATCATCTTCATCGAACATAAATTCGTTGTTTGTCCAGGCTATAACCGGAGCTGTATCTATTGGGTGGGATTTTAGCACCCCATGCGCTGAAAGGCTCGACTGCTCTCCCGGCGCTAATAGCAATTTTTGATTATGTGAACTGACCTGCACACGACCTTCGAGAAGAGTGGTCTGTACTGCCGATTCGTCGGCATAACTGTTTACGTTGAAATGAGTACCGAGCACTTTGACCTGCTGATCTGCTGCCTGCACAATAAAGGGGCGTTTGGCATCCTTGGCCACTTCAAAATAAGCTTCTCCGGTGAGTGTGACAGTTCTGTCTTTCTGATTGGCGAAACTAACCGGATAGCTGAGCGAAGAAGCGGCATTGAGCCATACCTGTGTACCATCAGGTAGTTTAATCCGATAGGTTTCTCCTTTGGTTGTCGATAAGATATTTTGCTCGCTTTCGCCCTGCGTCTTACCGCTGACCTCGTAAATCAATTGGCCATCCGTTGTTTTAGAGATCCTTATGCCCGACTCTTCCACAAGCCGACCGTTTTGTGTTTCATGTAGACGAATCTGCTTGCCGTTGGCCAGCGTTAAGGTTGCGGATTGTTTTCCGGGCGATATCACATTTTGTGCAGCTTGCGGAGCTACGCTTTTATTTTCAATGGCAAGAAACCAGCGAACAATCAATAATAGTCCGATAATAGCCGCTGCGATTGCGCCGATACGTTTCCAATCCCACAGCGATCTTGTTTTCGGTTTATTGATCTGGAGATGCAATTGGTCCCAGGTATTATCCAGTACTGCCAATAAGGTTGGATCATCCAACAGATGTTGATCGATGGGATCGTCCAAAACCTCCTGGATGAGTTCTTGAAGTAATATTTTATCCTTTCCTGATTTTACATAGGACAAAAACGCACGGGAATTTTCTTCGCTAAGTTTCCCCTGTATATAGCGCCTTAACGTATATCGAAGTGTTTTCTTTTCCACAATTGGTTACTCTCTTTTCAGCTAATACACTTCAGCGGTAGAGATCATCTGCTCTGGCTGCGAATTTATTTTACTTTTTTTCTGTGGAATGAAAATTTTATGCGTTAATGCTGTTGGAGAAGTATAAAAGAAATAATGAGCAATGTGGATTTATCCAGGATTCCATGCTTCTCTTTTATATATTTCGTGGCTTTTACGATATGGTCGTTAATTGTAGAAGTCGATATACTCAATAAGTCGCTTACTTCGGCGTAGGTTTTGCCCTCAATTTTACAAAGTTTATAGATCAGTTTGCGTTGCGGCGGCAGCTGGTCAATGGTCTGTGACAGCCATTCTTCATACTGCTTTTCATAGAGTTCTTCTTCGACGTGACTGTACAAGGCTGTATTGTGAAGGCTAAGATAGGCCTGAACTTGTTTTTCGAGGTTATTTCGCCGGATAAAATTATAGACAGTATATTTGGCGATCTGGAATAGATAAGATCGAAAAGGCTGCTCGGGATCAATCAGCTCCCTCTTATCCCATACTTTAATAAATACTTCCTGTAATAGTTCGACTGCGTCTTCTTCGGACTTGACCATTTTACGGATGTTGAGATAAATACGCCCACTATACATACTGTAGACCTGCCGAAAAGCACGCTGACAGCCAGAACGAAGGGAGATCAAGACAGACTTCTCTTCAGTATTGCAGGAATATTTCATAAGTTGGTCTTTCACGCACTGTGTCCTAGTAAGTTGTGGATTACTCCCTTAATTTGGTTACAAACAAATATAACAAAACTAAAACGGTTTTGCTTTTTTTAATAAAAATTTAAAAAGATTAAGAAATTTTGATTTTTTCGATCTTGTATAACAGGAATTCATACCGCATAAAAAAGGAGATTACGGTTAATAATCCGTATCTCCTTCCTATCCCAACGATACCTCGCGAAGCCTTTCTCTAGACCTCCTTCCAAAAACAAACTAAGGCAATAGACGAGATCTATACCATCGCCAAAGGAGGAACAGGAGCAAGGTGAAACCGATGATCCAAACCTGCTGGACAGCTAGCATTTGGCGGCCATTTTTTTCATGGTTGATCTGCTTCTGATTTTCCTGTTCGCTTTTTTCAGTCAGCTCCAATACCTGTTTACGGACTCTTTTGGCGGACTCATGCCATACTAAACCTCCCGACCGGGCAGATAGACCACTATCTGGGGAGAAACGGAAAGCGCTGTCCGTCCAAAAATACCAAAGGCGGGAAAGCGTATCCTGATGATCGGAATATAGCCTTTGGAGCTGCTCGGTATACTGCTGGCGCGTATCCGTTTCTTGTTGTTTCTGATATTTTTTATTTTCGTAGATCTTGCAGGAGATCAGCAAGGATAAGAGTCCCCCGTAAGATACGATCTGGTATAGCCTTGTTTTCATCATTCCTCCTTTCAGTCCAGCCAATTTGAAAACGCATAAATGGTAGCCAAGGGACGCCGCTTGCACAACACACGATTATCCACATTTCCTTCGACTGTTACGATCCAATTGCCCTCCTTTTTGAGCACCATCCCGACATGGTTGATACGCTGAAGACTGGAGCTATAGATGGCGAAGAGATCCGCCTGCCGCACAGTCCCCTGCCTGATCTGCTGGGCCGTATACCGACGCGCCATTGGAAAAAGTGCCGGGCTCCAGGCATTCCGCGGAGCTGCAAGGCCCGCCTGGCCATAACACCAGGAGGCAAAAGCGGCACACCAGGCGTGGCCCTTTCCAAGACCAGTATACGCTAGGTATTCCTCGACCCGCTTGCCATCGTTGTGGCCAGTCGCCTCTCGCACGCCGATTTCGTGTACCGCAATATAGACAATGCGTTCTCGTACACCCGAACTGGCGTAGCGTTTCAATGATGGGGCATCCACTTGCTCCAGGTCAGGGCTGGTATTTGGGAGCTCAGCATAACTGCCTGACTGTTCCTTATCGGCTATAACAGCATCGCCAGTACCGCCAAGAAAGAGAACAGCGACAGAAAGAAAACCGAAAAATAAATAATGCATTGTTGCCATGATGTCAATTGATTAAAGTGGACACTAAATTGCTGACGAAAGAGCTTAAAAGGCTGCCAGAGAATCTCCTGTAGCCAAAAGCAGCAGTAAATCGCGAGCAACCCGGCCAATACGGCAAAGAGCAAAACCGTAAGAATACCGATATCCAATACCCCTGCCGTCGGGTCTATCACCTGGAGCAAAAGACCTGCAGCAATAAAAAATACAAGCAGACTTGCCAGCACGATGCTAAGAATCTGCCTCGTTGTTAAAGGCCAATAGATATCCTCGATATCTGCGACCAATTGTTTTTGTACTATTTTCATTGATTATTTTTTAATTATTCATCTAATAATTCCATTATGTATCAGCTATACAAATAGCCCCAAATATTGGCTATCCGAAAAATTAGCTTTGTCTCTATCGTGTACAATCAAGTAGAGATGTACGGGCAGCACTTCCATGCCTTCTGGCAGTCGCAGCTGCAACTTGCCATCCTGCCGCAGGGCTGCTTCTTCATTTATTGCGGCCAATTCTTGTGCTATTGCGTAGGCACATAGGATGATCCCATCATCCCATTCATCGCGTCTTATCCGTTCCGCTACCGGATCCCAATTGAGCGCTATATCCGCTCCCTTTCGCTCTAATGAATAAACTTTCAACGCGGACTTCACACCTGCGCTCAGTTTTGCTTTGGCGGGGTCAACCTCAATATTGGGATAAGTACCCACCATAGCATTCTGCAGTATAGCAGACATCGCCCGCCCGATAGCCGACTTTTTATTTTTACGTGAGACATAGCCCATCTGCAGGATATAATTCACCGGATTGAGAAACTTCCGCGCTTTGGTGAATTTCATGCGGACTGTTTCTGTTCCATTAACCACAAAAGATTTTCTTTCTTTTTGTTTCGATAATATTTTCATTTTATTTACTATTAAACCCATCTATATGGGGATAAACACCTTACAATTTGTAATATGACCGGCACTATGTACCGGCCATATTATTCATTCATTATACCAGATCAAACTCACCTAGATAGTTTGTCCGACTGATTCGCTTGTTCTTACGATCGGCAAAGAAGAGCCATAGCTGTCCCTTGCCACCCAGAAAGTGTTCAGGCAGTTCAATATCTGCCGCTCCCAATCCCCTGGTCGGAGTTTCTGGTGCTGTCATAAATTCATCCATCTCAGGATGGTACAGCAAAATGTAGACACGGTCGTCAAGATTACCATTCTGTATTTCAATGGCTTTGTTTGTCCAGCTGACCATTAATATGCCTGCGCCCACTTCCGCTCTAACAGTTCCGCCGGGCTGCAAACTTCCCTGGGAAATCTGTACCTTCGCATAGTCAAGCCTAAAATTGGGGTAAGTCCCTACAACAGCTGTTTTAATATTGGCCTGCAGCGCCGCATTTGTCGGCGTCATCGTATTCGCATTGACCTGCGAATAGCCTACCTGCACAAAGGGTGCGATAGGCATAATAAACTTGGCAATGGTGTAAAACCGGGCTTGCTGTATCAGTTGCTCTTCCGTTGCGGGCTTATTGCTCTTTTTTGAAAGCCCACGGATGTAATCAATGCTTTTCCAGCTTGCTCCTATTACTGATCCAGCTTTACCGCTGAATCCACCATTTGCGCCTTTTCTAATTGTTCCCATGATATTATTTTTTTTTAAATTTAACACTGTAAAAACTTGATTTATACCGGTATACAACGCTTTACACCAACAAACATAAAATCAATAAAATGGAATATCAAGGTCCGAAAAGGGATAGTCCGGTCGCTGTCCGGGCTCTTTTTTCTCATCAATCAACTCGGCTAATAAATGTCCGTTTACTGTCCACATGAGCTCGGACATTGTAACGCCCATTATCGATAATCGTAGGCATATTGCTCTTGATCTGTTCGGGACTTGTCCATAACTGATTCGGCATCCGTCTACTGTTTCTCTACTTATTGCCTACAGTTTCCCTACGCTATTAGTAGGCGAACAGTGGAGCACCTGTAGGCGAGTACAATTAGCATTGCGAACGAGATACGAATCGCTGGCGAAGAAGATTTAAAGAAGGGGCGAAGAAATAGAAAATTAAGGGTATAAAGTAAGGGCTGGCCTTGAAACGCCAAAAATCGAAACTAAACGAAAGAAGAAAATAGAAAGATCGGATCGTGGAGACTTAATCTGGAAGGTGGTGGTATTTCTTTTTAAAGTCTACCATATCTGCATGCAAAAAATATTTGCCTGTATGGTCTTTTTTGAATGGGAGAATCAGTCCCTGTTTTTCGCAACGGTATAGTGTCTTTGACACAATGCCCACATAGCGGCATACTTCTTTGCTGTGGACAAGCTGCAGGGGTGGATCGGGCAGTTTACGGAGAATCAATGCTTTGATCTGCTCAGAGGAATCCGTGATCTTATCAACAAGATACCTGAATGCGTCGTGCAAACAGGGCTGACGGCATTCTTTTGGCTTTGCAGAAAAGTCAAAACAGCCCTCACAATGTATAAATTTATTCATAGATTGGGATTTACGATCAATCGCCCTCCCCTTCCATTGTTGGAAAACCAATTGATCGGGTTTATAATAATTGAAGATTTTCATACCGACAAAGCGAATATTATCACGTCTATTCATGGATTTTAAGGATTTTATTACGGTATTGCGTAGTCTGTTCAGAAAGTAAATTAAGAAATTTACTTTTGAGCCGGCTTGAGCTTTTGCCCATCAGATTGGACCGTCTCAAAATGGCATGAAATGCCAGCTCCAGAAATGACAGGATTTCCGGATGTGTGGTGCTGACATTTTGCAGCATGAATAAGGTAAAAAAAGCCTTTGTAGGCTTATTCCCCACTCCCATCAGTGTAATGCCCTCCCGCATGACCGATTCAAAATCATAGAGTTCGATCCATGCTCCTTTAATTTTTTTACCTTCCATAATAACAGGATTGAGGTATTTCACGAGTTTATCAACCTCGTCCAACAATCCTTCAACAGTCTGTTGCTGCTCAAACTTACCGTATACATGACATTCATCAATGAGCCGGAGCAGCTTTTCAAACGTGTGCCTATCCCATATCTCTTCGCTGTCAATAGCAGCATAACTTTCAAATATGGTACGAAAGCGTGATGGCAAGTCCAAGTGTTTTACTTTTCTCAGAAACTCTTCAAAGGAGATTCCTTCGTCCACAATATGATGATAGTACATAAAGATCTTGAAAAAGGCAAGTTGCTCAAATCCCACCAGATGAAACAATGGCACCTCGGAGCATACCATTTTCATCCAGGGACTTTCGCTACGGACTAGGTTTTCCATTTCCTCACAGAGGGCCTCGATATATTGCTGAAGATCTGTAAATTCAAGGCGTAATAAGGGTATATAGCTGGAATCGATCGACAATACAGCCTGCGGTGCCGGGCGCGGTGATTTTGCAGGTTTGGCCGCTGCAGCCCGTTCTTGCAGTTTTAGCTCGATATCGCACATACGGATATCGAAATGGCGAGCAAGCCTAAAAAATTCGGGACCAGTCAAATACGTAGTCCCCCTTTGTCGATTGCGCAGCGAACGTTTTTCAATGCTGAGCAATTCCATCATTTCCGCAGTTGCTCGACCAGGATCTTTTATTTTTTCTTCGATAATCTGAAACAGGATAAGTTGTATTTCGATATCAGGCTGCATAAACTGGATAAGGCTTAAGTTAATTATGTAAAATAATAAACTTTAAATATAATATAAATCTTATTTGATTAAAAATAAAACTTTATATAAAACAAGCATTTTACCAAAAGATTTATCTAACGGTAAAATTTTTACCAAGAGGCAGCCAAAAGTAAAATATTGATCCTTTGCTAATCCATTTTGAATCTACTTTTTATTTTATCTACCAGTTTAGGCTCTATCTGGTAATAGTTTTTCGGCTTATGCTGACAGCGGTAAGAATAAAGTTTATTTTGCACACTTTTTTTGGTGATCTTGTCAAACAGCTCTTCAAGAATAGGCGAAATAATTAAACAGGACCAACATAGGTAATATATTTACCTAAACACAGACCCCCAAGTAAAACAATTACCTTTTGAATAAACTTCTTAGGATCTAAATTTACTCTATTCGAAATTCGTTTTTAATTGAATACAGAAAACATATATAAACCTTATGAGCAATTGCCTATTATTGAATATGCTATGCCATAGTATAATAACGATTTAACTAAATGGGAACATACTATTCACGAAACGATTCGCTTGTGACATTTTACAGCTATTGGGAAAAATTACATCCCGGTCTTGAGGATTTTCATAAGCGCTGGCTATTAAAAAATAGTGAGATTATACCGATGAAAAGAGGTCAGATCCTATCGGAAATGCCGCATATGCAATCCGCGCTCCACATTGTATTAGTGGGCATATTGGCCAAAGAGCGTTACTGCCCTGACCGGGATGAACGACTGATTATGACGGTAGCGCTTCCACTTATGGGATTTTTTACGACGATGCATTTTTTTAGCAAAAGTCCTGCTTTGGGTGATATAGTTTGTTTAAGATCGGGGTTAGTCTTAAAGATTCCCTACAAAGCAATAGCGCCCTATCGCAACCAGGAAAAAGCGATTGATGCATTGATTGATCTATTAGTCAATAAGAAAAAATACCAGCTTGACCATCTTCGGGTAATGGATTCATTGCTTATTGCCGCAGATCGTTATTTCTATTTTGCGGATCATTTGCCGCAGCTCTGTCATGCACTTACACAAACCCAGCAGGCCCGGCTATTACATATGTCGGTACGAACTATTCGGCGGGCTAAACGACTACATGTACGACGAAAGTAATTTTTAGGCCACCTGATGTCCTTGTTTCGGCCAAAAACTCTACAATATCTTTGATTTAACGAAAGAAGAAAAATTAAAAGATTAAGGACATGGGGAAAAACAGGAAATGGTTTCGGAATAAATTTGCGGTATTTCCCGCAGGGGTACAGCCAACACAAAATGCTGATTGCGGGCTCAGGGATTTGAGACAGCACAGCCGTTCCAGCAATGGGGCGTGACCAATTTGGAGTAAATTATGATAGTTTTTAATCATTAAAGAACGGAGGTCGTTATGGCATGGTTTTCATTAAATCCAGGCGGTAATCCTACAGTTCCAAATGACTATACCATTCAGGGAAGCCAACCTTCCTGTGCGGGTACTGATCATATCTGTGCTGTGCAAGCTACACCCGATAGCAATAATAAGCCACAGTTGACAGATGCGTTGAAAAACGAAATGATCATTGCCCTGGACAACAGGTCTGCTTCTACGAATGTAAGTCTCAAGGACTCGTAGGAAAACAGCATACATTGTTATAGATAGAGGGACGCCCAGGGCGCCCCTCCTCTGTTATTTTCTATCACTGAATTCCAGGACTTCAATGTCAACAACTTTTTCTACAACTTTTAATCCATAATGTTTCAGGTGGTGGTTCAATTCCACAAGATTTTTAAATTCCGGTAGTATGATCTGCTTTTTGACATTTACGCGGTCCACGGCAACAGGATACTTACCTGCGAGATCTAAGTAAAACGCGAGCACTCCAGTGCCCTCCATATTCAGACCATCCAGTACCACTTTTGCAGGTTTATATTTCCCCTCTATCACCCAAGCCTTCCTGCTGCGCGAAGTCCACCGCACATCGATATTAAGCCAATTATTAAGGTCATGGAGTACACGGACGGCCTTCAGGCTATCTGTTTCCGGTTGTTTGTCAAACCTTTCATAACAGATTCCATGCTGAGCCAGCCAGATCTGTCCGGTACCTGAGCCGCCAAAATTTTTATAACGGCTGGAGTCCGATACCTGCCAGCTGATCCGGGCATCGGTTTTTAAAAACAGCGTCTTTTTTATCCGGCTCCATATCGCGATGTAAGTCCCGAAAATTGGCTGATTGATAAAAGAGGTCCTGTAATAGCCCGTGATCGTATCCAACTGACTGGAATAACTGCTAGCGGGTCTGCCATCCTGATACCCGGAAAAACGAATGATTGTACTAAATGCTTTGGAATCTGCTGCCGGAGCCAAAGGCATCTCCCGTACTTCAAAATCATTTTTCAAGGGCAACTGAACTTTATTATTTTTGAATAGCGAGCGGATGTTGCTTTCCAAAATGAAATCGGAATGCGTTATTGCCTGCACTTTTCCTTTGTAAATCCAGGCGACATGAGGAATAGCACGGTGTGGAAAATACCTTTTCAATACGGTATCGGCATAGATAAGGGGGAGCTCGATCTTATGTTCCCTGATAAATGCGTTGTTTTTCCAAAATCGTTCTATCGTTGCCTGATCCTGCCAGGTCACTAATACTATCCGTACTTTATCGGACATCTCCTGCTGTATCTTTTTGAGTTTGGGCATGGACGCTATACAAGCGGTGCAGTACGTATCAAAAAAATCCAGTAGCACCACCTTCTCATTACTAACCAAGTTTTTAGTGGCGCTGGTACCGAACAGCCAGTTTTCTACTTGAATTGCCGGAAAACTATCACCTACTTTCAATTGTTTGCGAAAGAGTAGTAAAGGATCGGACTGTCCATAGACAGTACCCATTCCCAGCAGTGTAATTACGATATGTATTATATATTTTTTCATGGCTATCTCTGATTTTGTGTCATCCCCGACAGGTCAATGACGGTTTTGGGTATTTTGATCGCGTATTTTAATGAATTAGGTTCCAATATATATGTCCTGCCTTCAATTATCCGCTTTAAGGTGGTCGAGGAACTGGCATCTAGGTTTAACCTTTTGAGGTCGGCCCACCGTCTACCTCTAAAAGCCAACTCTTTGCGCCGCTCCTGAAGAATAATTTTTAACAAGCGATCTGGATTGGTTTCTGTGATCGGGGAAAACGAATTCTTGGACCAGCGTTTATTTAACAGCGTATTTAAGGAACTCAATGCTTCCTCTATTTTCCCGAGCCTTACTGCTGCCTCAGTGCGGATCAGTAGGGTCTCACCTGTCGTCAGTCCGACAAATATACCAGTATCGCTTCCATCGTACGATCCTTTGAACAGGTGGCTACCATCAGCTTCCGGAGCAGCCTGAAAGAAAACAATCTTTCGAAGATCCCCCTCATTGTAGAGGGCCAACAATCCTGTATCCACACGTGCGGAATACTGGCTCAGGGCCCCGGCCAGCGTTGTGGAGGCCGGAAAGATCACTTCTGAATTAAACCTGGAAATGGGCTGCGAGCTACCGGGGGCAAGATCATTAAAATCCAATAGATAATTTTTGACCTCGAGTGCCGAACCGGCATAATTAAATGCATGTTGAAAGTCGCTCATATCAAGATATACACGTGCTAGACCAGCATAAGCAGCCGCTTTTGTAGGGCGGCCCAACTTTGTTTCCGTAGCGGGCAATAGGGTTATCGCCTTCTTATAATCATCTACAATACGGTTATAGGTATCCTCCAAGCTAGCCCTTGAAGAGACTCCACCTAGTTCAGGATCAAGTTTGAGCGGTATACCAGGCGCCTGTGCTCCTTTCCCGGCCTCATAAGGCGGTGCATAGACTACTGCGAGCTGATGAAACGCAAAAGCCCTAAAGAAATAAGCTCCACCCTCAACTCTCCGGTAGTCTGCATCCGCGCTTTTGCTGGCAATATCCGCAAGGATTTTGAGAACCTGGTTAGCCTGATAAATTGCTTTGTAGGCACTTTGCCACTGCATGGAAGACATAATGTCATCGTCTGCCCATATATAAGTCTGTTTTTCATCCGCATCGGAGAGTGATTGCCAACTGGCTGTACTGAGATAGGAATCGTCCGAAGCGATCTGACCCCAGGTCGGATACACAGTGTTCATTGTCGAGTAATCGTTCAGCAATAGATCTGCATGCGTAAGGGTCTTTGGTACCACCATTTTTTGATTCGGCTTTTTGTCCAGAAACTCATTGCATGAGCTGAGTAAAAGCATAATGGATAATAATAGATAAATTTTCATAAGTCTAAAAACTACAGTTAAAACCTAGGGAATACGTACGCGGCAATGGAATATTGGTTCCGAAATCCGGGTCTACCCCCCATTTATTGGCACGCCAGAGCGTGCAGATATTTTGCACATAAGCATACAACCTTGCATTTTTTACAGGCAATTTTGCCATCATGGGCAGTTGCCAGCTCAGTTGGATGTCTTTCCATTTGATCTGGCTGGCAGAACTAACCAGCGCGGACGAGGCGCGGTAGAAATCCGACGAATACAATGCATTGGGATAATTGAACGCAGGTACATCTGTCCGGAGCTCATCGCCCGGATTCTGCCACCGCAGCGCATAATCTGCGTGACCAATTCCCTGATCAATAAAGGATTGATTGTCGAACGATTTCCGAATAAATTTATGTCCCAGCTGGTACCCGATATTAAAAGATAGCTCAAAGTCTTTCAGGTTAAATGTATTTCGGAATGAGCCAAAATACAGAGGAACCCTACTTCCATGGTTGTCCACATCCTCGATTTTGGAGTCGTACACGATAGCAGCATAATCTTTAGAGACCTCCCCTTTGACAATCCCCTGCGGTGCACCCGTTGCTGGGTCGAGCCCCGCCCAGGGGAAAGTCAGCAGGCTATAGAGATCCATACCCTCGATGGGGGTCGCCAAGGAAGCACCGATCCCTGCTATATAGTTCCGCGCCACATTGTTGCTAATATAAGATCTGGTCACCTTAGTCCTATTGTAGGAAAAAACCAGATTGGTCATCCAGCTGAACTGCTGCTTTTTGATATTAGTGAAATTGAGCATAACATCCACTCCCCTACCGTCGAGGTTACCACTGTTGATAGTGAGGGATGCAAAGCCCGTGGTCGGATCAACTTCACCTGCAGCGATGAGGTCTTTAGGCCTTTTGATATAGTATTCTATTGCGCCGGACAATCGGCTTTTGAGCATGCTAAAGTCGAGACCAAAATTCCACATACCCACGCGCTCCCATCGGAGTTTGGGATTTGGTGGCGACTGGATACTGGCATAGCTCTGTCCGGTCATATAATGGGGGGATGTCGACAGATAAATGATCGGATAGGCAGCGACACTGTTATTCACATTACCATTATAGCCATAGGTAGCGCGGAGCTTGAGCAAGTCTATGGCTTTATTTTTTAGGAACTGCTCCGCTGATAAAAGCCATGAGGCCCCAAGGGACCAGAATGGCTGCCCCTTGTCATTGGACTTTACGCCAAAAATATTGGAAGCATCCTTCCTGACGCTTGCGCTGAGGGTATATCTATCTTTATAAGCATATGCCGCATTAGAAAAATAAGAGACATACCTGTTTTCATAGGCCTCGATCTGGCTGGCATCGATCAGGGCTGTAGAGCCGGCGATTCCATTTAGATAAGGTACTCTTTTACCGTATTCGACAGGTTGAAAGGTAAGATACTCAGGATCATAACCATAGAACACAGAGGAGATCATATCACTGGAAACCATGCGGAATTCCGCTCCTGCGATAGCATCTAAGCGGTGCTTACCTTTCCATTCCCTGTTCCAATTCATCTGTATACGGCCCTGCTGTGATTTATTGGTTCGGTGAAGCTTATTCAGATAGTCCCCGACGGGATAATGAAAAGTCACCCCCTCCCCGTTCCATGCGGTATGGTAATTAAGCCATTCGCGCTGCTGTACAGATCCGATACCCCGCCAGGACTCCGTTGGCTGATAGGCTCGCAGATAGGAGTACAACATGCTCAGCTTTAGCGAGGGCAGCAATTGGTAATTTAGTGAGACATTGGCAAAAGTTTCACGTACGGAAGTATTCTGATGGGTCTGACCGAGCTCGTTGAGGGGGTAGTAATCCCAGTTGAGCAATCTTCCACCTGCAACTGTATCCCTAAATATCGGGTTGAGTGCTATGGCATCCACTTCCAGCGGATTTCCCTTTTCGTCTGCGAGCCGCAGGTAAGGATAATTGCGTACCATCATATTATATCCCATTGGAATATAACTCTGCTTGTTATGAGACTCGGTATAGGTAAGTCCGAGGTCAATGGTCAGGTTCTTCACTGGATTGAGCTGCGTATTATTTTTTGCTGTGAACCTATCGTAGGAAGAAGTAATCAGGTTATCCAGATTTTTATCATAGCCGAAGGAAAACGAAGTGTTGAGCTTCTCCCCACCGCCGCGCATCTGCAGGTTGTATTGCTGCGCCACAGAAGGGCGGTACATATAGGTTAGATAGTCCTTTCTGACATCTACATTGCGCAGCATATCCAGTTCACTTTTCAGTTCATCCGATGTTATGCTATTTTCTTTGAATTTTTTAAGCAATTGGATTACAGGTGTCATACTGCCGTTATACCTTTTGATACGTGATGTCCAATAGCCCTTGTCAAAGAGCAATTGCTCCAGATCAATATAATCCGAACTTTCCATCTGTGGGGCATAATATAGATCCGGTTTCTCCCCGATGGTAACATTGGAATTAAAATCTATCTGGAAAGGCTGATTATATTTCCCCCGTTTTGTGGTGATGACGATCACACCATTGCCGGACTGTGCACCCCAGATGGAAGAAGCTGATGCATCCTTCAGTACCGTTACATTTAGGATATCATTGGGATTGATATTCATAAAGTTGCCATTGAGCAGATCAAAATTATTGGGGTAAGGAACGCCGTCGATAACGACCAGGGGCCAGCTTTCGGAATTCATTGTACTCACTCCGCGAACATTAATATTGAGCAATCGCCCTTTATTTTCTGAAAAGAATTTCGTGCTCGAGATGCTAGGCACGACATCCTCCAGCCGGCTCACAAAATCGGTAGATACCTTGCGATTGAGCAGTTTATTATCGACGAATTCGAAGCTACCTGTCGCCCTTTCCTTGGGGATCTTTTGGTAACCCGTGGAGACGACCTCCACTTCCTCCAATTGATTCTCTACAGGTATCATCTTTATCGTTAATGATACTCCGGCGGAGTATTCGGCTTCAATGGGCTTGTAGCCTATGTAAGTAAATTTTACCGTCCCGTTTCTATGTTTAACCGGAAGAGTAAAACTACCATCCTTGTAGGATGATGTCCGTTGCTTCTGGGCCTCTGCACGTACCGATACACCCTGCAAGGGCTTTCCATCTGTAGCAGAGACCACAGTACCCTGTAGTACGAAATTATATAGCCCATCGGCCCCGCTGTTCTTGCGGGGCGTCTGAGCTGATAAACTAAACATAGAAACAATAATATAGAAGATAGCAAGTACCGTGATCTTTAGTATTTGAATATATAGCAGTGTGCTGCTATTGGATTGTAGTTTTAATTTTTTCATCATTTCAGGAATTGGTATTGGATGAGGATACGCGCCGAAAAAAATCGGAAATTTCCTTGGGTGCCTTTAGCTCTTCTTTGCTAGTTTCGAAAACTTCTGAAAGAGATAGTGGAGTCAAATCCAAATTGCTCACATGTGCTATTAGATAAGCAGCGAGAGCTTTCAATAAGGCTAGTGAGAATCCAGAAAGCTGTTCTGAATTTACTTTTGATTGAAGTTCAATAAGATTGTCTCTGATTAGGCCAATTGAATATTGTTTCCAAAAAGCTTCGGTGTCTTTTAATGGGTCATAATCAGATTCATGAACGTGATAAAGCGTTCTTTCTAAAGCGAGATTGTAATTGCATTTGGGTTTCATTTTTTAAGTTTTTAGGGCATAACTTTAAGCAAAATGATCCCATTACGTTAAATTAACGCATATGATGGTCCCTTTGAAAAAAAGTTACGCGTGGTAAATAAAATGGTGTATCAAATGCGGTTATAAAACAATTACACGGAGATTAATAGAAACGATACCGCACCAGTAAAAAAAATATCAGGCTTTTTATAGACTGATTTATTCCTCTCCAAACCAGAATTCGAAAAGGAATAATTATTTAAAAACTATTCCGGAGGACATTTTTTTAGAATCAATGGATCCTTAAAAAATATCCCCTTGATATATGTTAAATAGAAAAGGAACCTCCCTTGCTCAATGGTTGAGCGTGAGAAACTACGCGACCATATTCTTATATAAATAAGGGAGGCCCTTTCTAAATATTTTCTGTATTCTTTTAAGCTTATAATGTTCATTCGTCTTGGTTTTCAGTTTCTCACGCTGTTACCGATGAATGACTATACAAATATAAGAAAAAACAACATAATTATTCCAAATTTGGTATAATAAAATTATTATTTTAAATGTCTATTTGTTTATGGCTGAGCAGTACATAGACAAGGAAAGTTTAGAAATTATTAGGGAAAAACTTTGGGCTATTTCAAATAAAAAAGAAATTACCCTTGAGGATATCCAAGATCGTACTGGATTTAGTTACAGCCAAGTTTATCGAATTGTACGCGGAAGTAACAATATGTCGGTAAGTGGCTTCATCGCGATTTGCAAAGCATTAGAAATCCAACCATCTGAAATATTTGATTTCAAGATCAAAATTCCCAAACATCTGCCATTAAGAAAAAACAGAAAATCCTAGATCTTTAAAGTTGCGAAACACGCTCTTCACAAAGTCTAGTCACCACATCTTCTAGTTTATCAACTCTACTAATTAATTTTTTCAAATCATCGGGATCAATAAAGTAATCATCTTTATATCGAGCGTCGATGTAAGCATTATTTAGGATTTTAAACAACCTATTTTCTTCGCTATCTGTTCGTGGGTATCTAAAAACATTGTAAAGGTCTTGTGATATGTGTTTGGCATATTTACGATATGCCCTAATCCGGTGAGTCTTGGGTTTATATCCTGTATAGACCAATAAAACTCCTCCGTAAAATTTTTCCGCGGTTTGATTTAGAATGAAAACCACCTCATTTAAGGGGAGTTTGTCTGCTTGAAATTCTTCATACAATAATTTCGTGGCCTTTAAAAACCTTGAGCCACTTTTCACCCATTTATTAAAATCCTCAATAGCAAGTTGTTTCAGCTGTTCGTTAGTCAAAGGCTTACTTTCAACAAATGTATATTCTCCACTATCATAGAGCGTGATCCCCTCTTTGACAATATCGCTGAAAAAGTATTGACCTCTCTCTAAACCACTGTTGATATAGGAAATTGAATGTACAATCGCGCTTACCTCATTTTTAAACTTCCCTGTACGATTATCAATCTTACTCGCAATCTCAACTTCTTCACCTTTTTCCTTGTCACATAGAACCACCAAAATATCGTAATCGCTAATATAGGTATAGGTTGTTCCTTTATCGATGTACTCATCCTCTACCCACTTGCCAGTGGCGTGACTTCCAAACAAAATTACCTTAGCCGGATTTGTGATTTCGCAGATAATCTCTACAATTTCAGTTAATTCGTCTTGTTTATGTTTTGGTAACTGAGACAGTTGGTTCATAGGGTAAATTTACGAAAATTATGACAGAATTGCTCCCGACGGAATAAGGAACATTCCTATAATAGTTATAATCAAACAAATTATTACTATTATACTTAGAAACACAAATTGAATCCCTCCATTTTTATAAGTAAATAACAAAGTGTGAAGAGCAGCGATAGCTAAACTTACGAGCATGAGCCAATTCCATACGGCTATAATGGTAGAAGCTTGATCAACCTTATCAACAACACCATAAATCATTTTCGTTCTAAACGTAAGTGTTACAAGAAATAAAAATATTCCGAAAAGAAGGTTATACGTATAAAATGTATTTGGTTTTTCAATCATGTCTGTTAGTGTTTTAGAACTGATTTTATATTTATATGTCAGGGTATGACTATCAATCATATGAAATTTCAAATTCACCGTCCTTTTTGCATCTATAATACTACTAATATATCTAATAACAGATGTAGGAATTTCTCCTTTATAGAAATACTCGTCCGAAAATTAGTTCTTATCACACGTTATCACCTAAAACTAACATCGCTTTTGCCACACTCGCAGTAATATCATCATACTCTTCGTGTCGATATTTATTCCTTACATCCATTATAGTGATTCATTATGTAAAGCTTGTTTTATCTTATTTAATACACCAACATGTGTTGTCAATCCTGACTTAATCGCATTTAGCATCAGCTTTGAATTTTCTGAGAGTCTTTCCAGTTTCAAAAGTGATATTTCTAAATTTAACAATAAGTTATGTAAGTATGCATATTTTCCATCTAACTTGATGAAATCTTGTGTGACAAAATTTTCCTTCAAAATACTTACCATCTTTGCAGAAGAAAAAGAGGTAATTGAATGATAGCTATCCACATACTGGTCGTAATTTATTTTAAAATCGTCAAGACTTTGAAAAATTAATTTATCAAAATCTTGATCATATCTCAGCCTTTCTATTTCAAAAAGTAAACGGTGCAATGCAACATCAAACTCTCGAGAATTTTGAATATAATTCGATCTGTAAAAATTATTCCATTCGACAAACTCTTCATACATTCGATCGATAAGTTTAATGGAATTCAAAAATTGAAGAGATGTTTTTTGATCAAAGTTTTTGTCAATCTCGCTTAAATTAAACCTAAGTAGAGCCTGTATATAGTCGTTTACCATAACAGCTACAGATAAGCTTTTCAATTTTTCAAAAGATGATTTATCTATCAACCCTTCAAGGGTCATCAAATGTATTTCAATATTAAAAATTGACTTAGTAATCAGATCTTTAAAAATTTCGGTTTTTGTTGTAATTGTAGCATTCCTTTGATTTTCCTCCTCCAAAAGCATTTCCATTTTATCTTTTTCGTATCGAGCCAAATCATCTAACCTATTTTTCGCATTTGTTTTACGATCTAAATGAGTAATAATTAATGTAATAAAAATAGGGATTGCAATTGCCAAAGATGGCATAATAAAATCTTTCCAATTTTCTCGTGAAAGAAAAAATTCTCTAGTTAATTCTATGTTCATTAAATAAGTCTAACAAATATCCACAACAAAAAAATTTAGATGTGCCATTCAAGAATGGCACATCTAATTATCCAATCTCCTTTAATTCGATTTCAACTGTAGTTATAACCTCGCTGCATCGTTGTAACACATATTGAATCCTTTCATCGGAAAAAGAAATCGGCTTGTTATAGGAATGTTCGAGTGTATTATAAACAAATACTCTTACAGCAGACGGACTGCTGGCCTTCATCTTCCTCGCTATCCAATATTGTTCGATAGGTAATCGTAAAGTGCTGCCAAAGTCAAATTCCCTATCTGTTAAAACAACTCCAACAGGATTTCCATTTAAATCTTTAAATATTGCGCAACTATGGCCACCAATCATATGCCCATCCTTCACTCTTAAATTAATCTCAGAGAAATTGAGGACACAAGTAAGACCTTCTTGCACTAGAAATGTATAGAAATTATACAATACAACTTGGCACAATTCTCTCCTCTTACGATTCGTTTTGTTATCTTTGAAAGAATCTCGCAACCTGATTTCAAGAAGTACCTTTGCATCATTATAATCAACTATTCCTTTTGCAAGCGAATAACACACTTCATGTGTCACTTTATTAAAACCACCTTTAATAATGGTGTTCTGTTGTAACATTTGCGCCATCCCTTTCGGATTCTCCTGTGCAAAATCTAGCTGTCTACATGACAATTTCATCACAACCTCCTTTTCTACAATATTCTACCATCAAATTTGCTGCAATTCTGGCATGCAGACTCCTCCCATTTCCTCCAAAACCTAGTTTTGAAAGATCCGTTGTATTCTCACGAATCATCTTAGAATAATATGAGTTAAGAGGTCACTAAACTCATTAAATTAGGGGAGCCAAACCAATTGTCATTTTTTTTAATAAATTATTACGAGTTAGCGTAAATATTTACTTTTGAAAAATCAAATATGAGACGGGCTTGGACCTGTCCCAAAGATCTAAAAGCCACACGCCCATGTGGCTTTTATCTTTCTACAACAAATATCAATGATTTTCTTTCGATGCGGTAGTTTGACTTTTCAACATTTTGGGCAAAAATTTATCAGAGAATGCGTTTGCTGCATATTATTGATTGTAAGTTGTTGATTTTCTTAATTTTGTAAATGTGGATAACTTTAAATTCAGTAATTTTACATTATTTCGACTAATAAATATCCCATCACAAAACAGTCATTTTCAATCATTTGAATATTTGAAATATAATAATTTTTTCTACTTTTGCACCACTCTACTGGAAAGGGGGGTCTTTCTTTAAAATTTATTTGTTTCTACCGATTTGGTCTTTACGAATCTTAGGTATAAACCAAATGATATATGGCAAAACACTTGTCAAATGATGGTACAGTGACATCCTTTAATCGGGCCCCAAAACAACTTTTCATCTTAGCTCCTCCTCCTTACTTCCAAGATAACACCTCAGTTTACTTTCGTTACCTTGTAATTCCCTCGGAATATTGAAGGTGATTTGAAATGTTTCAATCATATTTCAAAGTTCCTATTATGGAACTGATAGTGCAAGACATTGTGATTGTCGTTGCCTACAAGGACAACTTAAATTCATCCGAAAATGTGATGAAGCTAGGATATCATTGATGATTATTTACACTCTACGGGTTGCCATAAAAAACGCTCTTTATCTAACTGTATTTTAGATAAAAACATTTTTTATATGGAAACAATTAAAGCAATCAAACCGGGGCCAAAGCCAAACAAACCAGATGGCACTCCCGACAAAAGACGACGGGTTACTCCCGAAACGAAACCCAAACATCCGGATTTGAAACCGCACAAGCACAAACCGGGGGATTCGAAGTAAAATAAAGAAGGGATTCAGCTGCTTTGTAGCTGAATCCATTACTTCTAGACCGCAATATTGATAGATCTTCGAAAGAGCACAATAGTGTACATTCCTTTGACTACGGCATAAGAGGTTCTATTCCAAAGTAAAATCTATAATTTCTTGTCTCTATACTACAGCCATTGGTAATCACACATTGTAGAACAAGCCAACCACCTGCCCCCCTAGAACTGACCTGCACATAATTCCCACTGGCAGTCCAAGATACGATCGGGCTCCCAGCCGATTTAGAAACTAAAGACCAAGAATAACTCGTTTGACCGGCCGATTCATAATTATTAAGATTCATGCTACCTTCGTACTTGACATTACCAGTACCTTGTAGCACTTTAAATGTTTCATAATCATAAGCCTCTAAATGATCTAAGTTTTCAAATCCTATTACAGTGCTGCCCCCTACCATTATATTTTTATCATATATTCTTCCATTTACAGCCGATCTCAATTTGACAGTGCCATTTGCTGTACCAATTCGAGTTACTTTCCACTGATTGTTGCCCAATGCCGTAAGTGTCGCAACGTTAGTCGCATTTTCAAGTGTTACTATACCTGGGTTGACAATAGTATAAATATCTTCGGCACATGTCTGCGCTGGGCCAGTAATAATAGAAGTAAAATATACATCTATTTTAGACATTTCACCCCATTCGGAACAATTTGATGCTTTTCCTGCCACCATAATCGACCTCAGCTGCGTATCATTTATGTTCAAATTGATTGTTGGTGCTGTTGTGATAGTTTGAATTCCTGTGTTTGTCGTCCACAAAAATGAAGCAGCAGGAAAATTCGGATTGACAATATTGGCTGTATAAGTTTTAGTTCCCGTAAAATTACCCGGGATTTCCTTATCGCCACTGATATTGTATCGAGATGCAGTCTTGACTTTAACATCCAAATCTTTATAAGTGGATCCACCTGATGTCCCGCCTGTTCCAAAGGTTTCGTACTGAACACGGAGCCTCCATTTACCTTCATCAGTTATATTTCTATTCCATCTAACAACTACAGTATTTGTATTTTGGCTAACAATCGTCCCATCCACCACAGACCATAGGAAATAGTTATTAAACGAAGCCCCGCTAAATGAATATTGATAGTTAACTTCTGGACAAGGATTCGCTTCCCCTGATATAATTTGCCCGATTAGTTTATTTGAACAAAGGACAAATAAGAATAATATTATAAGGTTTATTTTAGTTTTCATTTTTCAATTAATTTAGGTGACCACTTTTCAAATTCTCCATCTCTTGCATCTTTAGAAAAGATTTTATGCATGTAAATCTTCCCGTACTCTCTCAATGTAATCTCTTGACTACTATAAGATCTTTTACCTGATTCCGCATCTGCATCCAAAATCACAGCGATTAAATACTTTCCGGGACGATAATCTTGCAACTGAATTCCAGAGCTTTTTGTGATATTCTCTGTTTTCACTTCTGTATTTGTTTTCGTATCAACTGCTATTCCTTTAAGTGCCTGATCTACATCTTTTATGGCAAGGGTCTTATCATCACTAGGCCACATAATAATTGTCGCTTTAACCGGCGATACATAAAATTTTTGCCAAGGATTATATTTAATTGCACTGGTCCGAACGTGAACGACCGACATTTTTTCAGGGATTCCCATAAATGGATTTTGAGGCTGTTGATATAAACTATCTAAACCAATGCCTTCTTCCTGAATAAAGGGCTCATCTACCCTTTTTGAACAACCTGATAAGATTGAAATTAAAATTGGGAGTAATAAAAATTTACTTTTCATGTTATTTATTATTAATGATTAAACTCGATTAACTTGCCACCTCAACAAATGATAATTCTATTATTGATTAAATGACATTCTATTTTTTTTAAGAATCCTCTTTCTAACGCCAAGATTTCGCTTATAGACAGATTACTTTTATCTGTCAAGCTGTTTTTAATTAAATTGTGTTTTGCCATATTTTTTCCTTTTAAGTATATAGCAAAAGTAGGCTGGCTTACGCTGCAATTTGAGGAAAAGAAGGGGTAAGTAAGCGGTAGTGAGGAGATACCGAAAAGTCGGGAGGGGGGGCTCCCGTAAAACTATAAGGAAACTGTAAAATTTGCGAAATACTTGAAATAAGACCTGTCAAAATGATTTGGTATGATGAACTATTACAGCTATATTAGTATAGCCGGTTAAATAAATAGCATTTAGCCAAGCGTCCTAATTTAATTGGGGCGCTTTATTGTTTTTTAGCCCCTATATAAATTCAATACCATAAATGTTTAAGCCTGTTCGACGATCATTTTTGAGTATTTGAAGAAAAGGGCAGTCTTATTGGATTAAAATAGAACTAAATCAATATGGATCATTTAGAATCGATACCATTATGGACATTAGTAGCTAACATCAAACAGGAAATTAGCTATGGCCAAGGAAAATTGCAAACCCGATATGGCACGAAACAGTTTAGCCCGGGCACCAAAGTGTATATTATCGATTGGTATGCTGGGATGTGCCAAGATATTACCGTAATCGGCTTGTCCAGAGATACGAAAAAATTAATTACCATCGTTATACGGGCTGAATGGGTCGAAAACTTCCGCGTCAAGTTATGCT
This sequence comes from Sphingobacterium sp. 40-24, assembly GCF_001899705.1. Taxonomy (NCBI): domain Bacteria; kingdom Pseudomonadati; phylum Bacteroidota; class Sphingobacteriia; order Sphingobacteriales; family Sphingobacteriaceae; genus Sphingobacterium; species Sphingobacterium sp. 40-24. The sequence goes on along the minus strand of NZ_MKWH01000067.1, from coordinate 7,305 downwards.
ACGACTCTAAAGTCTGCTCAAAAATAAAAGCATACTTTGATAAGGAGGAAACTGGAATGCAATCATATACAGAGAAATTCATCAATGATATGTTTATCGGTATACCTCAATGGAATGAACCCCGGCCTTAGCACTGGTTTATTCTTTCACCTGAGATACCCATTTCGGAGCACGATCAATAGTCTGTCTAAGGTATAAATTCAATTGTGCAACATGATGCTGAATATGCCGCACATTATACAATAGAATCTCAAGGCAAGAAAAGTTTTTAGATTCGTTGATCCAACGTGCATTCATTCTGCTCGGTGTGAGTTCTTCTATATGCGTTCTAGCTTTTTGTCTGCAGTACTCCAAATACGCAAGAATTTCTGACCTGGTATATGTCCGGTCCGGTTTTTTGCCCTTTGGATCAAATTCTGAAAATGTAAACGGTTTTGGTGGTTCAAATTTATTAGGTTCTACAGATAAATAATAATCTGTCCAAAAGAGACAGTGGAAAGACATGTACCAAAAATCTAATGCGGTGTCCCAATGTTCATCGGGGCACATATGGATCGCGTTTTCGAGCATGTCTAAACTAGCTCCAAACTGGCTCCAAAGTGCGTCTTTTATCATAATTGAATCTTGCATATTTGATTTTTTAATCAGCGCCGCGATGTTTCTTATTTATTCAAAAAATTCTTTACCTCATCATTAACTGGAGAATTATTGTAATTATCTATAGCAGTATAGGCTTCACCTAAATGCTGTTCTAACCGTTTTTTTAGATGGGGGTTTTCAGAAAAATCCAATTTACCCAAAAAACTTAGATAAATGGCATTTTGAACCCGCTTATCAACTAAAGGCAAATTCTTCGTTAAAAAATTTACCATAGCACCAAACTTATCCCCGTCATTTTTAGCTATCGCTTCCTGCATAAATCGCTTGAAACTGCCCATTTGAAAGGTAATAGACGCCCTGTAATCTTCATCTAAAAGCTCCTCCTTCAAACTCGGAAACAAATCGATCAATTCCTTAATAAATAAATCTTGGTCTTTCATCATTATTATATTGGAACAACTTCCTTACTTTCTTCCCTCCTTAAATCAATAGATCTTGAATGCGATGATAAAATTAGCGTTTAATATAATCCCTATATTCTTCCTGAATCATTCCTGCAGAAATATATCTATGAGAAGATGCTTTATAGCTGAATGTGGCAAATTCTAACGCATCAACGATTGAAGGAAAAGTATGAATTACGCCAAAAGGTTCATCAGAATCAATCAATGAAAACGCATAGATATCCATGAAATCTTCATTCCCCTCATCAAAGCATTCAAAATAGGCTACAGAAAAACTTTCATCGTTTTCCTTATCAATACTTAACCATTTAAGAATGGTATAATCATCTTCCTGGACATCATCCAGCCACTGCTCTACAGATTTTCCCAGTGTAAGCCTTGTTCTGATTTGATCGTCTGTTAAATACTGTATCATAAATAAAAACCTGATGTATGAATTTAGTAAATTGTACTATGGAAAAGAAATCATTTTGGCATCGTCTTTTAAACCATTGGATAGATTTATGAAAGTATACATTTTAATACCATTTTTATTTTTCATCATAGCATGCCAAAGCAATGAGCAAAAACAGGTACCAGTCAAAATCCAAAAACAAGCATTTGACTATACAGTTGTTGAAGATGATTATGCTAAAATTTTGGATGCTGTAATTGCCTATAACTCCATTTCAAATGAAGTAGCTAAAACTAATAGACCAATGGCCTATATTCACAAATGGTTCATCAAGGACTCCCTATATAATGCCTACGACAAAGACTTTATGCCCGGCGGCCTGAGGATCCAAAAATTGCTGGGCTTAGTAGGCCATAGCCAGCTGGACTCTACAGGCTACCTCAATCAGGTCAAAGGAAGGGATACTGTACTTATTCCACTACACATAAAAAAGAAATATAACGTGGCATACCATAAAAAAACAGAAACGACCGAGCAATTTCTGTCAAGATATACATTTCACTTGCCTATCATGTCGCATGATCACAAAAAAGCATTTGTATCGTTAGACTACGTATGCGGAGCACTTTGCGGTCAGGGTTATGATTTTATCCTAGAAAAAATTAATGGAAAGTGGAAGGTGATAAAACGCGACTATACATGGATATCTTAGATAGTCAATCCTATGCATATACCGAACAAATAAAAATAGTACTTTCTACATTTTCTCAACGTTGTGCTCCCAAGATCTGGAAGGAATCCGAGAGGACATTATTTTTATGGTCAAAATTGTTCGAAATCACTGATCATGGATTTCCGAAATAATATGATATAAGCCACCGTAATATCTAACCTCACCCTTAATCAATAGATCCTATCTTGATCTCGAATAATATAGATTTTCTAAAAATTCGGAAAATGAATTTCCGCAAAAATCAATATAATCAGTTTTAAAATTGGATATTAAACCAAATGAATGAAATGTCATTTTCACCTTGTGGAATGCATAACCGGTATCTGCAGCATCCATACCGAATAAAAAATAGTCTGGAATTTGCTCCATTAGTAAGATGTAGCTTTCATTTATCTCCTGAAGCTCCTCTAAAGGAAACAGTCTTAACCAGCTATTGTCTCCTACCTCTCCCTCACTCCCATTGAATTCCTTCAAAATCGAAATATAATCATCTGGAAGATTAAAGCCGAGATCCCTCTGTACCTGATTGATCAACTCGGCGGATACCGCTGATCCCTTGGTAAAATCACCCAAATACAACGCTTTTGGACTATCCATAGTGACTTATTTTTCACAAATTTAAATTTTATACCTCAAACTAGCGATAATGTAGCATTAGAATATGTGTGTAGATGACTTGATGGTTAGCATAGCGAATTTTCCCTCAGTTTTGAAATAAATATCGTAATAAATATACTGCGCAAGTACCCTGCGTATCTTTAGAATATATTTGTTTAGTTTTAGTTGTTTTAAATCCAACAGCTAAAACTAAACAACAGTAAAACGAGAATTTGCAATTATAGCATATGACACTTGAAGAATTAACACTTGAAATTTTTGCGGAAAGGGCATTGACGTATTTTGACAGTAAACACCTGGTTGTCTGGGCCGTCAACGTTTTAACCTTAGGCTATGAGAGTGAAAACCTCTATATATTAGCTGGTTTGGATAACGTTTCTACGGAAGAACGCGAAATCTATTTTTGGAAATCTATTGCTGATCTAAAATTAGATATAGCAAAAAGCGAAGAGGACTTAATAGAAAACTATGCCCTAACAATCGCAAAAAAAGCAATAAGAAAAGAGGTCAGTATAGAATATGCTTTCAGCCAAATGCGGAAAATTGTGTCCGCGAGCGGATACAACTACAGGTATATAGCCTTTTATGAAATTGACGAGGATCTCGATTATTTGAAATATGACAATTCAACCCTATTTAATAACGGACTTACGCTTGAAAATTCAAAAGAATTCATCTTAGAGGAAATGAAAATCTTCGTCGAAATGGAAAGCTTAAATATCCCCCGAGAACAACGTGAAAAATGCTATTGCGAGACTTGTAAAAACCTTAATAGCCCAATAACTAAAAATAAATTTCAGCTTAAAAAACCATTTAGATATACAGTTTGGGCTTGCGGGATATGTGGTTCAGATAAGCTTAAATACAACAGCAATCATAATGTTAAAAGAAGGATAATAGAACAGTCAAAAAAAGAATCAGGCTTAACTGATCTTTAGGTTCTCAACTTTCGGATTCCAGTTCTGACAATGCGGATCGAATTGACTTTTTTAATCCAATTTATGCCAACTTATCGCTAAGTCGTGAAGAGCTACAACGAATTTTTAAACGACCACTATGACAAAGTACTTTTCCGAAATATTAACCAATGAAAAGATTAACGATAAACATATTGACTTTCGAGATGTGTTCCTGGAGCGACTGTTGTATAGGCACAATCTAAAAAGGTCGAAGTAAGAGGAATAAGGACTCAGCCATATGCTGATAGCTGAGTCTTTATTCTTTAAAATCTAAACGAACGCCCTTTATCTTGAATCACATGGATTTAAGCAAGGATATTCCTCCTATTGCTCAAGGTCTGTCCGTATTGCTATACAACTAAAATACCAGCAATCCTCATCTTGGATTTCAGATCACGAAGTTCTGTCAATATACCCTGCACCTCGGACTGCATGTAGGTTGAACCTGGTGCAGCCGCCGTGTCTGCTGACGAATTAGCTTTAATCATATTTACGATACCAAAGGGTTTCCAAGTACCGGGAGTACCTCCAACTTGGCACTGCCAGCCCATCGACTGACCATCCACAACATTGAGATTGTATACGATATCTCCCTTTACCCAAGTACCGTCGGTTGGAACGGCCGATAAATAACTGATCTGCGGTGGTCGCACACCATTGGTAAAGAAATAACGGACGGTGTCGTTCGTTTCGACCAAAAGCCAGCCTCGATCCGTAGCTTTGAGCTTTAATCTTTGTTTTACATTAAGGACGATATCCTGTGTATTGATACTATTAGCGTTATCCCATTTATCACCCGTACTCAGCTTGATATTTTTATAGACCGCATCGCCATTCGAGATTTTAAACTCCTGTCCGACGTATTGTGAGCTCAAGGGCAATGTAAACCCAATATTGTTTTTCAATAATAAGTCCGTACCAAAATAATTGACTGCTGAAGTTGCCGCGGTGGTCGTTCCTACTTCTAAAGGCACATCCTTGAAGGTAACATTACCTTTAAAATTATGGGCAGCATTACAGACTAATGGCGAGCCAAAAGTTGTTCTATTGTCTGCATCAACATACATATTCATATTTTCAATTTCCTGACTAGGATTATAAATATAAACAGCTGTAAACGTGAGTGGAGTTGGTCTGGTATCCCTGATCTTAGCATTCAGTGTCAGATTGCCATTTGGGAAATTGACCGTACCTACTCCGCCATATACGAGTACAGCGCTCTTAAAATAATTAGCAGCGTGTTGTTTGGTTCCACAATCCTGGATATAAATATCGACTTCGTACAAGGGTGCATAAGCTGGATTTTGCGAGTGGTACATAAGTCCCGGTCCTCCCGGAAGGAATACCTGTCCGCTGTACCTAACGATGCCATTGCATTTGTGAGCCCAGTCATAGGTATGTCCGGTACCTACAATACCCAATCCTCCCCTAGTGCCATCTTGCCCATCCCGGACAGAGGTATGGTTGACGATGGTAATATCTATATTCTTTTCCGCTTCATTGACATAGGTGCCTAATGTTACCAATACACCATAACCATTGTTATCTCTGGTAATGGGACTATCGATATAGAGGCCTTCTATTCTTTCCTCTGCTTTAGAATTTGGCTCGATATCGATACCAGCCATCGGATAGGTACCTTTGGCTCCTTCACATACTGGCCGGATAAGTTTAAGGTTTATACCATTTATACAAGATATCCCATTTCTTCGGGCGTTGTAAGTTTTGACATCTATCAATGAAATATTGGTCGGTCTATTGGTTGATGTACTTCCGATATAAAATCCATCCCCACCCCCACCGATAGTTTTGAGACCTTCTATTGTTACGTTTTTGCCTGTATCGATCTGGATAATGTGGTTATCCTCACCAGTGGTTTTTACCAGTGCTTGAAAAAAGGCTCCATAAGCATTGATATGAACTGTATCTGCACCGATCCCGACAAGCTTTTCATTTAATCCCATATCGGTGCGACCAAGGAGATAAGAACCAGGCGATAACATAAGCGATACGTTATCGACATCAATTCGAAATGCAGAAGTAGAATACTTACCATTGATATAGCCCGTCGTTCTGCTCCTGGAAACGTAATTGATAAAGTGAACGATCTGCTGTTTATTGTCTGTCCCTGTAAAAGAAACTTCGTCTCCATCATCGACGGCTCCGAAATGCCGGAGATCCAGATCTTGCTCCATAACCATCAGCCTGATCGTTCCACTTATGATAAAACTACCACCATCGTCTACCAAACTTTCCTGGGAAACAATATACTGTACTGGATACGGTGTATCTCCTTTTTCATAATACCCTACTAATTCTACACCCGAGTAGCAGCCGCTTTCCAATGCGACGATTTCACAGGCAGATAGGTTACGCATATCTGCCATCGTGTTCTTCATTAAAAATTGATTTGTTATCATGTTTTTGCTTTTATATGTATAGCAAAATTAGGTAGGCTTGCACCGCAATCTGAGGAAAAGAAGGGGTATGTAAGCGGTAGTGAGGAGATACCGAAAAGTTGGAGTTGCCTTTCGCAAATCTGTATTATGTGTAGGAATGCGTTGAATTACCTACGACACCCAAAATGAGAGGGGATCTGGAGACAGTCATTCTATGTCAACTAAAAAGGGCCATTTATATCTTTTTATATAAGCCCCACTTTGTCTAAATAATATTGATTGTTTTTATTTAGCTTCACTTTGGTATAAAAGGAAAATTATTAAAATAAAACGCTAGTATTGCATCTGTCTAAAAAGACAGCTCGAAATAATATATGATTTTGTTAAGAAAACTTCATTTAGTCGCTAAAGATCTAATAATAAAAATATTGGATTACATCCATAAAATTTTATTTCATTTTATACCAATCAAAACATTTAGGTATGCAAGTTGTGGTGGTGGAGTGGCTGCACTAAACATCTTTATTTATTTCATATCGTATAATTTTATCTTTAGAAAGAAAATTATACAATTTACAGAAGCATTAGCGGTAACTCCGCATATTGCAGCTTTTATAGTGGCTTTCCTGATTACCTTTCCCTTGGGATTTTATTTGAATATGTATGTTGTCTTTAGTCAACAAGCAAATCGTAAAAGGAGGATACATCTGTTCAGATATTTTCTCGTTGTATTGCTATGTATTGTCTTAAATTATATCTGTATCAAATTCTTTGTTGAAAAACTTCATTTCTATCCGACTCCTTCCGCGTTACTTACGACGCTATTAGTTTCTGTTTTCAGCTATGTATTGCAACAGGTTTTTTCATTTAGAAAGAAAATATAGTCAATTAAATATCAGGTTAGCATCATAAAAAAGCGTTGCCAAGATGAGAGATAAAATAAATCCGATTTTTTGCTTACACTCTTTAGCTGTTCCGCAAATAAGAATTATAACGACTGGGTTAATACCAGAAAAAGTTGAGGAAAGAAGTTGAAAAAGCAAATAGAAAACATAAATAGGTATTGTAATTTGATCTGGGCTATTAAAATTTCTGTCTTTTTTTGGATCTTTTGTTTCTCATCCTGCGCTATCATCAT